>WHTF01000089.1 GCA_009379725.1 Deltaproteobacteria bacterium
CTGAGGCTTGGCTTCTTTATTGCGAACGCTAATTATAAGGAGGTGTCAAAATGGATGCTTTAGAGCTTTTGAAACAAGATCACGCCAAGGTAAAAGAGCTATTCGAAGAGGCTGAAAGTGCTGATCAAAACGAGCAGAAAACTATTTTCAAGCAGATTAAAACTGAGCTGGAGGTTCATGCGCACATTGAAGAGAGCGTGTTTTATCCGGCTATGCAGAAATTCAACGAGTTAAAAGAAATGGTCCGTGAGTCAGTCGAAGAACACAACAAGGTTAAAACGCTGCTCAAAGAGATGGATACTCTTTCCGGTGGTGAAGATTTCGAGGACAGGCTCGAGGAGCTTATCGACAATGTCGAGCATCATGCTGAGGAGGAGGAAGAGGGAAAGATGTTTCCGAAGGTTCGTGAGCTTGTGAGTAGCACTGAGCTTGAGAAACTAGGGAACCAACTCCAAGCTGCCAAAGGTCAGCGAAAAGCGAGCTGAACACTATCGCGGCAATAAATTAAAAGCTGCGTTAAGGGAGGCAGTAATGGCAATCCGAAATAATGAATCGAGCCGTACGAGCAGGAGCAAAGATCAGTTCACTAAGACTATTGAACAGACCGACGCTTGTCCATTCTCGGCTGTAAGTTTTGCCTGCTCAAAAATATATTCTTGAGCCGAAGAATTTTATTTACGACAGCAGCCTGTTAGATCACCTTGTTGAGCGGGTACTCGATGATCCCCACCGCTCCATGGCGTATCAACTGCGGGATCAAGTCTCGCACCTTGGCTTCTTCGAGCACGCTCTCCACGGAAAACCATTTGATACCTTTCAGGCTGGGAGAAGGATGCAGCGTTGCCACCGTTGGAGCCGTAATGCTGGGAATCAACTGAATAACGTTTTCGAGATCCGCTTCGGCAACATTTAACTTAATACCGACCTTATTTTCAGCCGATAGGGCGCCGAGCAGCAATAGTCTGATCTGTTCAATCTTTTCCCTCTTCCAAGGATCCTGCCAAGCCTGCTTGTTGGCGATCAATTGGGGGCAAGATTCCATCAGCTCCTGGATAATTTTCAGCCCGTGAGCGCGGATCGTGCTGCCGGTTTCAGTGACTTCGACGATGGCATCGACCAATCCTTCCGCCGCTTTGGCCTCGGTGGCGCCCCAAGAGAATTCCACTTCGACCGGTATCTGTCTCTCGGCAAAATAGCGTTTCGTGAAGTTGACCATTTCTGAGGAAATTCTTTTGCCGCGGAGATCTTCGATCTTCTTGATCGGAGAATCCTGCGGCACGGCGACGACCCAGCGCGTCGGACGGAAGCTGGTTTTCGAATAGATCATTTCGCAGACGACGTGAACCTCGGAGCCGTTTTCCATCGTCCAGTCTCTTCCCGTTATTCCCACATCCAGAGTGCCGGACTCCACGTAACGCGACATTTCCTGGGGCCGCGCCAGGCTACAGCGCAAGGTCTCATCATCGATGGACGGAAAATAACTGCGGCTTGTGGTCGAGATTTTCCAGCCGGATTTCTTGAAAAGCTCGATGGTCATGGCTTCGAGACTGCCCTTGGGAATCCCCAGCTTCAGCTCGCTCACTTTTTGTAGACCTCCTTGGGGTCGAAGATCCTTTTGTCGGTGACTTTCCAGTTGCCGCCGGCGCGTTTGCGGAAAAAACAACTGCGATATCCTTCGTGACAAGCGGCGCCGCCGATCTGTCTGACTTGCAGCAGCAAGGTGTCGTGGTCGCAATCGATAAAAGCGTTTTTGACCTCTTGAAAGTTGCCGGACTCCTCTCCTTTGAACCAAAGTCCTTTACGTGAACGGCTGTAGTAATGGGCTTTACCGGTTTTCTTGGTCTTCTCCCAGGCTTCTCTGTTCATGTAGGCGACCATCAGAACTTCGCGCGAGCGGTAGTCCTGCACGATCACCGGCACCAAGCCGCCGCCTTTATCGAAATCTATTTTCTGCATCGGAGATTTCCTCGGAATTCATTGAGTTAACATACCTCCAGCGGGGTTTCAATAAGATTGACTTCAGCTTGAGTCCGGCGAGCAAATGTATTTTCCGCGTCGTGAAAAACTAACCACCACAGTAGTTTGGAAAATCGCGGAAACGAAACACATCCGAGACCGCGCTTGTCGCTGTTTCGGGACGTGGGGCTCTGCTGCTGTCGATGCGCACCTCCCATGGGGAATCCTGTTCTGCAGCACTTGGATGAGTGGCCGCAGCATCGACCGTAAGTCATAAAAGCTTTTACTGCTGAGTAGCTTCCGTCTTGAATCATTGTTGCTTCGTTCCTGGACCTCAACCATGTATGCGACCGCACACAATTAAAAGCGAAATTTATATCGTTCCCGTGGCATATTTGTTGCTCTCACCTGATGCAGCGAATTTACAAGACAGCCGGGACTCCAAACATTTGCCGAATCAACAATCCACTTTTCGCGTGCTCTCAACCAACTCGGTTCTGTCCCGACAGCTGTAACATTACGAATAAGAATTCGAGGGGAAGCAAATTACTCAATGTCCCAAATCCTGATCACCGGCGGAGCTGGTTTCATCGGCTCACATTTAGCCGATGAGCTTTTGCAGCACCGTCATCGCGTCAGAGTCTTCGATATCCTATGCTCGCAGGTGCACGGCGCCGACAAACAGACTCCTCAGTACTTGAATCGGGATGTTGAGCTCATCTGGGGCGATCTTCGCGATCGTGCAGCGGTGGACCGGGCGCTCGAGGGCATCGATGCGGTTTATCATTTCGCCGCGGCCGTGGGCGTCGGTCAAAGCATGTACGAAGTCGAGCGCTACACCAGTATCAACGATGTCGGCACCGCCGTCCTACTCGAAGCGCTCATCAAACATCCCGTCGAGCGCCTGATCGTCGCGTCAAGCATGAGCGTTTACGGTGAAGGGCTTTACCGCTCGCGCGATGGCGCCGTTTATAGCGGCGTTGAGCGCACCCAGGCGCAGTTGCGCGCGGGTGCATGGGATCCGGTTGACGAGAGCGGCACTGTGCTGGAACCGGTTGCCACTCCCGAGAGCAAATCCCCGAACCTCAGTTCTGTATATGCGCTCTCCAAGTATGTCCAGGAGCGGATGTGTTTGATGATTGGCCGGGCATACAATATTCCCGCTGTGGCGTTGCGATTTTTTAACGTCTATGGACCGCGCCAGGCGCTCTCCAATCCCTATACGGGTGTGTTGGCGATCTTCGCTTCCCGTTATCTTAACGGTAAGGCGCCGCTCATTTTTGAAGACGGCAAGCAACAACGCGACTTCGTCAACGTGAGCGATGTGGCGCAAGCCTGCCGCTTGTGCCTGGAAGCGCCTGACGCCGTGGGTAAGGTTTTTAATATCGGCAGCGGCCGGGCTTATACCATTGGCGAGCTGGCTGAACGGATGGCGGAAGCGCTGGGCAAAGATTACCTTGAGCCGCAAATAACCGGCAAATACCGGGTCGGCGATATACGCCACTGTTTTGCCGATATTGGCCAAGCTCATTCCGTCATCGGTTATATGCCGCGGGTGACACTGGAGGACGGCGTAGTGGAGCTGGTCGATTGGCTCGAAGGACAGATCGCCAGCGATCGCGTCGATAGCGCCAGCGCCGAGCTCTCCTTACGGGGATTGACCCTGTGAAGAAGGCAAAAAACGGCCGGGGCGCGGACGGCGCCAAAGCCCAGGTATGTAAACATTCCAGCCTGCGCGCGCAAATCGCCGAGCCGGAAAGCGCCGCCGGAGTGCGGGTCGGAATCGTCGAGAGTTTTCGTGTCGGGGATCGCGACGGCGTGGAGCGTGTGCTCGCCGATCTACGCGCCTTGAAAGTCGTCGATCTACGCACGGTAGTATCCTGGGCCGATTGGGAAAGCGCCGAGGGAGAGGCCTGGTATAGCTGGCTGTTACCGTACCTGGCGAAGCAGGTCAACTTGATCCCGTGCGTGCTCTACACGCCGCCGAACCAGGCGGTCGCGCCGCGTCTTTCCGCGCCGCCTTGGGATCCGAAAGCTTATGGCGATTTCATCGACGTGCTGATTACCCGATTGGGCAACTGCTTCGAATGGATCGAGCTGTGGAATGAGCCGGATAAATTGAGCGAGTGGGATCGCACGCTCGACCCGCACTGGCAAACATTTTGTGCCATGATCGGCGGCGCGGCTTATTGGGCGCAGCGCCGCGGTAAGCGCACGGTGCTCGCCGGGCTCAATGCCTTCGATCCGAACTGGCTTGAGCTCATGTTCCGGCGCGGCGTGATGCAGTACATCGACGCGGTCGGCATCCACGGATTTCCCGGTACCTGCCAAGCCAACTGGGAAAGTTGGCCGGTCGTGGTTCACAGCGTGCAGCAGATTCTGACACAGCACCGCTCCGGAGCCGAGATTTGGATCAGCGCTACCGGATACTCAACGTGGCGCCATGACGAATACGAGCAGCTGCGCGCCTTTGGCAAGGCTTTGGAAGCGCCGGTGGAGAGACTGTACTGGCACGCCGCGCGCGACCTCGATCCGGAGTTTTCCACGCGCGACGGTTTTCACGCCGACGATCGCGATTATCACTTCGGTCTGCGGCGCAGCGATGGCAGCGCGAAATTGCTGGCGCGCCTGTGGGCCGAGGGCGGTCTCGATGCCCTATGGCAAGCGCTCGAGCCGTATCCCGGAGCCCGTCGCAGCACAGCGCGACCGGCCCAGCCGGTGGTCATTACCGGCGGCGCCGGCTTTATCGGCACGAATCTCGCGCATCGCCTGGCCAGTGAAGGTGAGCGCGTCCTGGTGTTCGATAATTTGTCGCGTCCCGGTGTTGAGCGCAATCTTAAATGGCTGTTGGAGACCCACGGCGAGCGCGTGCAGGTGGAGTGTGCCGACGTGCGCAATCCCTACGCGCTACGCCGCGCCGTGCGCAATGCCAAGCAGGTCTTTCACTTCGCCGCTCAAGTAGCGGTCACCACGAGCTTGGCCAATCCGCGCCATGATTTCGACGTCAATGCAATGGGAACGCTCAATCTGCTCGAGGCTTTGCGCGGCGCCGACGAACCGGCGCCGCTGATCTTCACATCGACGAATAAAGTTTATGGCGGGCTCGATGACATTACGTTGACCGGCGCCGGCGGCTCGTACCGGCCGATAAACCCAAAATTGTGTGAACGAGGCATCAACGAATCGCGGCCGCTCGATTTGCACAGTCCTTACGGTTGTTCGAAAGGCGCCGCCGATGAGTATGTGATCGACTACGCGCGCACCTTCGGACTGCCCGCGGTGGTTTTTCGTATGAGCTGCATCTACGGCCCGCACCAGATGGGCAATGAGGATCAGGGTTGGATCGCGCACTTTTTGATTTGCGCGTTGGAAGATCGGCCGATCACCCTCTACGGCGACGGCATGCAGGTGCGCGACGTGCTCTACGTCGATGATCTGGTGAATGCCTTTTTGGCCGCGCGCGCCCACATTCGCAACATATCCGGCCAAGCCTTCAACATGGGCGGCGGGCCGGCGCGGGCGGTCAGCCTGCTGGAGCTCATCGACATGATCGTCGAGCTCCATGGCGCGCCGCCGCATTGCGAAACCAGCGACTGGCGCGCGGGAGACCAGCGCTACTACGTGTCCGACACGCGTAAGTTCCAGGAAGCGACCGGCTGGTCGGCGAAAGTCAGTGCCGAAGAAGGCGTGCAAAGACTTTACCAGTGGTTGCGCCGCGCGCGCGGCCTGGAGCAGGTTCACGCTCTGGCTAATCCCAACCGAACCGGCGGCGTGCGACGCAAGGCCGCGCTGCGGCGCGCCTTTGCTTCGCAAGACCGGCAACAACGAGCAGCGGGAAAAACATCGCAGTCGATTTAACCATGAACGGGAACACGGACACCGGCCGAACCATGCTTGCAGCAAAAATCGTTGCGCCGCGGCAGGTCGAAATCGCCGAGGTGGCGCTGCCTCAACCAGGTCCTCTCGAGGTTCGTGTCCGGGTTACCGGTTGTGGTGTCTGCGGTTCGAATTTGGCGCTTTGGCGCGGCCGCCCCTGGTTCCACTATCCATCGGAACCCGGCGCGCCGGGCCATGAGGGCTGGGGCCGGATCGATGCCCTGGGAGCGGGAGTCGAGGACGTTCGACCGGGCGAGCGGGTTGCCTACTTATCGGAACGCGCCTATGCGGAGTATGACATCGCGCGCGCCGATAGCCTGGTGCGACTGCCGTCTGGAACCGAGATTTTTCCCGGCGAAGCGCTGGGTTGCGCGATGAATATTTTTCGCCGCTGCGACATCCAGCCGCGCCAAACCGTGGCGCTGGTCGGCGTCGGTTTTGTTGGCGCGCTGCTGGTGCAGCTTGCGGTCCGGCGCGGCGCCGGCGTCATTGCCATCTCCCGGCGACCCTTCGCCTTGCAGTTTGCGCGTCGCTGGGGCGCGGTGGAAACTATCGCGCTGGGCGACAGACCGTCCGCGATTGCCCGCGTGATGGAGCGCACTCATGGCTTGGGCTGCGATCGTGTGATCGAAGCCGCGGGCGAACAGGAGGCGCTCGATCTGGCCGGCGAGCTCGTGGCCGTGCGCGGCCGGCTTGTCATCGCCGGCTATCATCAGGACTCGCGGCAAGTGAATATGCAACTTTGGAACTGGCGCGGCATCGACGTGATCAATGCCCACGAACGCGACCCGCGGCGGTATGTCGCGGGCATGCAGGCTGCCGCGGACCGGGTGAGCAAACGCGAGCTCGATCCCGAGCCTCTCTACACCCACGGCTTTTCGCTCGAACAAATCGCCGGCGCGTTCGCCGCTCTCGACGAGCGGCCCGACGGATTTTTAAAAGCCTGGGTCGAGCCGAGCCAGCGAGAGAAAGCGAGCGTGCCCGGATGAACGGCAAGAGAGTCAGGGTTGCCCTTATCGGTGTCGGCAATTGCGCGTCGTCATTGGTTCAAGGGGTCGAATTCTATAAAAACGCCGATCCGAACGAATTCGTTCCCGGCTTAATGCACGTCAACCTTGCCGGTTATCACGTGCGCGATATCGAGTTCAGCGCCGCCTTCGACATCGACGCCGATAAAGTCGGCAAGGATCTCTCACAAGCGCTCTTCGCGCAACCGAACAACACTTATCGGTTCGCCGATGTACCGCACACCGGCGTGGAGGTGCGGCGCGGCATGACCCATGACGGTTTGGGCAAGTATCTGAGCGGAAAAATTCGCAAGGCGCCCGGCGCCACCGATGATATCGCCGGCACGCTTCGCTCCACGGGCACCGACGTCGTCGTCTCGTATCTGCCGGTGGGTTCCGAGATGGCGACCAAATGGTACGTCGAGCAGGTTCTGGAGGCGGGGTGCGCGTTTGTGAACTGCATTCCGGTGTTCATTGCGTCGCAGCCCTACTGGCGCAAACGATTCAAGCAGCGCCGGCTGCCGATCATCGGCGACGATATCAAATCTCAGCTAGGAGCGACGATCACCCATCGCATGCTGGCCCATCTGTTTCGCGAGCGCGGCGTGCGCCTGGATCGAACCTATCAATTGAACTTCGGCGGCAACACCGATTTTCTCAACATGCTCGAACGCGAGCGGCTGGAATCCAAAAAAATTTCCAAGACCAATGCCGTAACCAGCCAACTCGATTACCCGATGTCCAACGATAACGCGCATGTCGGTCCCAGCGACTATGTGCCGTGGTTGCAGGATCGCAAGTGGTGCTACATCCGCCTGGAAGGCACGACGTTCGGAAATGTTCCGCTCAATTGCGAGGTGAAGCTCGAAGTATGGGACTCGCCCAATTCGGCGGGTGTCGTCATCGATGCCGTGCGCTGCGCTAAGGTTGCGTTGGACCGCGGCATCGGCGGCGCCCTCATTGGTCCATCGAGTTACTTTATGAAGTCGCCGCCGCAACAGTTCACGGACCACGAGGCGCGCGAGCGCACCGAAGCTTTTATTCGAAACGAAGCGGCTTGCACCGGCAAGATCGCTCCGCCGGTGATCAAGCGCGGAGCGGGATCGAAATTGCAACGATAAGCCTAAGAAATCGCGCCTTGGGCTAACGACAATGATGGGTTTGAGGTGCTAAGGGGCGGGATCTTTGTGCGCTTAACATCGCTTTCGCCGCCTGTGAACGGCGCAAGATCTGCAGTCGAATCGAAGACATCGTACTGAACCAGCATGGACGATCATTCACCCCTGAGGATGTTTGCAAAAATCGACGGTAAACTGAGCCGGGAAGAGATCCAGCATCGCGTGCGCGATTTAGGTCCCTGGTTTCACAATCTCGAATTCAGCGGAGTGCAGACCGCGCCGGATCATTTTCTGGGCGACTACCCGCGGGTCAAGTGGCGCCGCTTCGCCCACTCGATCCCAAACGACCTCAGCGGCAAAACCGTCCTGGACATCGGCTGTAACGGCGGTTTCTACGCCATCGAGATGAAGCGGCGCGGCGCCCAGCGAGTCGTCGGCATCGATTTCGACGATAATTATCTGGCGCAGGCGCGCTTTGCCGCCGAGATGTGCGGCACCGAGATCGAACTGAAAAAACTGTCGGTCTACGACGTCGCCTCGCTCGGCGAAAAATTCGACATCGTCTTGTTCATGGGCGTCTTTTACCATCTGCGCCATCCGCTGCTGGCCCTGGATCTGATTCGCGACCACGTCGCCAAGGATCTGTTTATTTTTCAATCCATGCAACGCGGCAGCAATGAGGTGGAGCGGTTGCGCGACGACTATCTCTTTTGGGAGGAGGAGATCTTCGAACAGGCGGGCTTCCCATGCTTGTACTTTATCGAGAAAAGCTACTCCAGCGATCCGACCAATTGGTGGATACCGAATCGAGCCTGCAGCGAAGCGTTGCTGCGCAGCGCCGGGTTTATCATTCACGATAATCCCGAGCCGGAAGTGTATGTCTGCCGGTGCACGGAAGCGCCGCGAGGCAATGGGCTCGAGCAGGGGAGCCGTCATGGTTGAAGCCGTGATGTTCTGGAATGAGCCGAATAATCAATCTCACTGGGACTTTGAAATCGATCCGGAGTGGCGCTCCTTTGCCAGGATGGTGAAACTGGCGGGCGTCGCCGTTGCCGCGGAAAATCCAAATCTCACGCGCGTGTTGGGCGGCATTGCTCCCATCGACGCAAACTTCATCCGTAATATGCAAGAGCAGGGCGTGTTCGAGCGCCTCAACACGGTGGCGGTGCATGGTTTTCCACTGGACTGGAATCACTGGACGATTCATGAATGGCCGGCGAAGATCGAGGAGATCCGCTCCGTTACCGATTTGCCGGTCTGGGTGTCGGAGGTGGGCGTGTCAAGTTTCGGCGCGGAAGAAGTGCAAGAGTGGGGACTGCAACGTAGCGCCGAACTTCTGATCGGCCAAGCGCCGCGCATCCATTGGTACAGTTTATACGATTTGCCGCGCGCCTGGCCGGCAACGACGCGCCACCGCGAAGCCGAGGGATCGTCGTACTACCGTCACTTCCACATGGGGCTTCTGCGCGAGGATGGCACGGCGAAACCCGCCTTGGAGCAGTTTCGTCGTTACACTCCCGAGCTTGGCATTTGCCAGTGGTTTCACTTCGAAGATTACCGCTTGGAAGACTCCGCGCGCTGGCTGCGCGCGCTCGGCGTTCGTTACTTGCGCACCGGTTTGAGTTGGGCCGATAGCCTGCGACCCGGCGCCATGGAATGGTTCGATCGACAGATGCGCGCGCTGGAAGAGTTCGACGTCACGTTGACGTTCTGTTTCACGCCGGAATCTTGCGGTGTGCGGCCGCACCACACGAGCCCGCCGCAGCGCGCCGAAGAATTCGCCGATTTCTGCGCCCGCATGACGCGGCGATATGCGCCGGAGAGCGCCGCCAGGAGAGCGAGTTGCGCCGGGGGCAACCGAGGGTTTGCGTGATCGCGATGGAAAAAAATCAGGCTCCGGCGAACCTGCGATGGCTCGATACACCGTACGGCACTGTTCGCCGCATCGTCGTCGTCGCGGCGTATCGCGAAGAGGCGCTGACCGGCCGACCTTTGAAACTGATCTCAGGGCTGAACCGCCTCAGCCGTAAACCGTTGGATGCCGAACTGATGTCGGTGCGACGATGACGCGATTTCTCTTGATCCGCCACGCTGCCACCGAGCTGCTCGATCAAAGAATCGCCGGCCGTATGACTGGAATCCATCTGAGTTCAGTCGGTCGCGCTCAGGCCGAGCGGCTTGCCCAGCAGCTGGCAACCCGAGAGATCGGGACAATTTACTCGAGCCCGCAGGCGCGCGCGAGAGAGACGGCAATGGCGCTCGCTGACAATAGGGAAGCGCGAATTCGAGTCGCGGATGAACTCGATGAAATCGATTACGGCGACTGGACGGGCCGGACGTTCGAAGAGTTGAGCGGCATATCGGAATGGCGCGCCTTCAACGCGGTCCGCAGTTGCGCGCGCATCCCCAACGGCGAGTTCATGCCGGATGTTCAGGCGCGGGCGATCGGCTTGATGGAGCGCCTGTGCAAGCTCCATTCGGGTTTGACGGTCACGCTGGTCAGCCACGCCGATGTCATTCGGTTTGCGCTGGCGCATTGCCTGGGCATGCCGCTGGATTTTTTGCTTCGTCTCGAGATCAGCCCGGCCTCCATCAGCACCGTGGCAATGGATCTTTATGGACCGCGGGTTCTGTGCATCAATTATCATCAGCGAGCAATAAGTGACCATGAGTTCTTTTGAATACGCCGAAACCGCCATGAATGATCTCGCCAAGCGGATACGGCCGAGAGTAGGATTTCTCGGTGTCGGCTGGATCGGCCGGCACCGCTTGCGGTCCATGGTCGACGCCGGCGCGGTTGAGGTCGCGGCTGTAAGCGATTTTGATAGGAGTGCCGCCATGGCGGCGGCCTCAAACATACCCGGAGCCGAGGTGGTGCCGTCGCTGCAAGCGTTGCTCCAGCTCGAGCTCGATGGCCTGGTCATTGCCACACCTACCGCCTTACACGCCGAGCAGGCCATTGCCGCTCTGGAAGCAGGCACGGCGGTATTTTGTCAAAAGCCTCTGGGGCAAAGCGCGGCGGAAACGGCGCGCGGTATTCAGGTTGCCCGGAGTGTGGATCGACTTCTCGCCGTGGACATGTCTTACCGGTTTGTGCGCGGCATGACAAAAATCAAAGAGCTTATCAAGGCCGGGGAGATCGGCGAGGTCTATGCCGGCGATCTTGTTTTTCATAATGCCTATGGTCCGGACAAAGCCTGGTATTACGACTTGGAATTAGCGGGAGGCGGTTGTGTCATCGATCTGGGAATTCATCTCATCGACTTGGCGCTGTGGATGTTTGAGTTTCCCGGTGTGCGAAATGTTTCAAGCCGGTTATTCAGCCAGGGCAGACCTGTTGCTGGAAACAAAAAGTCTCTGGAAGACTACGCGGTCACGCGGCTGGATCTGGCGACCGGCGCGACTCTCAATATCGCTTGCTCCTGGCGCCTTGCGGCCGGACGCGACGCCGTGATTCGCGCCTCTTTCTTCGGCACCCAAGGCGGTTTGTCCGTGCAAAACGTCGCCGGTTCATTTTACGATTTTTGCGCCGAGAGGTTTCAGGGCACCAGCCGGCAAGTTCTTGACCAGCCTCCCGACTCGTGGGGAGGACGGGCGGCGATCGCATGGGCGGAGCGGCTGAGCCGCAGCCGAAAGTATGATTCCGACATCGAAAGAGCTCTGGCCGTGGCGGAAGTGATCGATGCCATCTACGGCGACAATATTGCCAGCGGGAAAGGCAATCTCTAGTGGCGTATCGAAAACCAACGCGGCCGATTCTGATGACAGGCGATCCGATTGGCGGCGTTTGGCAGTATGCGCTGGAGCTTTGTCGCCAACTGGGGAAGGCGGAAACTGAAATCGCCCTCGCAACGATGGGCAGGCCGCTCACCGCCCAGGAGAGGGGATCGATCGACGATTTGCCGCATGTGCGGCTGTTCGAGAGCGCTTACAAGCTCGAGTGGATGAGAGAGCCGGGGAAAGATTTAGAAGCCGCGGGCCACTGGCTGCTGGATCTGGAGTCTCGCCTCGATCCGAGTCTTATACATTTGAATCAATACTGCCATGGCGCGCTACCCTGGAAGGTTCCGTGCCTGGTCGTCGGCCACTCTTGCGTCTACTCATGGTTCGAAGCCGTCAAGGCCACGCCCCCGGGCGCGGAATGGGAAGATTACCGGCAGGCAGTGCAGGCCGGCCTGCACCGCGCCGATCTGGTCACCGCGCCCAGCCGAACGATGTTGTCGGCCCTGGAAACTCACTATGGAAGGTTTGCCGCCGCCCCGCCGATTTACAACGGACGCAGCGGCGCATTCTTCGCTGCGGAAAAAAAAGAGCCGTGCATCGTCACCGCCGGCCGTTTGTGGGACGAGGCGAAAAACATCGCCAGCCTGAGGTCTATTGCCGGGAAAATTCCCTGGCCGCTCTATGTCGCCGGGGAGTGGCGCAATCCCGACGGCGAAGAGGCGCGTTTGGATGGCTTGATTCCACTTGGGCAGCTTGATTCGGGAACGCTTGCGCATTGGTTCAATCGAGCGGCAATTTTCGTTCTGCCGGCGCGTTACGAACCCTTCGGTCTGTCGGCGCTGGAGGCCGGTCTGGCGGGCTGCGCGCTCGTTCTCGGGGATATTGCAAGCTTGCGGGAGATCTGGGGCGAAGCCGCGGTTTTCGTCCCTCCCGGCGATCCCGAGAAAATATTAATAGCGCTTCTCAAGCTCATTGCAGATCCCTCGTTGCGGCAGGAATTCGCCCGGCGGGCGCGCCGCCGGGCGCTTGCCTTCACGCCGGAACGCATGGCGCAGGCTTATATGCAGATTTATGAAAAGCTACGGCCGGCGGCAACCCGGCCTATCGCGGAACGGTATCTCGGAGAATAAAGCGCTCCATGAGAATCGCGCTTTTTTATCATTCGCTGCTTTCGGACTGGAATCACGGCAACGCGCATTTTTTGCGCGGCATCAGTTGGGAACTTCAAAGCCGCGGCCACGAGGTTCGCATCTTCGAACCGGCCGGCGGATGGAGTCTCAGCCGGCTATTGCGCGAGCATGGCGAAGCTCCCGTCCAGGCATTTCATCGGAACTATCCCGGACTGCGCAGCGCTTTTTACGACCCCTCAACCTTGGATTTAGATGAGGCTTTGAGAGGTGTCGATCTGGCGATCGTGCACGAATGGAACGATTCCCAATTTGTCGCGCGGATCGGCGCGCACCGCAGCACGCGCGGCCAGTACCGGCTGCTGTTTCACGACACGCATCACCGCTCGCTAACCGAGCCGGAGAGCATGGCGGCATTCGATCTGTCGGCCTATGACGGAGTCCTCGCCTTTGGCAATGCGATTGCGGAAACCTATCGGTCGCGCAAATGGGCGCGTCGAGTATGGACGTGGCATGAAGCGGCGGATACGCGATTATTCCGGCCATTGCCCAACGTGCCCAAAGAGGGCGATCTAGTTTGGATCGGCAACTGGGGAGACGGAGAGCGCGCGGCTGAATTGCACGAGTTTCTCCTCGCGCCGGTGAAATCTCTCGGGCTCAAGGCGCGGGTTTACGGCGTGCGTTATCCGGCCCGAGCCTTGCGGGCGCTGTCGGCGGCCGGCATCGAGTATGGCGGCTGGCTCGCCAATTTTCGCGCGGCCGATATATTCGCGCGTTTCCGCGTTACGGTGCACATACCGCGCCGTCCCTATGTGAAAGCTTTGCCGGGAATTCCGACGATCCGCCCGTTCGAAGCGCTGGCTTGTGGAATTCCACTGGTCTGTTCCCCCTGGGAAGATACCGAACGGCTATTCAGTGCCGGCAGAGATTACCTGGTGGCCCGCAACGGCGCCCAGATGAAACGGAACCTGCAACGCCTTCTTGACGATGGCCAACTCTCGCGCGCTTTATCGAGCCATGGTCGAGAAACGATTTTGCAGCGCCACACTTGCGGCCGGCGCGTGGAGCAGTTGCTCGGCATCTACGACGCGATAGATGCTCCGGTTGGTTCGCTTAAAGCAAAGCGCCGGACGGGCGAGGAGCGCCTATGAAAATTGCCTTTTTTGGTTCGAGTCTGCTGTCAGCTTATTGGAACGGCGCGGCGACTTATTACCGCGGTATTTTGAGCGCGCTGTTCGAGCGTGGCCACGAGATCGTCTTTTTCGAGCCCGACGCATGGGATCGCCAGCGGCATCGAGATATTGCCGATCCGCCGTATGCGCGAACGGTGGTCTATCCGGTCGAGGATGCCTCCGGTGTGATGGCTATCGTGAAAAAAGCCGCGCAGGAAACGGATCTGCTGGTTAAAGCCAGCGGCGTCGGGGTGTTCGACGCGCTTTTGGATCAGGCTGTGTTGGAATTCCGCGCCGCCGGCGCCGTTGTGGCATTCTGGGATGTCGACGCAGCGGCGACCCTGGAGCGCATCAGCCACGATCCCATCGATCCATTCCGCTCGCTGATCCCGCGCTATGACGTCGTGCTGACCTATGGCGGCGGAGATTCAGTGGTGCAGCGCTACCGCGAGCTTGGCGCGCGCCACTGCTTTCCGATCTATAATGCCTTGGATCCGTCGACGCACCACCCGGCGCCGCCATTCGCAGATTTTGACGGCGTTTTGAGCTTTCTCGGCAATCGTCTGCCGGATCGAGAGGCGCGGGTGTTGGAATATTTTTTTATGCCGGCGCGGGCGAATCCGCAAATGCGCTTCATCCTCGGCGGTAGCGGCTGGGAAGATGTTGTTGCGGCGTATCCGAACGTCGATTATCTCGGCCATGTTTATACCGGCGATCATAACGCGTTTAACTCTACCCCGCTGGCGGTTCTGAATGTCTGCCGCGAAAGCATGGCGCGCTGCGGCTTTTCGCCGCCGACGCGTTTCTTCGAGGTCGCCGGCGCCGGGGGCTGTCTGATTACCGATGTCTGGGACGGCATCGAGTTTTTTTTGGAACCGGGTCGCGAGTGTTTGATCGCTCGCGATGGAGCGGCAGTCGGCGAGCAGGTGCGCGATCTGAGCCGCGCGCAGGCCAAAGAGATCGGCCAGGCCGCTCTGCGGCGAATTCTGTCCGAGCACACTTACACCCATCGCGCCGGCGAACTCGAGGCGGCGTTGCGCAGCCTATGAATTCGCGGCCCCTCAATATCGTTATTCTTGGCCTGTCGATCACGTCTTCCTGGGGAAACGGCCACGCGACGACCTATCGGGGGCTGGTGCGGGCGCTGGTGCAGCGGGGTCATCAAGTGCTCTTCTTGGAACGCGACGTGCCCTGGTATGCCGCGGCTCGCGATCTGGCCTATCCGCCGCACGGATTCACGGCTCTTTACGGCAGTCTCGATGAGCTCAAAGAGAAATTTTCCACGGCGATCCGGCAGGCCGATGTCGTCATCGTCGGGTCCTATGTCCCAGACGGCATTGAAATCGGCCAATGGGTCATCGATACGCGCGGCGGTATCGCCGCGTTTTATGACATCGATACGCCGGTTACCTTGGCGGCGCTGGAACGTGGAGAATCGCTCTATCTTTCGACCGATCTGATTCCCCGCTACGATCTCTATCTTTCTTTTACCGGCGGAAAGATGCTGCAATACCTGGAAAGCCATTATGGTTCGCCGATGGCGCGAGCGTTCTATTGCGCCGTAGATGCCGACATATACCAGCCGTTGTCTCTACCGGCGCGATGGAATCTCGGCTATATGGGGACCTATAGTCCGGACCGGCAAGAGGCCCTGGAAAAGCTCCTGATCGAACCCGCCCGCCGTTGCCGGGAGGCTCGCATGGTAGTTGCCGGCCCACAGTATTCCGCCGCTATCGAATGGCCACCGAACGTCGAGCGCATCGAACACCTGCCGCCGCGCGCCCATCCAGCCTTTTATAACGAACAAGCCTTCACGCTGAACATAACGCGCGCCAGCATGGTTCAAGCCGGTTATTCTCCGAGCATACGGATTTTTGAAGCGGCTGCGTGTGCGTGTCCGATCATTAGCGACTGGTGGGAGGGGTTGGACTATTTCTTCGATATCGGCGCAGAAATTCTCGTCGCGGATTCGCCTCGCAGGACCCTCGAGTATCTTTTCGACTTCAGCTCACAAGAGCGTGAATCCATCGGCCGGAGAGCCAGGGCCCGCGTCCTGGCCGAGCATACGGTTGAGCACCGGGCGCAAGAGCTCGAAGATTACGCCCGCGAACTCTTGCGCCGGCCTTATTGAGCTGAGCGCGCAGCGTTATGCCAGACCAGCAAGATCTCTGCGCAGTGGCGGGCGCTTACCGAAGTTTCCATCGCAATTCAGGATGTCGCAACTTAAAAGTGATTT
>WHTF01000008.1 GCA_009379725.1 Deltaproteobacteria bacterium
CTGATTTGGCTTTTGCGCGAACTTTGAAGTGGATGTGCACTGTTCTGCCTCGATACCATCCTGGATAGATCGTGGTGAACCGTGCAGTCCCATGGGTGTCCGTGACTTGATAGCCACGCAGGAATTTTTCCCCTACGGTACGGAAACCCGGATCGGTCACATCCGAATAGGCTCCCGCAGCGTCGCAATGCCAAATATCCACGATCGCATCCGGTACGGGAGTGCAACCGGCATTGTTGATCGAAGAAACGCGCAGCGCGAGGGTTAACGGCGCGCCTGTTGTCACCGATCCGTCCGCAGGGTCGCCGCGGATGTCGGAGCGCTTGAGTTGCTCGTCGACAAAATAAGGCCCCTCGGTCTGCTTCGGAGTAAGGACACAAGCCGGCAATTTGCCGGCCGTTGAAGTGTCAGAGGCAGTATAAAAATTCGACCGTCCAGCGAGAACGGCAGCGCCAGTGGTACCCAGGAACACCAGTACTTGCCGGCGGCTCATGACCAAAGGGTTTTTTGTTGGATCGTCATTCATATGAAAAAATATTAGCAAGAGCGCAACGCCGCCGCAAATCTTGGGAAGCCCGCGCCCGGTCTGAAACATTGAGTCAGTCACTGTGGTAGTATAGAAATAATTGGAATTGCCGGGACAAGTCGTTCGGTTGGTTCGTCACCGTCATGTCAATAGGAGCTTCGATGTCACAACAAAAACCATATCGATTGCCGTTAACGGTTACGCCGCAACGTTATGAAATTCGGCTTACCCCGGATTTATCCGCCGCCAGCTTTGCGGGCGAGGAGAGAGTATTTATTCAGGTTCACGAACCGGTGCGGCAGATCCGGCTCAACGCTGCCGAGCTGGAGTTTAAAGCTGTTTGGGTCGAGGGTTCCGACCGGAAGATGTTTCAAGGAAATGTGACTCTTGACGACGAAAATGAACAGGCAGCTTTGGATTTTGCGGAAACATTGACTCCGGGAAGTTGGCAACTGCGGATCAGTTTCTCCGGCATCTTGAATGATAAATTGCACGGCTTTTACCGCAGCACCTACAAAGATAGTAACGGACAAGAAAAGCCGCTCGCTTCAACCCAATTTGAATCCACCGACGCGCGGCGCGCCTTTCCCTGTTGGGATGAGCCGGCGTTCAAGGCGGTGTTTCAGGTGACATTGGTCGTCGATCAGGACTTAACCGCGATTTCCAATGCGCGCGTCGTCCGTGAAACTCCGCTGGGGGCCACGAAAAAGGAGGTGGTCTTCGCCGACACCATTAAGATGTCGACCTATCTGGTTGCGTACATCGTCGGTGAATTTGACGGGACCGAGCCGGCCATGGCGGGCGGCACGCCCATCCGGGTGTGGGCGGTGCCGGGGAAAAAGCATCTGGCCAAGTATGCCGAGCAGATCGGCAGGTTTTCACTTACTTACTTCTGCGACTATTACGGCATTGCTTATCCCGGCGACAAGTTGGACTTGATTGCAATCCCGGATTTTGCGTCGGGCGCGATGGAAAACCTCGGCGCGATCACGTTTCGTGAAACGGCGCTGCTGGTGGACGCAGAAAAAGCTACGCGCGGCGAGCTCGAGCGGGTGGCCGATGTCGTCTCGCATGAGAACGCTCATATGTGGTTCGGCGATTTGGTGACGATGAAGTGGTGGAATGGTCTGTGGTTAAACGAGGCCTTCGCCACTTTCATGGAAATGCTGGCGGTGGACGTCTGGAAGCCGGAGTGGCGTCGCTGGGATAGTTTTACCGTTTCGCGCGCCGCGGCCATGCAGATCGACGGTTTGAAGAGCACCCGCCCGATAGAATTTCCGGTGGAGAAGCCCGAGGAGGCTGCCGGCATGTTCGATGTGTTGACCTACGAGAAGGGCGCGTCGGTTTTGCGCATGCTCGAACAATACCTTGGCGCCGACGCCTTTCGCGACGGCATTCGCTTGTATTTAAGGCGTCATGAGTATGCCAACGCTGAAACCACCGATTTATGGGACGCCATCGAGGATTCCACGCATCAGCCGGTTCGCGCGCTGATGGATACCTGGATCTTTCAGGCGGGTTATCCGATTATCAGCGTAGCGAAACGCGCCGGCGGCATCGTCCTGTCACAACGCCTCTTTCGATATCTGCAGGATGGCGACGAACAAGAGCCAAAGTGGCACGTGCCGATCTTTCTGCGCGCCGGCATTAAAGGCGATGTTTTTACCAAGACGGTTCTGCTTGAGAAGCGAGAGCTCCTGATCGAACTGGCGGACGATATGGACTGGGTGGTCGTGAATGCAGGCGGGCACGGTTTTTACCGTGTACGATACAGCGCCGACCTGATGAGCGCTCTCAAATCATCCCTGCAAAGCACGCTTTCACCCGTAGAGCGGTTTGGCCTGGTCAATGATACCTGGGCAGCGACACTCGCCGGCGTGACGGCACTGACCGATTATCTGAGTCTCATCGATCTGCTGCGCGATGAGACCGACATCAATGTTTGGACTACCGTGATCGGTGCCGCGCATCATTTAAGGCGAATACTCGATGATGCGCAGTGCGCCGTGCTGCAAGAACGCCTGCGGGCGATTTTTTCACCGGCGCAACAACGCCTCGGCTGGTCGCCACGAGCAGGGGAAAGCGAGTTGGAGAGTCAACTGCGCGGCGATCTGATCGCCGCTCTCGGCACGGTCGCGGAAGAGCAAGCCTGCCAAGTCAGGGCGCGGAATGCGTACGCGCAATACGAAAGGGATGCCAGTGCGGTCGACCGCAACCTGGTTCCGGCTCTGATCTCCATCGTCGCTCACATGGGAACAGCAGCGGATTATGAAAAATTTTATGCCAAATTCAAAAACGCCCAGACGCCGCAGGAAGAACAACGCTATCTGTTTGCGCTTGCTAACTTCCGGGAGCGGGACCTGATCGACCGCACGCTGCGTTTGACCATCAACGGCGAAGTGCGCACGCAAAATTCCCCCTATCTGATGCGCAACATGCTTATGAACCGCGACGCCCGAGCCAAAGCCTGGGTGTTTATGAAACAGCATTGGGCTGAAATGTTGCACCAGTATCCGGACAACGCTATTTCGCGCATGTGCGAAGGCATCATCGGTTTAGCCACCCCTGAACTGGAAGCCGACGTGAGAGATTTCTTTGCCCGTCATCCGGTCAAGCAAGGAGCCAAACAGATGGAACAACATCTGGAGCGACTGCACATCGCGGTGGTCTGCCAGGAGCGTTGGAGGGGCTTGCTGCGAAACTAGCGCAGGCCATTCGTCAATTATGAAATAGTCGAGCCGGATTTGCTCTTCGTGCCGTGGATGGGCGGCGGCTAGATGGCTGCGAGCCTGCCGATAAGAGCGCTTGACCGAGCAGTATGCCGGATCATTGGCCAAGCATTTGGGCTTAACTTAGCTCTATGCCTTTAACAGAAGACCAGGCGGCAAAGCATGCCGAGCCTGGACTCAGTTCTATCGAGCGATATGCATCCACCTTGTTTGAACATCTCTCTTCCGCGTATCAGTCAATTCTGCAACTGGCAAAGATGCCCACCCCGTGGGCGTTGCCCATCTGGTTTGCGGCTCTAATATTGGGTCTCGGCACCAACCTGCTGGGTCCGGCTGAAAGAATTCACGTTGTCCGTAATCCGGTTTTTGTCCTGGTTGCTTGGAACTTAATCGTTTATCTTACGCTCTTTATCTTTTTCCTGCTCGGCAAAAGAATAAACCGTGGAGCCTCGGTTTCCGTGGGCTCTCAAGGAAAGCTCGAGCCCGGCTATCCCATCGATCGTTTCCACGATCACAAGCCCAAGCAGAAACCGGAAGCTCCCTGGGTGGTTAAGTACTTGATTCCGGGTGTTTGGCAATTTTTTTATAAAATGGTCTTCGGCTTTCAGGAGCAGAAAACCTTGGCTTGGGTGATAAGGCGGTTCAGTTATCACTGGTTCTCAGTGGCCGGGCAGCTCGTCGCCGTAAGATGGAGACGTCTGCTCCATCTGGCGGCGTTATTTCTCGCCATGGGAGCTGTGGCCGGGATGTATTTTCGCGGTCTGTTTCAGGGCTATCAAGTTGTCTGGGACAGCACGTTCATGACCAACGAAGCAACCGTTTCGAGGCTCATCCATGTGCTTTTCGGCCCCAGTCTCTGGGTGTCGAACCTACTCGGTCTTGGGCTCGCGACAGAGATCAGCGTTGCTCAGCTTTTGACCGCTCAGGGCGATAACGCCGAAGCTTGGATTCATCTGTTCGCGATTACGGTCGTCGTCGCCATAGTCATTCCAAGAGTTCTATTAGCGATAGGGCAGTCGAGACAGATCAACAGACTATCCAACGACATTGCACTTCCGTTGGATACTTATTATGGCGAAGTCATCGAAGGCCCGATCCGGTCGTTGATCGAGAAAGAAGTCGAGACGGCGGTAAGTAAATTTTCCGCAGACGTCGGAGCGTTCGTTGGATTGAAGCTTTACGATGAGCAGATTGTTCCAAAATTGATATCGTTTCGCGAAACAGGGGGCAAGGTTGCCGGCTTAAAATTCGAGCTGACGATGGCTACGGAAGCATTTTTACCTCAACTCCAGTCCTACATAATGGACGTTGGCATGCCTGAATTGCAAAGATCGCTGTCACAGCGAGTCGGCGAGGTATTAAAAAGCATTGGAACGAATTTTGTGGATATGAAAGATCCGCAAAGAATTCTCGCTGACCTAAGGATAGCCACTCCCGATCGATCGGAATTAAACCTTTCCAATGACTTCAGCCGGGCCATAGGCCTCTCGGTGGGGACGTCGATCGCCCTGGTCGTTGCCGCCGTCGGCGGGGGAATCGGCCAAGAGTTGGGGATCGCTATCATCGCCACGGTGTTGAGCACGAGCGGGCCCATCGGATTTTTAATCGGCCTCATAGCCGGCGCCGTAATCGCCGCAGGAGCTTGGTGGTTGGGCAAGGAAAAAATTACTGAATCCGTGGAAAACATTTCGCTCCCAGGCGCCGTCGTGCGCACAGCTCTGTGGCCGGCGCGTTTTCAACGACTGGTCGATGAAGCGCGGCAGAAATGCCAAGATTCGGTGCGCGCTAAAGTGGATGAGAAACTGACAACGGTAGTTCCCAAGATTACCACGGAGATCCTCATCAGAGTCCGTGGCTTGTGGCAGGCATGATCGATGCGGCGGACTTTTTTCAGAAATTTCAGAAAACCAAGATCAAGGATGATGCTTGAACTTAAACCTTTGTCGGGAATGACTGGGACTTGCCGCGGACGCAGGATTGATTTATGTAAAGCAGTACCGAGTTGCTAACATCCCCAAGCAGCGCAGAGAAGGAGATCATTATGAAGGATGGATTTAAAGTCATCGACGCCGACCGCCATATTTTGGAGCCATCGGATTTGTACCAGAAATACTTGCCTGAGAAGTTCAAAGGCCGGGTACGGCTTGAGGGGCCCAATCAAACGGTCCGCTTGGTGGACGGCAAGCCCGTGTCCGATTCGGCGCAGCGGCCGGATCGCGTCATGGAAGACTTCGGCTATATTTTCTCGTCATCCAAGCGCTGGCGCGAGTGTTTCGCGGATGCCTATGCCAATAAATTCGATCCCGCCTCCAACCTTCGAGATATGGATCGCGAGGGTATCGACGTAAGCGTCCTGTTTCCTACCATTGGTCTTTACATCATGTGGCGCGACGATATGGACCCTGAGTTGAGCGCCGCCATCTGCCGGGCTTATAACACCTGGTTGGCCGACTACTGCGATCATGATCGCAAAAGGCTAAACGGCGTCATGCTGATACCCTTGCAGGATCCGGCGCGAGCTGTCGAGGAGCTCAAATATGCGCGCGAGAAACTGGGCCTGGTCGGTATCTTCTGGCGGCCCAACAAATTCTGCGGCCGCACGCTGGCCAGCCCCGACTATGACCCCGTTTATGAGACTGCGGCCGATCTCGGCGTAACTGTCTGCGTGCATGAAGGCGCGCGCACCATTTTACCCCAGGCGGGTTCCGATCGTTACAGCGAATTCGGCCGCCACATCGCCTGCCATCCGCTGGAACAGATGCTGGCCTGTCTTAATTTCTGCGCCGACGGCGTGCTCGAAAAATTTCCAAAACTCAAAGTTGCTCACCTGGAGTCCGGCTGCGGCTGGGTGCCGTTCTGGTTGGAACGCATGGATGAACATTGGGAACATGAGTCCCATGGTTCGGCGAAGCTGACAAAGGAGAAGCCGAGTTATTATTTTAAACGTCAGTGTTGGGTGAGCTGCGAGGCTGGGGAAGAACTGGCGCCGACTTTCATCGAGCATATCGGCGACGATTACTTAATGATCGCTACCGACTACCCGCATAGCGATGCGATCGACAAATTTCCGGACAAAACCGTCGGTGCGATCAGCAGCAACGATAAAATTCCCAGCGAGTCGCGGCGCAAAATTCTCTGGGACAATCCGACGAAGACGTTTGGCTTGGGAGCATAGCGACCGGCAGAAATTAACTCAAAGAAAGCCGAAAGAAGAAGGCCCGGGTCGTAACCACTCGGGCCTTCGTGTTTCTCGTTTTAAAGGATGCTTTGGGGGAGGTTGCCGCATCGCTGACCCTGCCTCGAAATGCTATAAGTAAGAGGGGGTCGTCGAATGGGTAAGGTATTCCTATTTTGTCTGCTCTGGGTCTTTCTGTTCCCTGGATGCGCGTCTTTTAGAGTCGCGGGGCAAGTCCAGTCAGGAAGGCAAGCTTTGCTCGCGGGTAATACGGAGCGGGCGCTGGCTTACTTTCAAGAGGCGGCAAATGCCAATCCGGATTACATCTACCAATCGGGAGAATCCGGACGCTTTCTCCAGTCAGTTTGGACCTACTTCGGTCGCGCTCAGTACGTTCTCGGGATGCTGGAGGCTGCGCGCCAGTCCTTCGAGCGCGCCCTTTCGGTATACCACGACGATCACTTAGCCAGGCTCTATTTGGGGCTCACGTTGGCTCGTCTCGGTGATCGCTCGCAGGCGCTCGAAGAGATTCGGAGCGGCATGCAGGGTCTCTATGACTGGCTGGAGTACATGGAGTATGGCAGGCCATTCGATGCTTCTTGGGATCCAGCGCGTGAGATTCGCTCCGAGCTCGAAAGAAATTTGGCGATGATTTCCGGCAAGGATATCGATTGGGACAAGCTCATCGCTAGCGGTGAGTGGCTGGGGACGAGGATCGAGGAAGAAGTCGAATACGTGCGCAGGGACGAACGACGGCGACGAGATCGTCGCCTGCGCCCAGGAATGTCGCTCGGGGTGGGAGTCGGCTTCTAAAATGTCTTCACCCGGCGGGTTTATCCGGCACCTTCGATCGTCAGAATCACCGTGAGCATCGAACCGGATCGTGAAAATAAAACCGCTGGATTGTTGTATCGACTGGGCCGCCGGTATAGATGTCGCTGAATTGCGGATGACCCGCTAAGCCGCAAATTTTTATCCAAGAGAATTCAACCGAATCAGGAGGACATCGTCATGGAAAAATTTCTTGCTTCGTTTGCGCCTTATGCCTATGCCCTCATGCGCATCATCGTCGGGTTATTGTTTGCTTGCAACGGCGGTCAAAAGATTTTCGGCTGGTTCGGCGGCGTGGGCGGAGAGGCGGTTCCGTTGTCTTCGCTGTTTGGCGTGGCGGGAATCATCGAGTTAATTCTCGGCGTCCTCATTACCGTAGGTTCTCTCACCGGCTATGCGGCTTTCATTGCGAGCGGCGAGATGGCTGTGGCTTATTTCATGGCCCATTTTCCTCAAAGTCTCTGGCCCCTTGAAAACGAAGGAGAACCGGCTGTGCTGTTCTGCTTCGTTTTCCTGTATATCGCGACGCAGGGCTCGGGCATCTGGAGCATCGATGCCACGTCGTCCGGTCGCCGCCGCCGGCGTTATTATTAAGATAGGGCAGCAGAGGATACAGCCGGTTATTAACGGCTAGGAACCAAAAGAAATTATACGTGGAACTTTGAACTTGTTGTTTGGAACCTATCGCGCTAATCTGCGCGACACTGAAACCCATCTTCGCACTTTACGGGAAATGAAGCAGGCCGGGCGAATTCGGTATAGCGGCATCACCACATCATTTGAAAATCAGTATCCGGAGTTCGAGCAGACGATCAAGAAAGAAACCCTCGATTTCATCGAGGTCGACTATGCGCTCGACAATCGAAATCCGGAACTCTTCTCGGCATGATTGCCGTCAATCCGCCGTTTGCGGCCCTGGTCGCCAAGCTGGCACGGGCGCGCTTCATCGCTTTTACTTAACGATTTTTTATCGCCAATTTGCTGGCCTTCACGCTTCTTCTCAATATCGCGACGGCTGAACAGAACATCTGGCTGGGGCGCGTCTTCTTTATCTGGACGTCGATCTTCAAGCAGATTGGGCAATCGCGCTCGCCTCACGAATATGCGCCGCGAGCACTCATAACGAAACGTTTTCCTCATCCAATCCGACCGAATATTTCCGCGAAGACTGGAGATGAGCCGCAGGGCTGCCGATAACTTGCTTCGATCTTGGGAGTGGTCTATGTAAGTCTCAAGCGATACGTCTCATCGTAACAAGAGGTTGTTGTGACGTTCGCGGCAATTTCCCGGTCGTACCGGGGGCTCACAAGCAATCATCATGTCGACTGAAGTGCGCCGGAAAATTTTATGAGACAATCCGGCGCGTTTGTATGGCCTGGAGGTTTAAATAGGATGGGTAAATTTCATGTAGTTTATTTCGGCAGTAACGACGTGCCGGTCGACCTCATCAAGCCGATCCTCGCGGAGATCGATGCCGATATGACGATTCGAAGACCGACCAACGATACCGAGGTCGTTGAAATGGGCAGCGACGCCGACGGGATCATCATGCACGGTTCGGTACCGTTATCGAGAGAAATCATTTCACAACTGAAGCGTTGCAAAGTCGTCTGCCGGACCGGGGTTGGGGTAGATCGGATGGACCTCAAGGCAGCCTCGGATCACGGCATGATTATCTGCAATGCGGCAGGCTGCAATTCCATCGAGGTCTCCGAGCAGGCCATCGGTTTGTTGATCGGTATTTCGCGCAAGCTCATGCGCATGAATCAGTATGTGCGCGATGGCAAATGGAAGCGCCACACCGCCGAACTGCATGCTTACCGCGGCCGCGTCCATCGTATCGAAGGACGCACGATAGGCATCGTCGGTTTGGGACATGTCGGCAAGCAAGTCGCGCCGCGCGCCCAAGGCATGAAGTTAAACGTTCAAACTTATGATCCTTATCTAAATCCGAATGTCGCTCGGGAAATGGGCGTAAAGATGGTTTCTTTCGATGAATTGATCGCGACTTCCGACTTCATCAGTATCCATGCACCGTTAACCAAACAGACGCGCCACATGTTTAGCACAGCGCAGTTCAAAACGATGAAAACCACCGCTTATCTGATCAACTGCGCGCGCGGTGGCCTGGTCGATACCGAGGCATTGTATGACGCGCTGGTCGCAGGAGAGCTTGCCGGCGCCGCGCTTGACGTTACGGATCCGGAGCCGCTGCCCGCAAACCATAAGATTCTCACGCTTCCGAACGTGATCGTCACATGCCACACCGCCGCTAACTCCGACGAGTCTTATATCGACTGCCAAACCCATGCAGCGCGCGAAGTGGTCAACGTACTTAGCGGTAGAGGACCGACCACTGAGATCAAAGATCCATGGCTTTTGTCCGAAGCCCAGGACGAGGGATTCGGTGGCGTCTAAAAACCTGCTTCGAGTCTCCTGTTATGTTGTAAAGGAATCATAATCTTCGTGGGGAGAACCTGGGTTATCATGCCCGGCCTGTTTATTCGTAGAGCCGGCAAGTCCCTTCGCTACGCAAGAATATCATAGGGGTCGAAAGCATGTTACTTCGTTCTTTACTTCTTTTGGTCGTTATCTTTAGGGCGCACACGGCTACCTCTGCATGACACGCATAATCGCGGCGCACGATGTTGCAACGATTTTCTACAAATTAACGAATTTTAATCCTGCCATCTTGAGTTGCCCGACCAGATTACATAACCTGAAAAGCAGGAGGTATCGTATATGTCAGTAAATCTTGAGGCTGCGGTTAGGCAAAATATGGACGAACTCAAGAAGGCCATATCTGATAAGGCTTCTGAGGTAGCCGAACTGGAGAAAGAATTGAAACGTTACGAGACTGTTTTGGCGGTGCTCCGCGCCGATAAGAATGCCAGTTCCGGCAGGAAAGGTCGCCCCCGGGGCAAGACCGATCTTAGCACGGTGCTCGGAGGTCTTCCCGAGACATTTACAAGTAAAGAATTCATCAAAGCGGCGACCCGGACTAGAAAGCCTTCGGTTTATCTTCGGCTAGCACTTTCCAGATGGGCAAAAGAAGGACGAGTGAAGAGACTGGAAAGAGGCAAGTATCAGAAGGTTAAAAATGGTAGCACGCACCGGCTGGCGGCATAAGTAAACTCAATTCATCTTTCCTATAAATGTTCGGTAGCCGAGAAGGTTCCGGCTAAGTTTGTTTCCCTGGAACAGCCGGTTTGTAACCGGGATCAGACTAGCGGTCCGTATATCATTTACGATCTGATTTCAGGAAAAACATTTCTCAAAAACCTTCCGAATACCTAAAGAAGCTCTACTTTGATTCAATCGTTCACTCGGTGCCAGCTTTGCAGTACCTGATACAAGTGGTCGGCGCGGACCGTGTAGTGGTCGGAACCGATTATCCGATGGCGATGGGGGAGATTTCGAGTCGCTCAGCAAGATCATGCAGTTGGATCTTTCGCCTGAAGAACGGAGCCGAATTTTAGGCGGCAATGCTGCGGCAGCCTTAGGTCTTTAAGCACACCGGTCGCTTGAACAACGAAGGCCCGAGTGGTTTTAACTCGAACCTTCGTTGTCCGCGCCGAACTCACCTTAAGGGGCACGGCCAAAATCAGCGTTGAGCTTGAAATAATTAGATATCGGGTCGAAGGAATCTAACCATCACTCCAGCATCTTACAATGGATTGTTTCTCTACTTGCCGCTCCGGGTGGCGCTCCATTTGCCGCCGGATTTGAGGGTGCCTGCCATTGAGTTGCCGTTGACGCGGCCGGTGTAGTGTCCCTCGCCGGCGCTGAAAGTAATTTGATCGCCGTTAAGCTTGCCTTTGATCGGCGCGATGACGTTACCTGATTTGAGTGTGCCGCTAATCATCTGAAAGGTCTGCTTGAGCGTGAGCTCGCCATTGGGAAGTTTCCAAGTGCCGCCTACTTTCGCCGGCACGATCCAGAGATAAGCCGTGCACCAGTTACTGCAACCTTCCGCATTGGCGGTTTCGTCGGGCTTCCATTCTCCCATGTCGAAGGTATTGGACACGATGCGCGTTCCAGGCTTTAAATCGAGAATTTTTGGGCGCAATTTCATGTTGATACTCGACAAAAGAAACATCGTAATGACCTGAGCTTGCGAGAAATCGCTTTCGAACAGATCGGCTTTCACAAAGGTGGCTTTGTCGCTGACGCCTTCTTTGGCGGCATTGCGTTTTGCCAGCTCGACCATATCCGGATTGTATTCGATACCATGGGCTTTGCTGCCGCGCTTGGCGGCGGTGATTACCGTACGGCCGTCACCCGAGCCAAGATCGATGACGTAATCTTTTGGAGTCACTTTCGCCATATTGAGCATTTTATCGACCAGCTCCTGCGGTGTCGGCACCCAAACGACGTCCTTGCCTTCTTGGCCGACCTGCGGCTCGTAGTTCTTGGCCGGCTGGGCCTGCGCAGCGCCGCCGGCGCCGGCCAGCGATAAGCAGATTGCTAACGATAAGGTACGCATGAGATAAGATGGGTTCATAATGATCCTCCCGAATTTTGATTTTTGGATCATAGCAGGTTCACACGGCGGAGGGGAGATTCCCCACATAGAAAAGCGGCCATTGTTTCCAGTTCTCGTTTCCCAAACGATTTTTGGCTGTCTTGCCGCCGGTGCGAAGCTGCACTGTCGTCGCAGGATGGGACCAGACGCTTGACACTATGCGCGTCTAGTTTAACTGGCGTTCCGCTGCCGCTTGTTTGAACCTACTCCTTGCGTTGTCGCAGCACATGATTCAAATTGCCGACGCGATACCAGCGGTAGCCGTAAGCTTCGAGCGCGATTCTATGTGTGCCGCCGGTATCGGCACGACTCTCATCTTCGACGAGTAAATTGAGCAGCTTATCTCCTCCCTCCACTTCCGGCTTGAGGCGAATTTCATGAGCCTTCTCATCGAAGTTGTGCGCGACAATGAGGGAATTACCGCGCCAATCGTAACGTATTGCGAGGACGCTGGGCGAGCCGGTGGGCAATATTTTCCAATCACCCCAGCCGATTTCAGGGCATTCCTTTCTCAGGCGGATCATGTGCGCAGTCCAGCTTAGCAACGATGCCGGATCGCGCCGCTGCGCCTCCACGTTGACCTGATCATATCGATACGGGCCTTTGGTGATTAACGGATGGACGGTTTTTGCGCAGGTCGAGAAGCCCGACTGCGGCTCAGCCGTCCATTGCATCGGCGTACGCACAGCCTCGCGTTCTTTCAGAGAGAGATCGTCGCCCATGCCGATTTCGTCGCCATAACGAATCACCGGGGTGCCGGGGAGTGAAAACATCACGCTGTAGGCCAATTCAAGTTGCCGCTGATTGCCGAGCATGGGAGCAAGCCGGCGCCGGATACCACGGTGGTAAAGCTGCATTTCAAGTTCCGGCCCGAATCTGGCGAATACCTTGTCGCGTTGCTTTTCGTCGAGCCGTCCCAAATCGAGCTCATCGTGATTGCGCAGGAACTGCGCCCACTGTGCGCCCGGTGGAAGCTTTTTGGTCGCGCGCAAAGCGGCGGCCAGGGGAGCCACTTCAGCCGTAGCCAGAGCGTAAAACAGATGCTGGTTGACAAAGAAGTTGAACATCATGTGAATATGCTCCCCGTCTTTGCCAAAATAATTAAGCGTTTCGTCGGGCAGGACATTGGCTTCGCCAAGCAAGATGCTGTCGCCGCGCCGCCATTGCAAGAACTCGCGCATTTCGAGCAGATACTCGAAGTTCAATTTGGTGTTTTTGTTGCCCCGGGTGGGCGGAGTTTCAATAATGAAGGGCACCGCGTCGACGCGAAATCCCGCAACACCGAGTTCGAGCCAGTAGCCCATGATCCGGCGGATCTCCGTGCGAACCGCGGGGTGATGCATGTTGAGATCCGGTTGAAAAGGGTAGAAGCGATGGAAATAATACTCCCGCGCGTCCTTATCGTAGGTCCATGTCGACTTCTGCACGCCGGGAAACACCATGCCGGTCTTCCAGCCCGCCGGCCGTTTTTTCGACCAAACATACCAATCCCGATACTGAGAGTTCTTGTCTTTGCGCGAATGCTGGAACCAGGGGTGTTGATCGGAGCTATGGTTCACGACCAAATCCATGACGACTTCGATGCCGCGCTTTCGCGCTTGCTGCATGAACTCGACGAAATCACCGCTTGAACCATGGCGCGGATCAACTCCATAATAATCCGAAATGTCGTAGCCATTATCGTGGTTCGGCGTGGGCTGGAAAGGCGAAAGCCAAATGGTGCTGATACCGAGCGATTGCAGATAGTCCAACCGGCGCGTCAGCCCCTCGAAGTCGCCGACGCCGTCGCCGTTGGAGTCCATGAAAGTCTCTAGATCGAGACTATAAATGACGGTATTTTTATACCAGAGGTCTTCAATCATAAGTTTTCCTCGTTGCCGGGACGTTACTAAAAGTGTAACAGCTATTGCCGGCTGGAAAAGTAGGGTAGCGGCAACTGGCATTCGCCGTACTTGGCGGCTTCTAAGTCTTGCATCGTCCCTGTTGCTTTATCCCGGTTGCCTAGCTACAAAATAGGGCGACCCTCAATCAATAGCCGTGTAAGGAGCGTTCAATGGCACAGAGATATGTGGATAGTTTCGGTACTCGGAAGGTGCTGAATGTCGGAGATCAGCGCTACGATATTTTTCGCCTCGATTTGCTCGATAACGCCGGCTTTAAGAATATTTCCAAGTTGCCGGTTTCACTGAAGGTGCTGATGGAGAACCTGTTACGTCAGGAAGACCGGCATCACGTCAACAAAGGCGATATTGAGGCGCTGGCAAGTTGGAACCCGAAGGTGAAGTCGGGGAAAGAAATCGCTTTTATGCCCGCGCGCGTGTTGATGCAGGATCTGACAGGCGTGCCCGCGGTTGTCGATCTCGCCGCGATGCGGGAGGCGATGAAGCGATTGGGCGGCGACCCGAAGAAGATCAATCCGCTGGCGCCGGTGGATCTGGTTATCGATCACTCGGTCCAGGTCGACTATTTCGGCACCGCCGATGCTTTGCACAAAAATTCAGTAATCGAGTTTCAGCGCAACGTCGAGCGCTACGCCTTTTTGCGTTGGGGGCAGACGGCCTTCGACAACTTTCGGCTGATCCCTCCTGATACGGGAATCTGCCATCAGGTTAATCTTGAATATTTGGCCCCGGTAGTTTTCCGATCACAAAAAGATGGAGCGCACTTCGCGTATCCCGATACGGTTGTCGGCACGGATTCGCATACGACGATGATCAACGGTCTGGGTGTCGTCGGCTGGGGCGTGGGCGGCATCGAAGCGGAAGCGGCGCTGCTCGGTCAACCGATCATCATGCTTATACCTGAAGTGATCGGTTTCAAACTGCACGGCAAGCTTCCCGAAGGGGCAACGGCGACGGACCTGGTATTGACGGTCGTTCAGATGCTCAGGAAGAAGGGCGTGGTCGAGAAGTTTGTCGAGTTTTATGGTTCAGGACTGTCTAGTTTGAGCCTGGCGGACCGCGCGACGATCGGCAATATGGGGCCGGAGTATGGCGCGACCATCGGCTACTTTCCAGTGGACGACGAGACACTGCGCTATTTAAGATTAACCGGCCGCGATGCTGATCTGATCAAGCTCGTCGAAACCTATGCGAAAGAGCAAGGGATGTTCCGCACGGATTCGTCGCCCGATCCCATGTTCAGCGACACGCTTGAACTTGATTTGGCAACGGTGGTGCCAAGTTTGTCGGGTCCCCGCCGGCCGCAAGACCGGATACCGCTGACCGAAAGCAAGAAAGCGTTCAAGGAAGCGCTGCCGTCTTTATTAAAGAGCGGCGATGCGAACAAGACTGTCAATGTCCAATCCAACGGCGACAAGTTCCAGCTCAGGCATGGCTCGGTAGTGATCTCGGCGATCACCAGCTGCACCAACACATCGAATCCTTCGGTTATGGTCGGCGCCGGATTGTTGGCTAAAAAGGCTGCCGAGAAGGGGCTGAAGAGCAAGCCGTGGGTAAAGACCAGTTTGGCGCCGGGCTCCAAAGTCGTCACTGAGTATTTAAAGGACAGCGGTCTTCTGCCTTATCTGGAAAAAATAGGCTTTAATGTCGTCGGCTATGGCTGTACCACCTGCATCGGTAACAGCGGTCCGTTACCCGAGCCGGTGGTCAATGCCATTCAAGAGGGTGATTTGGTTGCGGCCGCGGTATTGTCCGGCAACCGAAACTTTGAGGGACGTATTCACGCCAACGTGCGGGCAAATTATCTCGCTTCACCGCCGTTGGTCGTTGCCTATGCCCTGGCCGGCACCATGGATACGGATCTATACAACGATCCGCTCGGCAATGATTCGCAGGGCAAGCCGGTTTTTTTGAAAGATATTTGGCCGACACCGCAGGAAGTCCAGGAAACCATGCGCAAGTCGGTCCGGTCGGAAATGTTTAAGAAAGAATACAGCCAGGCGACCGAGGGCGATGAGCAGTGGAAGAGTATGCCGGTGCCGCGGGGCGAACTTTTCGAATGGGATAGTCACTCGACGTATGTACGTGAAGCGCCTTACTTCGAAAGCATGTCCAAAACGCCGAGCGAACTCAAGGAAATTAAAGGCGCGCGCGTGCTGGCGTTGCTCGGCGATTCAGTGACCACCGACCATATCTCACCAGCGGGCTCCATCGAGAAGAACGGCCCGGCGGCGCGCTATCTGACGAATAATGACGTGCTGCCCAAAGATTTCAATCAGTACGGCGCGCGGCGCGGCAATCATGAAGTCATGATGCGCGGAACTTTCGCAAACATTCGCCTCAAAAACGTGTTGGCGCCGGGCACCGAAGGCGGAGTGACCGTTCATCTGCCGGAGAAAAAGCCAATGTCGATTTACGACGCGGCGATGCAGTATCAGAAAGAAGCCACGCCGCTGATCGTAGTTGCGGGAAAAGAGTACGGTTCGGGTTCGTCCAGAGATTGGGCGGCCAAAGGGCCGCGGCTGTTGGGCGTGAAAGCGGTGATTGCGGAGAGCTATGAACGCATCCACCGCAGTAACTTGATCGGCATGGGCATCGTGCCGCTGCAGTTCAACGCCGGCGAAAACCTCAAGTCGCACAATCTGAACGGTTTCGAAACCTTCGAGGTGGTGGGAATCTCGGCCGGGCTTAAGTTGAGACAGGATCTAACCGTCAAAGCGACTAGCGATGACGGAAAGGTTCAAGAGTTCACTGTGACCTGCCGCATCGACACGCCGGCCGAGCTCGAATATTATCGCCACGGCGGAATCTTGGAGTATGTGCTAAGACAGCTTTTGCAGAATTAAGCGATGCTGATAACACGCTCATGCCGTTTATGGCTTCTGGTTTGGTTTTCAACGTTTGAGGCAACCAGAAGCAGCGGCCAAAACTAAATACCGTTCGTGTTAGATCGAAGAGAAGCGCTGGCGATATTGGGCAAATATTCGCTGGCGTTTGTCTTTGACAGCGCCAAACTCTTCCGTGGCAACGCCCGAGCCGCTGAAAGGCCTTTCATGATCACACCTGCTCACATCGGAAAATTCACCGCCGATAATCCCGGCATGATGACGCTGCAGGGAACCAATCAGTATGTTGTTGGAAGGGACAGCGCGGTCGTCATCGATGTCGCACTCAGTTCGGATGGCAATATGGACGGCATTATCGAGCAGGCCGAGGCGATGGGTGCTAAGAAAATCGACAAGATTCTTCTCACGCATATTCATATCGATCACTGTGGCGGTGCCCTGGCTTTGAAGAAACGCACCGGCGCAAAGATCGGGATTCATCGTTCGCGCGCGGGCCATCTGGGTGGCGAGGACTTTCAGTACGGTGATAACGATCGCATCGCCTTTGGCGAAGGCGAGTTGGAGGTTCTGCACACGCCCGGTCACGAATCCGGGCACTGCTGTTTCTACGAATCGGGCGATAAGGTGCTGTTTAGCGGCGACAATATTTTAGGTTACGGCACGGCGGTGATTCATCCGCCGGACGGCAATATGACGGACTACTTGAGATCGTTGGAGCGCTTGCTGGAATTCAGCATCAGCTTAATCCTCCCAGGCCATGGACCGCTTGTCGGCAAGCCGGAAGCGAAGATCAAGGAATACCTGCGACATCGGATAATGCGTGAAAAGCAAGTGATCGACGCCCTGCGCACAGGACGCAACACCATCGGCGATATCACGCAAATGATTTACGTGGATGTTTCGGCCCCACTTCAGCGAGTCGCCGAATTCTCAGTGCAGGCGCATTTAGAAAAGCTGATGCGAGAAGGCCGGGTGAAAAGAGAAGGCAGCCGTTACCTTCTTCTCAGTGATAATTGAGTTACTTCTCCAGGATCATGGCCGGGTAGCCTGCTTGCGACAACTCGCGCGCCTGCTCCTCGGCGACGGCGCGGTTCGAGAAGACTCCGAGTTGAACACGGTAGTAGATTCCATCTTTGGCTTGCAAACGGACAATGGCGACGTCCGTATAAGTTCTTGCCAGTCGATCGCGCAGTTGCCGGGCATTTTCCATTTGTGAGAAGGAGCCCATTTGCAGCGTATAATCGAGGGAGTCTCTGATGAAGGGAATTTTATGAGGGCCGCTGTCGATGATTTCGATGCGCACGGGGATCGTTCCGGCACGAATCATACCCAGGATTTCGCCCGCGCCGTAAGATAGGTCGATAATCCTGCCCTTGGCAAAGGGCCCCCGATCGTTGATCAAAACCTCAACCGATTTACCAGTCTCTAAATTGGTCACCAGCACGCGCGTGCCTAAAGGCAATGTTTGGTGCGCCGCCGTGAGGTCGTTCTGATTGTAAATGACTCCGCTGGCCGTGGCCTTGCCGTGAAAACCCGGTCCATACCATGAAGCAATGCCGGTCTGGGTGGCGCGACTCGTGGGTACAGGAGGTATAGGAGGAGGCACCCGTGACGGCGGCACCGAACATGCGGCAAGCCAAGTTAGGGCCAGTGATAAGAAAGCGGCATATGAAAGCGATGGAAATTTAAATTTGAAGGTGACCGGTATCATTCGCGATGTTTTCGGATTCCGAGTGCCGCATTATGCAAAAAGTATATCTAATACCTTGCAGCGCGAGGGCGCGCGCCGTTGCATTAACGCAGCAAGGTTTGCATCGTATAGGCGCCTTGCTTCCGATCCGGAACGGGGATTCTTCCTTTCGAACGGATGAGGCTGCCGAAAACAGCATCCGCCAAAGGTAAGACCACATTGAGGTTGTTAAAGTGCCGTTTGTGATGCATATGATGGTGTGCGTCCAGCCAGCGAAACCATCGGGTCTGTTCGATCCACCGCCCGCTGGGAATATGCATGCAGTAATGCAAGTATTCGTAGAGCCCATAGTAGACCGCGATGGCCGCGCAGGCGCCGAACAATATAGAGGCGCCTAGGAGATACTGCAGCAACAGAATGGCCGGAATATGAAGACCGATAATGAGCGGCGCATTCCACCAGGCGAAGCGAACTTTTTTGAGGTTTTTTTTGTCGGACAGAAAATAGTCGTCTCCAGTGCGGAACAGCCCATGGTGAACCAATGCGTGAGCACGGAACGGATACTGCCAGCGCGGTTGATGCATGAAATACTTATGTAAGGTCCACTCAAAAAAGCTTCCATACAGAAAAAAACCGACAAACGCGGCGATTTCGCTTACGTGAGATGCCATTAAGTTCCTTTCGCTTATTATTTAAGTAAAAGGCCTTATACGTTCAAGTATAAGGCGCTGGACACGAATTCTGGAAAGCTTTGGTTTAGAAGTCCTTCGCACGAGATGAGTGGGTGGTGTTGATGCTAGTTCCTGTTATCCAAATTGTTTATTTACACTACGTGGTTTTCTCTAGCTCGTCAATCAGGTTTGTAATGTGAGCGCTATTTTCTTAAAGCTCGTTTACGACGCGGAGCATTTGTGCTAGTTTGCCAACAACTTACAGGGGAGTTTTCTAGCTATGTCAGGCCATTCAAAGTGGAGCACGATCAAACATAAGAAAGCCGCCAAAGATGCCAAGAAGGGCAAGCTTTTCACTAAGTTGATTAAAGAAATCACGGTGGCGGCGCGAATGAGCGGGGGCGATATCAACGCCAACCCGCGACTTCGCACGGCCGTACTGACTGCTCGAGCCGCCAGCATGCCCACCGATAACATAGATCGGGCGATCAAGAAGGGAACCGGCGAGCTTGAAGGTGTCACTTACGAGGAAATCCAATATGAAGGGTACGGTCCGGGGGGTGCGGCCATACTCGCTCACGTACTGACCGACAATAAGAATCGCACGGTTTCTGAGATTCGTCGTCTGTTTACTAAGCACGGTGGCAATATGGGCGAGGCCGGCTGTGTCGCCTGGATGTTTGATAAGAAGGGGCTCATCGCAATCGAAAAGGCGCAAGTCGATGAGGAGCGGTTGATGGGAGTCGTTCTCGATGCGGGTGCGGAAGATGTTAGGGATGAGGACGAAATTTTTGAGGTCGTCACGACAGTCGAAGATTTCGAAAAGGTAAAAGAACGGCTGGAGCTCGAAAAAATCGCGTTCGCCAGCGCTCAGGTGGCGATGGTGCCGAAGAACACCGTCGACGTCGACGAGAAAAATGTCGAGCAGATTCTGAAATTAACCGAAGAGCTTGAAGATCACGACGATGTTCAGAGCGTTGCCGCTAACTTTAACATTCCCAGCGAGTTGATGGAGAAGGCGAGTTGAAAGCGGCATTGTCTCGCCGAGGCGCCGATATCGCGCCGGTTGCACGTAGGATTCTCGGCATCGATCCCGGTTCGCTGGTGACGGGCTGGGGCATGGTCGAAGCGGTTGGAAATTCCCTGAATCACGTGGCGCATGGCACAATTGCGACGGCCGGTGCCCGAGGGCAAGCAGCGCGGCTAGATCGTATTTATCGCGATATAGAGGAAGTGATTGAGTCCTATCGTCCTGATGGCGTCTGTGTCGAGCGTGTTTTCTTTGCCCGAAACGCCCAGAGCGCGCTCAAACTGGGTCAGGCGCGCGGGGTTGCGCTGCTGGCTGCTGCGCGAAAAAATCTGACGGTTCATGAATACGCCGCTGTTGAGATCAAAGCGGCGGTGGTAGGGTACGGTCACGCCACCAAACAACAGGTGCAAATGATGATCGGGTCGCTACTGTGCTTGACAGGGAAGCTACCGGCCGATGCGGCGGATGCGCTCGCAGCCGCGATTTGCCATCTTCATATGCAGACTTTTCAAGCTCGTGTAGCCGATGCCTTGCCGAGCACTATTTCTCGTTTGAGCTCCCGCGGATCGATCCTTCGCTGAGATGATTGAACGCGGAAACCGGTCTTCGAGCGCATTTCAAAACTACCGTGATTGCGCAAATTAGCGGAACTCTCGCGCACAAGATGGCAGGCGAAATCGTCGTTAATGTCGGCGGGGTCGGCTATCAGGTCTTTATCCCTTTAAACGTGTTTTACCGGTTGCCGGAATTAGGCGCAGACGTCAAGCTTTATATTCACACTCACCTGCGCGAAGACGCTTTGCAACTTTTTGGTTTTCAGGAGCCTGCGGAGAAACAAGTTTTTCTGCAACTTAATGGAGTTGCCGGGATCGGCCCCAAGCTGGCACTCAATATTTTGTCGGGGATCCCCGCGACTGAACTCACGCGCGCGATCAAAGAAGGCGATCAGTTGCGTCTCGTATCGATTCCAGGAGTGGGTAAGAAACTCGCCGAGCGTATGGTCGTGGAACTTCGTGACAAGTTTGCGACCCTTGAAGCTCAGGCCAGCGAGATTCCTGCCCAGGGTCGCGACTCGCAGCTGATTCAGGACGCTGTTTCAGCTCTGGTCAATTTAGGATATCGTAAAGCGGAGATTGAAAAAAGCGTGCGTGACAGCGCTCAGTCAGGCAAGCAAAATCTTGAAGACGTGATCAAAGACGTGCTGCGTCGCCTGAGCCGCTGAGACCGACTATGGCACAAATACCGGTAGCAGATGCCGAAACACTCATGGAATCGCGGGAGATCTCGCCGAAGCGAACCGACGACGATCTGAACTTTGAGGTCAATTTGCGGCCGCGCGGATTCGATGAATACGTCGGCCAGGAGCGAGCCAAGGATAATCTCAAAGTCGCTATTGACGCCGCCCGCGGCCGTGGCGACGTTTTGGACCATTTGTTGTTCCATGGCCCACCGGGGCTGGGAAAAACTTCATTGGCCTACATTATCGCTCGCGAAATGGGAGTGAATATCAAGGCGACGTCGGGACCGGTCATTGAGCGGGCCGGAGACCTGGCCGCAATTCTCACCAATTTGGAAGAAGGCGATGTTTTATTTATCGATGAAATCCATCGTCTCAACCATGTGGTCGAAGAAGTGCTCTATCCGGCGATGGAAGATTTTCAGATTGATATTATGATTGGGCAAGGGCCGGCAGCGCGCTCGATTAAACTGGATTTGAGACCGTTTACGTTAATTGGCGCGACCACCCGGTCGGGACTGCTGACTTCGCCGTTGCGCGATCGTTTTGGCTTGACCTTCCGTTTGGATTTTTATTCACCTGAAACACTGACTTGTATTCTGCAGCGCTCAGCCTCGATTTTAGGGGTGGCCGGCGAAGAGGCCGGCATTGCCGAGATCGCGCGTCGCTCCCGCGGCACGCCGCGTATCGCCAATCGCCTGCTGCGCCGTGTACGCGACTACGCGCAGGTCAAGGGAGACGGGCGAATTACTCCGACGGTTACCGCGCAGGCGTTGCGGATGTTGGAGGTCGACGCCACCGGTCTTGATAAGATGGATACTATGCTTGTATTGACCTTGATCGACAAGTTCGCTGGAGGACCTGTTGGAGTGGAGACTCTGGCGGCGGCCATCGGAGAAGAGAAAGATACTATTGAAGACGTCTATGAGCCATTTTTGATTCAGGCTGGCTTTATCCAAAGGACGCCGAGGGGACGCCTGGCGACTCCCTTGGCTTACGACCACTTCGGACGTACGCCAAAAGGTCAAAAAGCGAATGCACCTAAAAACCAACCCAGTTTGTTTTGATGTCGGTAAGGGACTGTGATTGCGTTACGTGATAGGGCAGGTCGAAACGTATGCCCGACTTTGGTAAAGCCTTAATCATTCTAGGCATCGTACTCCTCATCGTCGGCGTGTTTTTTACATTCGGCGGGAGAATTTCTTGGCTTGGCCACTTGCCCGGTGACATCTATATCCAGCGGGAGCGTTTTGATTTTTATTTTCCCCTCACCACGTGCCTGCTGATCAGTGCTCTCATCAGCCTTGTCCTCTACCTCTTTAGAAGGTAAAATTCTTTCGGCTTTTTAAATCCTTAGCAGACTCACATGGCGACAGTCAGGAACACTGATAACTCCGTCGGAGAAACGCTCAAGCTGGAAGAAACGAAGCGGCGAAAGCGTGAAGGGCTGGCAATTCTCATCACCACGCTCATGGTGGTGGCGTTCGCCTTCTTCGAAGTGCAACTTCCCGATGTTTCCTCGGAGTATTCCCTGAGCAATAACATAGTCTTTTTTCTTCTCATCAATATCAACATCATCCTGCTCATTCTCCTGGTTTTTCTCGTCGTTAGAAATCTGGTGAAGCTCGTTTTCGAACGCAAACGACGTATTCTCGGCTCGCGGCTGCGGGTTCGTCTGGTGATCGCATTTGTAGGACTCTCTTTGGTTCCTACTTTATTGCTCTTTGTCATCGCCGGTGGGTTTGTCACTCGCTCTTTCGAAAGATGGTTTGACGTTCAGGTGGAAACCGCGCTCCAGGGATCGCTGGAGATCGGTCAAACCTATTACCAGAACTCGGCGAATAATGCTCTCTTTTATGCTCGACAGCTCAGCCGGCGGGTCACTGAACAAGGATTGTTCGATAGCGCGCGGCGTGGCGAATTAAAAGATTTTATTCAGGAAAAACAACGTGAATACAATCTCGGTACAGTCGAAGTGTTCTCGCCCGATCGCCAGCCGCTGGTGGTGGCCTTCAACGATCAGGTGCCGACGGGAGTGAGCATCAAACCTGAAACCGACTTTCTTAATCGCGCATTGCGCGGCTTGGAAGTTACCCGGACACAGGCTTTTGGCGAAGGTGACGTGATTCGCGGCGGCGTACCCGTCTATGGAAACGGAAAGCGGATCTGGGGCGTTGTCGTCGTCGACTATTATGTGCCAAAGAGCATAACGAAGCGGGCGCTTGAGATTTCCCGATCCTACGAGCAGTACAAGCACCTGGCGTTCCTCAAAAATCCGGTCAAAAATAGCTACATCTTGACTCTGCTCTTGATCACGCTGGTGATCATTTTTGCTGCGACTTGGTTTGGCCTCTATCTGGCCAAAGGGATCACGGTTCCGATTCAGCAGGTTGCGGCGGGAACCCATGAGGTCGCCCATGGGAACTGGGATTATCAAATTGAAGCGGCCGGCGACGATGAAATGGGAACGCTGGTCGAGTCCTTTAACCAAATGACGCGTGATTTGAAAAAGATTAATTTGGAGTTGTTGCGGCGCGGCAGGTTTGTTGAAACCGTTCTCGCAAATATCACTGCGGGGGTCATTGCCGTGGATCCTGTTGGCAGGATCACATCTTGGAATAAGGCCGCTGAAAAAATGTTGGGGATTAACGGCCCCGCTGCTCTCGGGAAGAATTATGCGGAAGTTTTCGAAAGCGAGCCTCTACGGGTCGTGCGGGAAATTATCGATAACGTCAAAAAGCGAGAAAGCGTCGAAACCGAGATGCAAATCCAGCTCCCGGACCAGCTTCTTACGTTGTTCGCCACTGCTGCCACGCTTCGAGACGATGAAGGGGAAAGTTTGGGGGTGATGATCTTTCTTGAAGACATCACGCAGATCCAAAAAGTTCAGAGAATGGAGGCCTGGCGGGAAGTCGCGCGGCGTATTGCCCATGAAATTAAGAATCCGCTTACGCCGATACAGCTTTCCGCTGAGAGATTGCGCAAGCGCTATGCTAAACTATTGCAAGGCGACGGTGCGATATTGGACAAATGCACGACGACAATTATTCAGCAGGTCGTTGAACTGAAAAATTTAGTCAACGAGTTCTCGCAATTTGCCAGACTGCCGGCGGCTCAGCCGGCACCCAACGACTTGAACGAAATCGTGCAGGAAGCGCTTTTCCTTTTCAAGGAAGGACACAACCACATTCGATTCGAATTTCGCCAGGAAATTTTGCCTGCGCTGGAGCTTGATCGTGAGCAAATTAAACGTGTCGTCATCAACCTCTTGGATAACGCCGTTGCGGCGGTTGAGGAGAATGGAGAAATTCAGATCTCGACCGCCTTTGATCGCGCGCGAGGCACAGCCTATCTTGAAGTTGCCGACGATGGCTGCGGCTTGGCCCCGGAGGTCCGGGCTCGGATATTCGAGCCTGAGTTTTCCACTAAAAGGCAGGGTACGGGCTTGGGATTAACGATCGTGAATCAAATTGTCGAGGATCATCGCGGCTACATCCGGGTGCGACCGAATGAGCCCCGCGGCACAAGGTTCGTCATTGAGTTTCCCGTGCGAGACCAGGACTCGCTGCAGGAGTTTAAAAGGAAGGCTGTGCATTTATAAAGAGATAGGGAGGGACGGTGAACGAAGCATCAGTGCAAAAGACCATTCTTGTTGTCGATGATGAGGATAAGGTCCGGGAGTCGGTTAAGGAAGTGCTGACCGACGAGGGCTATCGCGTCGTCGATACCGCCGATGGCACTCGCGTGCTCGACATGATTGAAGCGGAACAACCTGGACTCGTGCTGCTCGATATCTGGATGCCCAAGATCGATGGGATCGGCTTACTCAAAGAGATCAAAAGCAAGAAGCCCGCAACGAACGTGGTCATGATTTCGGGGCATGGCAATATTCATACAGCGGTGACGGCGACAAAATTCGGCGCGTTTGATTTCATTGAAAAGCCCGTCTCGTTGGACGGCCTGCTCCACACGGTGCAGCGTGCCCTCGGTGAATTACCTGCTGCACGAAGTAACGATAAAAAAGACCACGGCAGTGGCAATGAGAAAAATGGGGGCGCAGCTAGCCTAGCAGTGCGCATCTCGAGATCTGGAGAGCCGATAAGGCAAAGAACACTCAAAAAGAGTGTCGTCAGCTCCGGGCAGGGACTGCACTCAGGGATAAAGACGGGCTTGATTCTTCACCCGCTACCGCCAAATAGCGGGATCTCGTTCGCGGGAATTTCAGGTGATGTCAGCGTTCCGGCCGATCTGGATTACGTCGGTTCGACCGGGTTTGCGACCTCGCTGAGTAGTCGCGGCTTCACTGTTGCGACGGTGGAACATTTCTTGGCCGTGCTGCACAGTTATGGGATTACGAACCTGCTGGTAAAAGTCCAAGGTGAGGTTCCTATTTTGGACGGATCAGCGTTGGAGTTTTGCGCGCTCATCGAGGAGGCCGGGCTGCAAGATGAAGACGACGAGTGGTCGGAAATTGTTATCGATCGCTCCTATCGCGTTGGCGATGAGGGAGGGGAGTGGATCGGCATCGAACCGGCCGAGACGTTCTCAGTGCACTATGTATTGAAATATCCAAAGCCGGTGGGTCTGCAAGAGTACACCTTTACCTATCGAGGTCCCAATTCCTTTAAAGAAGAAATTGCGCCGGCGAGAACTTTTGGTTTTCTGCGCGACATGGAGAAGATGCAGAAGCTCGGCCTGGTCAATGGGGGAAAGCTCAGCAACTGTATTTTGATCGATGACGAGAGAATCGTTAATACGGATTTGCGCTTCCCGGATGAATTGGCACGCCACAAGATTCTCGATATCATCGGCGATTTTTATCTACTGGGAAAACCGCTTCGGGGAAAGATCACCGCGCATAGGACCGGCCATTCCGATAACATCGCGTTATTGCGTGCTATTCGGGTTGGAATGGGATTATAAGCGCAGGCAGTGTCTTTTGTCGGAGAAATCTGCTTGGTTGATTTATTCCCGTACGATCAAAAACCTATGGAATCTTCCTCGCCGTATTCTAAATTATTTACCATTAATGAAGCCAATGCACTTTTACCGATAGTAAGGCCGCTTATCGAAAAGATTCTTGACGCTATACGACGTCTAAGAGTCAAGAGCGAAATTGTCATCCGGGCGGAGCAGATCGATCCGGAAATGCCCAATCTCATGGGCCGTTTGCAGCAGAACCAAGAGATCGCGGACTTAATCAAGCAGATCAACGACTCGGTTGATGAGATTCAACAACATGGCTGCGTATGCAAGGGCGTGGAACAAGGCCTTCTCGACTTCCCCTGTCTCTTTGGGAAGGAAATTGTTTTTCTTTGCTGGCAATATGGTGAAGCTGAAGTTACCTATTGGCACCGAATCGAGGACGGTTTCGCGGGCAGACGTCCATTATTGGATCCTGGTGAAAGAGGGCCGAGTGGCGGTGGTTCGCTTCATTAGGAATATCTCCTGGGGCTCGTCCCGATACATTAAGTTTCGTTTCTAGCACTATGAATCCCGAAGCTGAATCGGACCTGGCGGAGCGGTCCCAAAGGATCAAGCACGAAGCGCAGGGTCTTGGCTTCGAACTCGTTGGCATTTCCCCGGTTCGGGTTCCACCTCACGAGGAATCGTTCGCCCAATGGTTGCGCAAGGAATTTCACGGCAAATTAGGTTACATGGAACGAACCGAAATTCTTCGGCGCGACCCGCGGCGGCTTGTTCCCTGGGCTGTCTCGGTTATTTCGGTGGGCATGAATTATTACACGGCATCGCCACGCTTGACGCCGCCAGCGCGTGGAAGCGGCTGGATTTCACGCTATGCTTGGGGCGACGATTATCACGAAGTGATCAGGGGCAGGCTGGAGAAATTGCTTTCGATTATTGGCCAAATTTCTGGTGGGCCGGTTGAGGGCAAGGCATTCGTGGATTCCGGTCCGATTCTGGAACGGGATTTCGCAGGGGTTGCGGGAATCGGCTGGATCGGTAAGAACACTCAGCTGATTTCTCCCAAAAAAGGTTCCTGGTTTTTTCTTGGCGAATTGTTTACCAACCTGACGTTGAATTACGATCGAGCGATTCGTGATCGCTGCGGCCAGTGTGATCTTTGTCTCAAAGCCTGCCCGACTGGCGCCTTTGTCGGCCCTTACGTGTTGGATGCGCGGCGGTGTATCTCCTATCTGACCATTGAGCTCAAGGGTTTCATTCCGCGTCATTTAAGACCGCTGATCGGCAATCATGTTTTCGGTTGCGATATCTGTCAGGAAGTCTGTCCTTACAATGTCAAAGCGGGCTCCACTCACGATTCCTCCTATGCTCCGCGAAAGGGGCTTTACGCGCCCGAATTGATTCCGTTGCTGTCGATCAATCAAGAGGAGTTTCGCCGCCGGTTCCGCGGCAGTCCGATTTTGCGAGCCAAGCGTGGCGGATTCTTGCGTAACGTGGCAGTGGCGCTCGGGAATAACGGCGGGCCCGAAGCCGTGCCGGCGTTGATCATGGCGTTGGATGACGAAGAGCCGCTTGTGCGCGGGCATGTCGCTTGGGCTCTCGGCCGAATCGGCTCGTCCGATGGGATCGCCGCACTGCGTCACAGACTGGGCTCGGAAGATGATGCCGAGGTCTCCCGCGAAATTGAAGAGGCTCTTGCGGAAGCAGAGGTCAAATGTCCTTGACGGGACCGTTTGTAAAAGCCACAAGATTGAGTTTGACTCACCGTGTCATCAACGCTTCAGGGTGTTCTCTCCAATGCCTTACGAGATCGATGCCAATCCTCGATATTCGCCCCTGATTGTCAATACACGCATGTTTCGTTGACCCGGAGGCCAGCAGAGTAGCATCAGCTTCGCGCCTAATCTGGTAAGCAAAGGTAAGCGATGCGCGACTCACGGAAGTTAACCGTGTTTCGATCAGGATCAGATCATCGTAACGCGCCGATTTAAAATAGCGACACGATACTTCGGCAACGGGAAAGTGCATCCCGCGCTCTTCAATTGCCGCATAAGGGGTACCCATTTCACGCAGCAGCTCGCTCCGGCCTTGCTCGAACCAGCGCAAGTAGTTGGCGTAGTAAACCACTCCCATCTTATCAGTGTCGCCATAGATCACTCGATAGCAAGTAAGGTTGGTGTTCGAACCGATAGAACTCATTGACGTCCATTCGTATGTCTTTTTAACTGCTTTCTCAAAAGTTGGCGGCGACGATTAACGGCCATAACGATCGCGGCGGTCACCGCCAATTACATTTAATTCAATGCTCGCGTCGTTCCGAAGGATGCGCAAAGAAATCGGTTCTCCCGGCTGCTTCTTCCAAAGTTCCTGGTAAAGTTGCCTGCGTGAACGAATTTCGGCTTTTTCAACATCGAGAATGATGTCTCCTTCTTTCAAACCGCACCGGTCCGCTGGACCGCCCGGTACCACTCCGCCAACGACAATATGCCCGGCAAATAGTTGAGGATAAAAACCCAGCCAGGGCCGATGGGTTGTCAGGCGCCGTTGCTTAAATCCTTGCTCGTGGCGCAAGTAATATTCGATTGGGATTGCCAGTGAAAATTTACCGACATCGCCGAGGTTGAGGGACACGACACCGATCAGCTCTGCTCTGAAATTCGCCAGTGTTCCGCCGCCGTAGCCCGGATTGACGGCAGTCACACGCACGGTTTGGTCGAGCATGTATTCCCAGTGGCCATCGTAAGGTTCCAGTGAAGTTACGTATCCGCCGCTCACTTTACGCTCGGTATTTCCGCTGCTGGCAACTATCAAAGTGGCCTGACCGAGAACAGGTGATTCTGCGGCAGGCTTGAGAAAGGGCAAACCCCGCGCCGGAATTTTTAACAGTGCCAGCCCGCTATCAAGGTCCTGTGCGACAATTTCTCCGACATACTGCTCTCCGTCGGTGACAGTAACAGTGATGGACGAGGCTCCTGTTACGACGTAGTTGACGGTTAGAATGTACCCTTCTGGATCGACGATAGTTCCCGATCCGGTACGCTCCGATCCTAAGTTCTTGGTAGATGGATGGTCTTCGGGGATGGAAACGCGCACATCCACCGTTGCCGGAAGAATTGCATGGATTAAGCCGAGATGACCGTTCAAAGTTCTGCTCCTTGGGCGACGTTTCCGAAAGATCTTTCAATCGCAACAACATTGCGTCGTATAGAAATGCGCGCGCAAAAATGGCTTCTAAGGACGCGGCGGTAGGGATTATCGCACCCACTGTGCCATCCTTGTTGCAGTGAGACAGGAAAGTTCATGACCGGGGCTGGCAAATGGTTAACAAAAACCCCTCCAATACTCAAGCGATTGAGCCAGACAAAACGGCGATCCTGTTGCAGGCGAAGAGATCGTCATGGATATTCTTCAGGCTTTTGCTTGGGCTGGAAGTGGTTAATAAATCACGATCTTTTGTGGGCACGCCTACTGCTGTTGGCTTGACAATAGAAGAAATTCCAATATATTCATAGCCAACCTTCGAGCAATGAAAATTCCCGTCGAGCAGATTACTCAGTCTCCCAAAGAAGTTAAGTTTTCTGAAAGGATTGAGAAGCTAAATTCGCTTTTTGCGAAGGAAAAGTACCGGGATTTTCAGTTTCCACCGATGCTTGATGGGACTCTGGTGTATTATCGATCAGGTCAAGAGCTTTTCTTTCATGGGGCCTTCGGTGGCAAATTCGAGGGTTATTGCAGCCGGTGTTTGACGGATTATTCCTTTAAGGTTGAAAAGGAGTTCGACCTGGTTTTGGTCCCGAGCCCATCCCGGTCTGAGCGAAGAATTGAGGAACTCAAGCGCGAGGAACTAGGGCTAAGTTATTACTCGACCGATATGATAGAACTTGCGCCGTTAATTGAAGAGCAGGTGCTACTCGCCTTGCCGACACGCCCGCTCTGTCGTGAAGATTGCCAGGGGTTGTGTGGTGGTTGTGGCGCTAATCTCAATAACGAAGAGTGCGCCTGTAATCCCATCGCGGCGTCCGATTCGCGCATGGCAATTTTTCGGACGCTCAAAGTCAACCGTTAGTTTGCTTCAAATTTTCTGAGAAATGATCTGCCGTTAATCGGTAGGGAAGGATAGGGCCAAGAATATGCCGGTACCGAAGAGACGAACTTCAAAGCGAGTAAAGAACCAGCGTCGATCACATGACGCGTTGACCAAGCCACAATGGACAACTTGTTCACAGTGCGGGGAAACCGTTCTGCCGCACCGCGCTTGCCGTAGCTGCGGCTTTTATCGTGGTCGGGCCGTTCTTAAGATAGACGAAAGCTGACGTACCCTCCGCGCCCTGTATGCCGAAAATCGCAATCGATGCGATGGGGGGAGATCATGCTCCCGCGGTTGTCGTTGAAGGCGCTTTGCTTGCGGCCGAGGAGTTCTGCACAGAAGTGGTTCTGGTGGGACAAAAAGAGGCTGTTGAACAAGAGCTGGATCGATTTGCCGCCAAGCTTCCCCCTGTGTCGATCGTTTCCGCCTCCCAAATTGTAACAATGGATGAATCTCCCAGCGCCGCGCTCAGGAAACGGGATTCGTCTATGAAAGTTGCATTCGAAATGATGCAGCGCGGCGAGGTTCACGGCGTCATCAGCGCCGGAAACTCGGGGGCCATGATGGCCATCGGCATGTTGGTCATGGGGACGCTGCCTCAGGTTGCGAGACCGGCAATCCTTGCCGTAGTTCCAGGTGCGATCAAAGATACGGTCATCATTGATGCGGGCGCCAACGTCGACTGCAAGCCTTGGCAACTGTTGCAGTTTGGCATCATGGGATCTGTATACGCCGAGCATGTGCTCGGGATCGCTAATCCGAAAGTGGGTGTGCTTAGTAACGGCGAGGAATGCGGCAAGGGAAACGAGTTGACCCGCGCGGCCAGCAGTTTGCTTGCTGCGGCTCCAGTCGAGTACATCGGATATGTCGAAGGCCGCGATTTCTTCAATGGCAAAGTCGACGTCATTGTTTGTGATGGCTTCACGGGCAATGTGGCGCTGAAGACGATGGAAGGGGTGGCCAGCTTCGCCGGGGAAGTCTTGAAAAGCGCATTTCAAAAAAATCTGTCCAGCCGCCTAGGCTATCTGATGAGCCGAAAATCGTTGCGGCAAGCCTACCGGCGGCTTGATTATGCCGAGTACGGCGGAGCTCCCTTACTTGGTCTCGATGGCGTTGCCATCATAGCCCATGGGGGGTCCAGTCCACGCGCCATCAAGAATGCCATTCGTGTTGCTAGCGAGTCACTTTCTCATGACGTCAACCGCCACATTAGCGCTTTATTGGGAGCGGTCGCTGAAGGTGTCGATGACAAGAGAGAAGGGTTGCCGAAAAAGATTTGGCAGAAATTAAAATCAAAGTTTGAAATACTCGGGGAGCGCCCGAACTCGGAGAGCGAAGGGAAGGGACCAAAAGGTGGTGAGTAGTGGCAGTGTGGCGTTTGTCTTTCCCGGTCAGGGCTCTCAATACGTCGGCATGGGCCAGGAGCTGTGCGGCCAATTCCCCAAGGCGAAGCAAGTTTTTCAAGAGGCCGAAGACGTCCTCGGATTTTCTCTCAGCCGGCTGTGTTTCTCAGGGCCCGAATCCGAACTAAAACTCACTGAAAATACTCAGCCGGCCATCTTAACCGTCTCCGTTGCCGCCCTGCGTGTCTTAGAATCGGAGACGCCGTGGCGACCCGTGTATGTCGCGGGTCACAGTCTTGGCGAATACAGCGCGTTGGTGTGTGTCGGCGCGATTTCTTTTCGAGATGCCGTCCGTGTCGTGCGAGAGCGCGGCCGCTTCATGCAAGCAGCGGTACCTGCCGGTGACGGCGCAATGGCAGTCGTCATGGGGCTGGAAATGGATGCGGTCCATTCTGTGTGTGAAGAGGCGAGCGAGGGCGATGTCGTCGCGCCCGCAAACTATAACGGCGGCGGTCAGATCGTCATCGCCGGGGCCAAAAAGGCTGTGGCGCGCGCGCTGTCTCTCGCTAAGACGCGTGGCGCAAAGCGAGTACTCGAACTGCCGGTGAGCGCGCCATTTCACTGTCCTCTCATGCGTCCAGCGGCGGATGCGCTGCAACGAGTTTTATCGGACGTGGTTGTTCATCCATTTACAATAGGGGTAGTTACGAACGTCGATGCCGAAGTGAATTTCGACACTGGACGGGTCAAGCCGCTTCTGACCGAGCAGGCGGTGAAGCCGGTTCGGTGGGAGGAATCGGTCCGTAAACTGGAAGAGCTTGACGTGTCGGAAGTGCTTGAAGTGGGCCCCGGAAAGGTTCTAAAAGGATTGGTCAAGCGGATCAGTCCGAAGATCATCATGGATAATTTCGAAACACCCCAAGATCTGCTGCGCGTTTCCGGGAGTGGGGTTGTCGCATGATTCTAAACGGACAGGTCGCCTTGGTGACTGGCGGAAGTCGCGGTATCGGCCGGGCAATTGCTTTGGCTCTCGCCCAAGCAGGCGCATACGTAGTCATCAACTATCGCGGCAATCGACCTGCTGCTGAGTTGACGCTCGAGGAGCTTAGCGACAAAGGCGGCAGAGGCGAGCTCTCTCAGTTTGATGTGTCTGTGGAAAAGGAGGTGGATGGCGCGGTCAAGCAGATCGTTGACGGGCAAGGGAAAGTTGATATTCTTGTCAACAATGCCGGGGTGACCTCTGATGGCCTGCTGATTCGAATGAAATCCGAAGATTGGGATCAAGTCATCGGGACTAATCTCAAGGGTACGGTTCTGTGTACTAAAACCGTTTGCCGTGTCATGATTCGCCAGCGTTATGGAAGGATTATCAACCTTTCGTCAGTGGTGGGGCAAATGGGCAACGTGGGGCAGTCGCTTTACGCGGCGAGTAAAGCGGGCATTTTAGGCTTTACCAAATCCATTGCGCGCGAGCTCGCGTCGCGTGCAGTCACGGTCAATGCAGTTACTCCAGGTTTTATTGAAACTGAAATGACCGCTAAGTTGACGCCGCAACTTCAGGAGGAATTTCTCCGATCCATTCCTCTTGGGAGATTCGGCAATTGCGAGGAAGTGGCGCAGTTAGTGGTTTTTCTCACGGGACCGGGAGCAGGGTATATCACCGGCCAAGTGATCGGTGTTAACGGCGGACTCTACATGTAGCGAAAATAGCGATTCAAGCAGGAGGTAAACAAAAATGGCGTCGTCTGTGCAAGCCAGGGTAAAAGAAATCGTGTGTGAACAACTGGGGGTAAGTGAGGAAGAGGTGACTCCTGAAGCCTCGTTCATCGAAGATCTCGGCGCGGACTCTCTGGATATCGTGGAACTGGTCATGGCTTTGGAAGAAGAGTATGAGATGGAAATATCCGACGAGGATGCGGAAAAGATCAAAACCGTGCAGGATGTCATCTCCTATATCGACAGCCGCCGCTAGCCGCTGTTGCCTTTGAAAGTACGCTGTTAAGACGGCCTTCGCGTCAGCCATTGCCGGGTTCTTCTATCTAAAGGATGCGATTTAAGGGTCGCAGGAGTTTTGATCAGAACGCCTGCGACTTTCTTTATCCACACGAATGATTATAAAAAATTTGTCTGGACAAATAGGGTGATTGCCATCGGTAGTGACCACGGCGGCGTGGACCTCAAAAATTTCCTAGCGGGGGTGCTTCGTTCAAAGAGCATCGATGTGCGGGATTTCGGCACGCATGGGCGGGAGTCGGTGGACTATCCTGATTTTGCCCGAGAGGTGTCGCTTCGAGTCTCTCGAGGCGAAGCGGATCGGGGTATATTAATCTGTACGACCGGCATCGGCATGTCGATAATCGCTAATAAATTTTCGGGGGTGCGAGCCGCTTTGGTGCAGGATTTAGACTCGGCACGGACAAGTCGAGAGCACAATGATGCTAATATTCTGGTGCTCAGCGGAGCCAAAACCGATACTGCGCTCGGACGCGACATATTGGAAATTTGGCTCGACACGCCGTTTGCGGGTGGCCGGCATCAACGCCGCGTTGAGAAAATTGCTCAAGTTGAGCGCGATTTGAGGATTCAAGATAGCAGTAGCGACCGAAACAACATAAAGGAATCGTGAGGCCGATGTCTTTTTTACACCAAACCGATGCCGACGTGTTTTCGGCCATTCAGAAAGAAAGCCATAGACTCGAGCACAATCTGGAATTGATCGCTTCCGAAAATATTGTTAGCGAAGCCGTGTTGGAAGCCCAGGGTTGCGTGATGACGAACAAGTACGCCGAAGGGTATCCCGGTAAACGATACTATGGCGGTTGCGAGTTCGTCGATGAGGTCGAATCATTAGCTATCTCAAGGGCCAAGGAATTGTTCGGCGCGGATCATGCTAACGTGCAGCCTCATTCCGGAACCCAGGCCAATATGACCGTCTACCTGTCGGTGCTCAACCCCGGGGATTGTTATCTCGGCATGAATCTTGCCCATGGCGGTCATTTATCTATGGGAAGCCCGGTAAATTTTTCCGGCATCCTGTATCGAGTTGTGCCCTACGGGGTTTCCGAGCAAACTGAAATGATCGACTATGACGAAGTTGCAAAACTAGCCCGCGAGCATCATCCTAAATTAATCGTTGCCGGTGCGAGTGCGTACCCGCGCTTCATCGACTATGCAAAGTTCCGACAGATCGCTGATGACGTTGGCGCGCTGTTAATGGTTGATATGGCGCACATCGCCGGTCTGGTCGCCGTGGGCGCGCACCCGAGCCCTATTCCGCATGCTGACTTTGTTACGACGACGACTCATAAAACGTTGCGAGGACCCCGCGGGGGAATGATTCTCTGCCGCGCCAGCCATGCCAAAACCATCGACAGCAAGGTTTTTCCCGGCATGCAAGGCGGTCCGCTCATGCATGTGATTGCCGCCAAGGCAGTGGCGCTCAAAGAGGCGCTAAGCCCTGAATTTAAAATTTATCAGCAGCAAATTGTTAAAAACGCCAAGGCGCTCTCGAAAACTCTCATGGCGAAGGGTTTTCGTCTCACTTCAGAAGGGACCGATAATCATTTGATGTTAGTTGATCTGCGCAAATCAGATGTGACCGGCAAGGTGGCCCAGGAAACTCTCGATAAAGCACGTATCACGGTCAACCGGAATGCCGTGCCCTTCGATACGCGATCCCCCTTCGTCACCAGTGGAATTCGCATCGGCACGCCTGCCGTCACAACCCGCGGGATGAAAGAAAAGGAAATGGAGCAGATCGGTCATTTAATTGAACGAGTGCTCAATCGCGTTGGGGATGAGAACACGCGGCGCGCGGTTGCTGATGAGGTGGAAGCGCTGTGCGGAAAATTCCCGGTTTATCCTCACCGGCTTCCGGCGAACTGACCGAATCGGCTCTGAACTTTTCTAAGCTAAGCGAGAGTTCCTGGCGAACGCGGGAATTCCATCTCTATCAAGCTGCAGATAGGGTTACCGCATTCAGTGCAGCCAAAGACCGGCAAAGGTCATATTTTTTAAGCAAGGGAGTTTCGGATGAAATGCCCTTTTTGTCACGAGACCGATAACCGGGTTATCGATTCACGACTAAGTAAGGACAGTAATATGATACGGCGCCGGCGGGAATGCACCAAGTGCATCCGCCGATTTACCACCTACGAGCGTGTCGAGGAAATGATGCCGCTGGTGGTTAAGAAAGATGGCCGACGGGAAAGTTACGATAGAATAAAAATAATCAACGGACTTAAAAGAGCCTGTGAAAAGCGGCCGGTGAGTATCAATACGGTAGAAGCGATCGCCGACCGAATTGAACGTAGTCTTCAAGAACGCGGAGAAAAAGAAATTTTGAGTTCAGTGATCGGCGAGGCCACCATGCGGGAACTTCACGATACCGATGAAGTGGCCTATGTGAGGTTTGCTTCCGTCTATCGGTCGTTTAAGGACATCAACGAATTCATGGTCGAACTGGAAGAATTGCTGAAGGAACGAAAGGAACTTTCGGCGGCGCGGATAGGCGGGTCACGGCAGAAAAGGAATTAGCGGCTTTGGCAACGCGTCGCGAAGACCAAATAGACCGTCACTATATTCGGATGGCTTGTCGCTTGGCTGAAAAAGCTGCGGGAAGAACGAGTCCGAATCCCATGGTCGGAGCGGTGCTGGTGCGCGATGGGAAAATCATCGCATCGGGGTTTCATCCATTCGTTGGTGGAGATCATGCTGAAATCGTCGCGCTCAAAAAGGCCGGTGGTAAGGCTAAAGGCGCCACGCTCTACATTAATCTCGAACCGTGCAGTCATCAAGGCCGGACGCCGCCGTGCACGCAGTCTCTGATCGCCGCGGGGATAAAGGAAGTTGTCGCTGGTATGAAGGATCCCAATCCGCTGGTGGCCGGCAAAGGATTCAGCGAGCTCGGCCGAGCGGGCATCAGAGTTCGGACTGGAATTTTGGAGGACGAGTGCAGGATTTTAAATGAGGCATTCGCGAAGTTTATTACTCGGCGGCTGCCGTTTGTGACGCTCAAACTCGCGGCATCCCTTGACGGCAAGATCGCCACGATGACCGGGGATGCCCGTTGGATTAGCGGTCCAACATCTCGTATTACCGTACACCGAATGCGAAGCAGAATCGATGCTGTGCTCGTAGGAGCCGGCACTGTAATCGCGGACGATCCGCAGCTCACTTGCCGGATCCAAGGAGGGCGCGATCCTTGGAGAATCATTCTGGATGCGCATTTGCGTATCCCGCTGACAGCAAGGCTCTTGCGTCAGCGCGGTAGCGACAAAAACATCATCGTTACAGGCCACGCCGCGCCGGCGGCCAAGGTCCGCGCTTTAGAAGGTTTGGGGACAACGGTCTGGCGGTTTCCGGTGCGTCACGGCACCGTTCCATGGCTGCCCGTACTTAAGAAGCTCGCAAAGATGGGCCTTGCGAGCGTGCTTATCGAAGGCGGAGCAACAACGGCCGCTGTGGCGCTCAAAGAAAAAGTAGTAGACAAAGTGCTTCTTTTCTATGCACCCAAGATCCTGGGTGGCGATGCGCGTTTCATGATCGACAGCTTGGGTGTTCGCCGGGTTAAGCAATCTATTGCTGTTAAGCGGATGGAAATCGAGAAGTCCGGCACCGATGTTCTGGTTTCCGGATATCTCATTGGAAAACGCCGCTAAATTGAAAGGATTCGCGAAAGAGGATGTTTACCGGGCTTGTCGAAGCTGTGGGTCAAGTTGAGGATTTGACGCTGGGTAAACAATCGGCGGTTTTGACCGTGCAAACCGGCTTCTCTGATCCGAGCTTGCCGCTCGGCGCCAGTATCGCGGTGAACGGGGCGTGCCTGACGGTGGTTAAAAAAACCAAGAGGTCTTTCACGGTGGATGTTTCGCCGGAGACGTTACAGCGCACCAGTTTGCAAAATCTCCGAACCGGTACATTGGTGAATCTCGAACGTTCGATGCGTCTGAAAGATCGTTTGGGCGGGCATATCGTCACAGGCCATATAGACGGAGTCGGGATTGTGCATTCGATCGACAAACAGGGTGACTTCACCTTCTTTTCGGTTCAGCTTAAACCACAGCTGGCCTCGTTGCTTGTTGCCAAAGGTTCCGTCGCTGTCGATGGAATCAGCCTGACGGTTAACGCATGCAATCGGCGAGACTTTTCCGTCGCTGTTATTCCATTTACTCTGCAACACACTAATTTGCGCGCTCGCAGGGTTGGTGATAAGGTTAATTTGGAAACCGATTTGATCGGTAAATACGTATATAAATTCATGAAGCAACCGGATTAACACCCGCTCCAAATGAATACTCCAGTGGTCGCGATCTAGTCAGTGACATGCCAATCTCCAGTATTGAGGAAGGTCTCGTAGAGCTAAGCCAGGGACGGATGGTCATTCTCGTCAACGAGGAGGCGCCCGAAAGCGATGGCTTTTTTTGCGTTCCCGCCGAAAAAGTTACCGCGGGAGTTATCAATCAGATTCTGCACCACGGTCGAGGGGTCATTTATCTCGCGCTGAGCGAAGAGCGGATTCGCCAACTTGGCATCCTTCTGATCCCGCATGAGAGCAGCACGTTCTCTGGGCACCTCTTCGGAGCTGCTTTTTCAGCACGCTTAGAAGGTGTTCCGGCGGTATCTGCTGCGGGGCGCGCATATACCATTCAAGTCGCCGTAGCAGATCAGGCAAAACACGCAGACTTAATCGTACCGGGGCATATCCAACCCATTCAGGCGCGCTCGGGCGGAGTGTTGGCACGCTCGGGACGAGCAGAAGCCTCCATCGATTTAGCACGCCTGTGCGGATTTACACCGGCCGGAGTCATTTGTCATATACTCAACGACGACGGTACCGTGGCTCTGTTGCCTGATCTGGAACGTCTCGCGAAGCGACTGGGAATAAAGGTTATCGCCGTCACCCGGCTTATCGCTTATCGTTTGCGCAATGAAAGCCTCGTCAAACGAGTCGCTGAAGAAATTTTTCCGACGATACACGGCGGCATGTACAAGGCGATCGTTTATCGCAATGAAGTCGACGCCTCAGAGCACATGGCTTTGGTGAAGGGGGATATCAGTAACCCGGACAGCGTCTTGGTGCGTTTGCATTCGGAGTGTCTGACCGGTGATGTTTTCGGTTCCGAGCGCTGTGATTGCGGTGATCAGATCCGCCAATCGCTTAAACTCATCGATCATGCAGGCAAAGGCGTGCTGGTTTATATGCATCAAGAGGGACGCGGTATTGGACTGACGAACAAAATCAAAGCTTATGCTCTGCAGGATCGCGGTTTCGACACGGTCGAAGCCAACTTGGAACTCGGTTTCAAAGAAGATCTTAGGGATTATGGGATCGCCGCTCAGATGCTGCGGGATCTCGGCGTCAAGAGTATTTGTCTGTTGACCAATAACCCGCGCAAGATTTCCGGTATCGAAGAGTATGGAGTGAGCGTCGTCGAGCGAGTGCCCCTTGAGGTGTCGCCCCGCGACACCAATATTCATTATTTGCGCACGAAGCAGAAAAAGCTCGGCCATTTGCTTACCAATTTGGAAGCCCATCCGGCGAAATCCTAAACTGAGTCCGTTCGTACGATTCATGGTAAACATAATAGAAGGCAAACTTGACGCGCGCGGAGTCCGAATCGGCATTGTTGTCAGTCGATTTAATCATTTCATTACCGGCAAGTTGCTCGACGGAGCATTGGATGGCTTGCACAGTCATGGCGCCGCTGATGATGACGTGACCGTGGTGCATGTGCCGGGCGCCTTCGAGATTCCCCTCGTGGCCGAACGAATGGCCTCCAGTGGAAAATATGATGCATTGGTGTGTTTGGGAGCCGTCATCCGCGGCGATACCCCTCATTTCGAGTACGTCTCAGATGCGGTGACGCGTGGAGTCGGTAAGGTTGTTTGGAAATATCAGATGCCGATAAGTTTCGGAATCTTAACGACCGACAACGTGCAACAAGCGATGGACCGGTCGGGTTCGAAAGATGCTAACAAAGGATATGAAGCCGCATTGACAGCCATCGAGATGGTAAGTGTGCTGAGCCAACTCGCTCAGTGATAATAGGATCAACTGTCTTAGCCGGGGGCTGCGCCGATCTTCGCCGTAATACCTATAGTGCTTGTCCCGATTTTTGTTAACCATGGGAACTAGACGCAAGGGCAGGGAGTTGGCCCTTCAAGCCCTCTATCAAATCGAAATAACCGGTGATGCTTCGGTAGCGGCGGTGGATCTCTTTCTCAGCCACTTCGAAGGTAGCGCGCAAGCCAAGGAGTTTGCGCGCCGTCTAGTTTCCGGTGTTGTCAGCCAGCGGCCGGCAATCGACCGCTTGATCGAACAGTGCACGGATAACTGGAAGCTCATGCGGATGGCCAAAGTGGACCTCCTGATCCTTTGTATCGCGGCTTACGAGTTGGTTTTCTGCCCGGATATTCCGCTCAATGTTAGCTTGGATGAAGCCATCGAGATCGGCAAACGTTTCGGCACCGGTGATTCGGCGTCTTTCATCAACGGAGTGTTGGATCAATTGGCCCACTCAGACAGCGCAAGAAATCAGTGATAAGACATGGACGCGCGGTATCAACCCATCCAAATAGAAGAAAAGTGGCAGAGGATCTGGGAGAACAATAAATCTTTTCAGGTTGTCGAAGACCCCCGTAAACCCAAGTACTACGTGCTGGAGATGTTTCCATATCCTTCGGGTCGCATTCACATGGGTCACGTGCGCAATTATTCCATCGGCGATGTCGTCGCGCGGTACAAGCGCATGCGTGGATACAACGTCCTTCACCCAATGGGCTGGGATGCATTCGGTCTGCCCGCGGAGAATGCGGCCATCGAACGGCGAATCCATCCGGAAAAATGGACCCAGGAAAATATTCTGTATATGAAAACGCAGCTCAAGCGCATGGGGCTTTCCTATGATTGGGCACGCGAGGTTGCGACCTGTCAGCCGGAATACTATCGCTGGAACCAATGGATTTTTTTGCAGTTTTACAAACGCGGATTGGCCTATAAAAAAAGTTCATCGGTTAATTGGTGCCCCTCCTGTGAAACAGTGCTCGCCAACGAGCAGGTTATCGAAGGCCTGTGTTGGCGCTGCGAGTCGGCGGTGGTTCAAAAGGAATTGGATCAATGGTTCTTTCGCATCACCCGTTACGCGGAGGAACTGCTGCGAGACCTCGAGCAGCTTACGGGTTGGCCCGAGAAAGTGCTCACGATGCAGCGTAACTGGATTGGCAAATCCATCGGCGCGGAAATTCTTTTCCCTCTCATCAACCGCCAAGAATCGCTACGAGTTTTCACAACTCGTCCTGATACTGTATTCGGCGCAACGTTTCTTTCTCTGGCAGTCGAGCACTCAATGGCTTTGGAGCTTTCTCGGGGCACGTCTCAGGAAAGCGCGGTGGGCCAATTTATAGACAGATTTAGACAGCAAAACTCAGCCGGCCGCGGCGCCGAGGAGGGCGAAAAGGAAGGCATCTTCACGGGGGCTTATTGCCAAAACCCTTTCAGCCAAGTCCCTATTCCGATTTATATCGCTAACTTTGTGCTTATGGAATACGGCACCGGCGCGGTGATGGCGGTGCCGGCGCATGATCAAAGGGATTTCGAGTTCGCGCGCAAGTATGGCTTGCCCATTCAAGTGGTCATTCAACCCGAAGATCGCATACTCAAGACTGAGGAGTTGAGCGAAGCGTACGTCGGTGAAGGCACCATGGTGAATAGCGGCGCGTTTAACGGGCTCCGTAATATCGAGGGAAAAGACAGGATTGCCGAACACCTGGAAAGGGAAGGGTGGGGCCAAAAATCCGTTCGCTATCGCTTGCGTGATTGGGGAGTCTCGAGGCAGCGGTATTGGGGAACGCCGATTCCGATCGTTTATTGCAACCGTTGCGGTGTCGTCGCCGTGCTCGAAGAACAACTACCCGTTCGCCTTCCGACAGATGTGCCGTTTACCGGTAGAGGCGGCTCTCCGTTGCGTGAAAGTAAACTCTTCACTCAGGTCCAGTGTCCTCAATGCGGCGACGATGCCCGTCGAGAAACCGATACCATGGACACTTTCGTCGATTCGTCTTGGTACTTCTTACGTTTCGTTTCTCCGAGCTTGATGACGGCGCCGTTCGACGTACAGCAGGCAAAGTACTGGATGGCGGTTGATCAATATATCGGCGGCGTCGAGCATGCCGTGCTCCACTTGTTGTATGCTCGGTTTTTCACCAAGGCGCTGAGGGACATCGGTCTGGCGCGAGTCGATGAGCCTTTTACCAACCTTCTTACTCAAGGCATGGTTTGTAAGGAGACGTACCGCTGCGTTGAACACAATTGGTTGCTGCCGAGTGAACTGGCCGGCTCAGAAAAAGAGGGATGGCAATGCCCCCAGTGCGCGCGTCCGGTTGAAAAGGGGCGCGTCGAAAAGATGTCCAAGTCAAAGAAAAACATCATCGATCCGGAAGAGCTGATAAATGCTTATGGGGCGGATACGGCGCGGCTGTTTACGCTGTTCGCCGCTCCTCCGGAAAAGGACCTTGAATGGAGCGATCAGGGGGTTGAGGGAGCCTATCGCTTTCTGACCCGATTGTGGCGGTTTATCTCGCAGCATCGGGCAACCCTCGTGGGCGCGATAGCCGATCTTAAACAGCTAAATGGCGTGCGCGAGGCTCGCAATCTTCAGCGAATGATTCATCGGACGATCAAGAAAGTCACCGATGATATTGATGGCAGATTTCACTTTAATACCGCCATTGCCGCGATCATGGAACTTTTTAATGCCCTGAGTGCGGCCGCTCAAGGCCCAACCAGACTTCAAGATAGACCCCTTATCAAGGCGGGTACGGAAGCAATGATTACTCTTCTCTATCCTTTCGTGCCTCATTTAATGAGCGAGCTATGGGAAAGCCTGGAAAAGACTCAACGCCTCGAGCAAATTCCGTGGCCGGAGTACTGGCCGGAGGCTCTCGAAGAAGAGGAACTTCTCATTGTCGTTCAGGTCAACGGCAAAGTGCGTGGAAAAATGACCGTTTCCGCCGACGTCCAACAAAGCCAAATTGAAGTGAACGCCTTGGCCGATGCGAGGGTGAGTGCTTTTATTGACGGCAAAAAGGTCCAACGGATTATTTATGTGCCGCGCCGTCTCGTGAACATTGTTTTGGAGGGTTAACGTTGAGAAAAAAATTTCCAGAAATGCTCCGGCGTGTAAGGGTCATCGGTTGTCTTTTGACGCTTCTCTTGGTGGCTGGTTGCGGTTATTCTTTCGCTTCGCGCAGCGACGCTTTTCCCAAGGATATTCGCACGGTTTACGTCGAGCCGTTTATCAATCAAACCCGCGATGTCAGTATCGACAAAGAGTTAACCGCAGCGCTTCGCAGCGAGTTCTACCGAAGGGGACAGCTCCGGATCGTCGACCGTGCCGATCAGGCGGATGGCATCATCGCCGGAGTGGTCCGTTCACTCGACAGTCATGTCGCATCGGTCAATCGCAATGATGAAGTGCTTCAATACGAAACGGCGATGATCGTAGACGCGACCCTGCGCCGGCGCGAGCCCAATGAGATTATCTGGCGTACCCAGGGAACGCGTCTAACAGATATTCACGGCGGTTCGCGGGCTGCAGTGGTGACAACATCATCGGAGTTTAAAAGCGGTACATTGAACGCCGACGACATTCGCCGTATGACGGATATTCAATTAACTGAAACAGAAAATCGCGCGGTGCGGGACCAGCTAGTGGAACGTTTTGCCCGAGAGCTGCACCAAAGAATGATTGAAATGTTCTAGATGCGCCGACGAAGAAGACTTTCCGGGCACGTCAATTTAGGGGGAAATTCGCGAATTACTCTGCTGAGGATGCGCTTTTGCGACTGGCCGACCGTGCCAGGCGAGAAAGCCAGCGCGATGCCGTATTACGCTTGAGAATCCCTTTGCTCACAGCCTTGCTCAGCGCCTTGTCGACAGCCTTGATCTCCAAAGTGGCAGGCTCGCTACTTTGATCGGAAACCGCTTGGCGCGCCTTCTTGATCAATGTTCTGATCTTGGACCTCGTCTCCTGGTTTCTTTCCTTTCGTTTCAAACTTTGCCGGTGTCGTTTTATGACGGATGGGTGAACTGCCAAAGGTATCCTCCAGAAATGTTTCGAAAGACATACCATTTTCATCTTGCGGAGTCAACGTGAACGAAGAAGCCGGGAGGTTAACACGCGCGGCGGGAGTTGTCGGCTTTTTTACATTGCTAAGCCGAATGACCGGTCTTCTTCGAGATGTCGTTATCGGTTTTCTATTCGGTGCTCACGGCGCCGCCGATGCGTATTTCGTCGCCTTTAGAATCCCCAATCTCCTGCGCCGCCTGACGGCGGAAGGCGCTTTAACCGTTGCTTTTATCCCGGTGTTTACCAGTTATCTGGCTAAAGAGGGAAAAGCCGAGGCCGTCAAGCTTACCCAGATCGTCTTTTCCTTCGTAGCTATTATTCTCGGTATCGTCGCCGTTTTGGGCGTTCTTTTTGCCGGGCCACTGACGCGGCTTTTCGCTCCCGGTTTTTTGCAAAACCCGGCAAAGTTTGAACTGGCCGTTTCCCTCACGCGCTGGATGTTTCCCTACATTTTTTTCGTTAGCCTCGTTGCGTTAGCGATGGGAATCCTCAATGCATTGCGCCACTTTATGGCGCCAGCCGTTTCACCCGTTCTTTTCAATCTGTGCAACGTAGCCTGCGCGATTGCTTTTTTCCCGCTGCTCGATGAGCCCATCCTTGGATTGGCTTTTGGCGTTCTCTTCGGTGGAGCGGCGCAACTTCTGTTTCAGGTGCCGTACCTGTTGAAAAACGGAATCATCCTGCGGTTTGATTTCAATTTTAGGCATCCAGGCTTAGGGCGTTTGTTATATTTAATGGGACCGGCGGCCTTCGGTGCCGCGGTGTACCAGATCAATGTGTTGGTCAGCACGATGTTGGCTTCGCTGCTGCCGAGCGGAAGCGTTTCCTATCTCTACTATGCCGATCGGTTTTTGGAATTTCCGGTGGGAATCTTTGCCATTGCATTGGCAACTGCGGCCTTGCCCAGCTTTTCAAGGCTCGTGACAACCGGGAATGTGACTGAACTTCGTGAAACCTTGGCGTACTCCCTCAGGTTAGTTAACTTTATTTGCTTGCCCGCGACCACGGGCCTCATTGTATTGGCGGTACCCTTGTTTGCTATTTTTTTTCAGCGAGGTGCCTTCGATGCAAATGCGACGGTCAATTCGGCGCAAGCGCTGATTTTCTATTCACTCGGACTTTGGAGTATTTCGGGTACAAAACTCGTAGCTCCAGTGTTCTATGCGATGCAGGATACAAAGACTCCGGTGTTGGTGGGTATCATTTCGTTTGTCATCAACCTCGTGGTGAGTCTCGCTCTGATGGGTGAGATTAAAGTGGAGGCAGATTCCACTTCGATTGTGGCCCGTATGATCGCAACATCGACCGCGCATCTCGGTATCATTCCGCTGGCGCACGGCGGACTGGCTCTGGCGACATCGGTCTCTTCAATGTGCAATTATTTCATCCTACTGGTTATTCTGCACCGGCGCCTCGGAGGAATTCCGTTAGGAGAAGTTGTCACATCTTTGCTGCGCAGCCTGGTTAATGCTTCGCTCATGGCTTTACCTCTTCTATGGGTTGTAAGCCGTGTCGACTGGACTGGCGATGGAATCAGCTTAACTTGGAAAGCGCTGGTTCTTGCCGGTCTCGTCATCTTCGGGACTTCTTTTTATCTCTTCTTGAGTTATGCCGTAAAAAGTCCGGAATGGCTGATAGTGCGGCAACTTCAAGGTGCGTTGCAAAAAAGGCTAAAAAATCGTCACACGCCTTAAGCTACGGAAAAAGCTAGGAAAGTACTGTCATGAATTTGTGCATTCCGCTGTAACGCGCCATTTTTCGCCCGTCGCGGGGCAGTTGCTCATCAGTTATCAACAAGTTATTAACAACAGCTGTGACAAGCCGGCAAAATCCGATTCGCGTTGATGTTTCGATCGCTTTTTCTCTGAACCTTTTGTTTCCACCGCGTTGCTGCTCCAAGTGGTTGCTCGTAACCTCGATTTTAAAATCTCGACGTGCTTGTCTTCGAAGCGGCTTTTCTGACCGATGAAGGACGCGCGGCTGTCTTGTCGGCCACAAAGTTTTTTCTGCCTCATTGGATCAACACGTTGACCAGGAGTTTGTGAAGCCGAGCTGGCCAAGTTTCCTAACATCCAAACGCGTGCCGGTATTTAACCAAAATATTTGCAAGGACGTGCCGGCTTTGTGACTTAATTTGTGATCGTTTGCCGGGATACAACTTGCTCGATAGGGCAAAACCCTTGCATACAGCTCTTAGTTATGTAATAAAAATTGCTAAGCAAAAACAGTCCTAAACAGATGTGTGACGGGAAAGGAGGTGAACTAATGATGGGTAAGAAAATCGCTTTATTGTCGGGAATATCCCTTTTTACTTTGACTCTCGCGTTTGCAGGGTGCGGTAAGGAAGAACAACCAGCTCCTCCGCCTCCGCCTCCGCCAGCGGCAGAGCCGGCGCCAGCGCCAGCTCCGGCGGAACCAGCGCCAGCAGCTCCATCTCCAGGTGGTGATGCAGGGGCTCCGGCCGGTGGTGAAAAAGATTCTGAGAAGAAGGAGGAGAGTAAAACCAAGTAAGGTTTTAGCCCTCAGCAGGTTATTTGCAACGCAAAAAGGGGAAGGGTTTTATCCTTCCCCTTTTTTGTAATGTGCCCCGTGGAGGGGCTTGTGGCGTCAGACAGGTATTTGACTTTTACGGAGCATCTTGAAGAGCTGCGCTCGTGTTTGTTTAGGTCGTTGGCTGCGATTGTTATCGCTTCTGCAGTTTGCTACTTTTTTGCCGACTCGATCTTTGGCTTCATGGTGGCTCCGCTTAAACAAAGCTTGCCTCCTGGCCAGAATCTAATTGGGACGACAGTAACCGAAGCCTTTTTCACTGAAATCAAAGTCGCGTTTTTGGCGGGAGTTCTTTCTTCTTCTCCGTTCATTTTTTATGAGATCTGGCGTTTTATCCGACCAGGTCTCATCGGTAATGAAGGCAGGTTAGTTGTCCCATTTGTCGTTTGCGCCACTCTATTCTTTTTGGGCGGCGCATTTTTCTGTTACCGGATTGTGCTCCCGGTGGCGTTTTCCTATTTTATTGAACAGTATGGCACGATGGGCGTTACCCCGGCGATCCGCTTAGGCGAATATTTTACTTTTTTTTTTCGTATGGTATTGGCCTTCGGAATAACCTTTGAATTGCCGATTATTACATTTGTTTTAGTGCGGTTAGGAATTTGGGATCACCGCTTCATGCGCCGGTCCTTTCGTTATGCGGTCATTGTGATATTCATTCTTGCGGCGTTTTTAACACCGACGCCGGATATTATTAATCAACTATTACTGGCGGTTCCGATGGTGCTGCTTTATTTCTTGAGCATCGGTGTCGCATATATCTGGCGCAAATCGGAATAAGTCCTGTTTTATCTATTATCAAGAGGGATGAGGAGGAGTGATGGTCTCATTTGTTATCGCCATTAGTTGTTTGTCGCTGGTGTTCGCGGTGTATCTCGCCCGGTGGGTACTGGCGCGCGACACGGGTACGCCGAAGATGCAAGAGATTTCCAACGCCATCAAAGAAGGCGCCGAAGCTTTTCTCTCCCGGCAGAACCGGACGATTATCTTTATGTCCGCTGTGTTGGCGTTGGTAATCTTTTTTCTTTACGCCTACGTTCGCACGCCCAGCCCGGCAGATCCAGTTTCGCCGGTGCAAATGGCCTTTTGGACGACTCTCTCCTTTGTCCTCGGCGCACTTTGTTCCGTAATTGCCGGTTACGTTGGCATGTGGGTTTCGATTCGAGCAAATATTAGAACCGCTTCCGCAGTGCGCACCAGCCTCAACGAGGGGCTCCGTATCGCAATGCGCGGCGGCGCGGTGTCGGGACTGTTTGTTGTCGCGATGAGTCTGCTCGGGGTGGGTGGCCTTTATGCATTGCTCGAGTTTCTTGGACACGATCCGCAGAAGATTCCGTTTACGATTGTCGGCTATGGCTTTGGAGCATCTTTTGTCGCCTTGTTCGCTCAGTTAGGCGGCGGCATCTTTACGAAAGCGGCGGACGTCGGTGCCGATCTTGTCGGTAAAGTCGAGGCCGGAATCCCCGAGGACGACCCTCGCAACCCGGCCGTTATAGCTGATCTTGTGGGCGACAATGTCGGTGACTGTGCCGGTCGTGGCGCCGATCTGTTCGAATCCACCGCGGCGGAGAATATCGGCGCAATGATTCTTGGGGTGGGGCTCTATCCGTATTTCGGAATTAAGGGAATTGTGTTTCCATTGGTAGCCCGCGCCCTCGGGCTGATCGCTTCCATCGTCGGTATCATGATCGTCAAAACCGACGAGAAGGGCGATGCCATGCAGGCTTTGAACCGTGGTTATTACGTAACCAGCGCTCTCGCTATGGTGGGCTTTTTCATTTGCTCTCAATGGCTTCTTTCAGTCGATCCTGTAAAATACCCGGAAGCCGAATACGCATGGTTTTATTTCTTTCTGTGCGGCGTCATCGGTATTCTCATGGCCCAAGCTTTCGTTTACATAACGCAATATTATACCGAGTATAAATATCGTCCGGTTAGAGAAATTGCCGAGGCGTCTCAAACCGGACCGGCTACCAATATCATTGCAGGAATCGCCGTGGGTTTTGAGTGCGTGGCGGCGCCTGTCCTCGTCATCTCGGTAGCGATCATTTCCTCTTACTATTTGGGACTCAATAGCGGTGTTCAGAACGCTGGTCTTTTCGGCACCGCCGTAGCGACCATGGGCATGTTGGGCACAGCCGCATATATTCTTGCCATGGACACCTTTGGTCCGATCACCGACAATGCCGGCGGTATCGTCGAGATGAGCGGGCAGCCGGAGGAGGTCCGTCATAAGACCGATCGGCTCGACGCAGTGGGAAATACAACCAAGGCGTTGACCAAAGGGTACGCCATCGGATCGGCGGCCCTCGCCGCATTCTTGCTGTTTTCGGCCTATCTTGATGAGGTGGCTCACTACGGTCATCCGTTGGAAGCCGTCAATATCGCCAAGCCAGAAGTATTCGTCGGTGCTTTATTGGGGGCAATGTTGGTTTTTCTTTTCTCCGCGTATGCGATTCGCGCCGTTGGTAAAGCCGCTTTCGTTGTCATCAACGAGGTCCGGCGCCAGTTCAAAGAGAACCCAGGCATTCTCCAGGGCACAGTAAAACCCGATTATCGCCGTTGCGTCGACATTGTCACAGTGGGCGCGCTGAAACAGATGGTCCTTCCCGGAGTCATCGCCGTGACGATGCCCATTGCCGTCGGTTTAGTGTTCCGCGCTTTCGGCGTCGGTGCCGAGGCGGTGGCGGCATTTCTAATGGTGGGTACCATTGCCGGTATCCTCGTCGCAACTTTCTTGAATAACAGTGGCGGCGCTTGGGACAATGCCAAGAAATATATTGAAACCGGCGCATACGGTGGCAAGGGCTCTGAGCCTCATAAAGCTGCGGTAGTCGGAGACACGTTGGGCGATCCGTTTAAAGATACGGCAGGTCCGAGCTTGCACGTGTTGATCAAGCTTCTGGCCACGATCACGCTGGTCCTTGCGCCGTTGTTTGTCTAAACGGTTCAGCTCTAATTCGAGAAGCATCTTCGAAAAACCTTCCGTGTTATGGCACGCGCAAATATGCTAAGGAAATGAAGGTGTCGCTTTGATCAGCGCCCGGATGGTGGAATTGGTAGACACACGGGACTTAAAATCCCGAGGACCGAAAGGTTCGTGCCGGTTCGAGTCCGGCTCCGGGCACCATGAGTGCAGCTAACATTGTGTGCTGCTTTCTCTAGATGTTGTGCCGAGCTTCGATGGAACGTCAGGTTCAAGTTAGGCGCTCTCGAAACTTCGTGCTGCTCCTCACTCAGATTCAGCAGCATGGTTGTATTCACTTAGGTGCTATGCGAGAGACCAAGGGTGCATTGTCGATGAGATTTTCGGATTTCTCTTACTGTTTATGTTGAGCACTCCTAATCTATCGGTCACAGTGGTAGAAAAGGAGGTGGATTGATCATGCCTCAGTACGAAATTCACGTACTCTGTAGTGAATGTGGTGCCGAGCATCCAATGCGCGTTCGGCTTCATCTCGATGATGGTCCGGCTGAGAAGCGGAGTATTGGTGAGACTTATAAAGGAAAAACACAGCCTCCACAGCTTCTGGCTATTGGAGGCCACAAGACGCTGTGCTTGAAAACCGGGAGGATGTTTGTACAGGAAGACGATGAGCATATTTTTCTCGTCCCGAGATAAACATCGTTTTACAAAGGTAACGCAGCTCGAGTCGCTAATCTTTTACGGCTAAGTAAAAGCTCGAGGAGAGCTTTCCCACCCCGGCAACCCATTGTTCGCCATCTAGTTGTCTGGCACGCGATTTCTGAAAACTTCCGCGGATGGGACAGTTTTTGCGGCAGCCGTCGCGAGCATTGGACATGCCCCGGAAGAAATCGTTTGAATGCGACGTATTGCCGATGCGCGAATCTGGCATATCCTTTGCGCACGTATTTACTTTGGCGGAATCTTACACATCCGCAGATCAATAGAACGACGGAGGAAAGTTCGATGAACCAAGATGTATTCTCAGGGCAATGGAAACAAATGCGAGGAACGCTCAAATCGTGGTGGGGCAGGCTTACTGATGATGACTTTGATCGCGTCGGTGGGCAAAAAGATAAGCTCATTGGAGTCGTGCAAGAAAGATATGGCCAGACGCGGCAACAGGCTGAACAAGAGGTCGAGCGACGCCTTTCGGAATATGGCCAAATGGGCGCCACTGCTGGGGAGAGCGCCTCGAAATTAAAAGCCAAGGTAGACGAATTTGGCGCAACTGTCTCGCATAAGGCGAGCGACGCCACCAGTGCAGTGACTAGTGGAGTGCAAACAGCGCGTTCTTATTTCCACGACAGAGATCTTGACGACGTGAGCGGAGACATTGCAGGGTTAGTTCGCAGGTATCCGATTCAAGCCTGCCTCATCGGCATTGGATTGGGATATTTACTGGCACGGAGCACATTGGGTCTTGGCGAACGATCCCGCATTGACTGAGCTTTTCTCAAATAGGCGCTCAATCTGTTTGCCGACAAGACGATAAGCCCGTCTTGTCGGTATGAATTTTTACGTGTTCCAATGTTCGCGCTATTGTATTCCATAGGCTAGCAATTCCCAGTCGGCGGCTTTTTCTCGGCCCCATCGTCCGATTCGTTAGTCACCTAAAATTCCGGGTGTTATTAAGATTGCGGCTATTTTCTTGAGCGAAGTTTTCTCTTCCATCTCAAGCCCGGTGGAAAATCCTTTGGTGATCTTTCGGTTGACCACAATTTCCGTTTGAAATACTAAGCTCGAAAATCTTTCCAGCTAGCTAGAGTTGAATCAGAAGTGATAATTATCCTTTAAAAAAATTCACCAATATGTCATAGAGGGAGCCGGCCAACTCGCGTCAGCAGGAGTTAGGTGCCAAATAGAGCTTGATTGATTGCGGTTTTACGCGCTGCTGATCGTGTGCGATCAACAAATGCTCCCAGAGACCGCCTTGTAGCGCGTCATTTAAGGCGAAATAAACAAATAAGGCATGAGGAGGGACTCGTGGCTTTTCGAAAGATCGGCATCATGAGCATTGGCGAGATGGGTTACCACTGGGCGCAACTGCTAAATCTGCACGGTGCCGAGGTGCTGACCTACGCTCGGGATCGCAGCGAGGTTACACGGAAGCGAGCGGAAAATGTTGGCGTGAAATCCACCGGATCATTGCAGCAATTGTGCCAGGAAGCCGATCTAATCGTATCGATTGTCGTTCCTTCAGCAGCGCTAAAGATTGCTGCGAAAATCGCCAAATCTGCGGCGCAAGTAAATCGTCGAGACCTGCTCTATCTGGATGCCAATGCGATTTCGCCGATGACTGCGGAAAAAATCAATACGGTCCTCGGTCAAGGCGACGTGAGGTTCGTTGACGGCTGCATTATCGGCTCAGCAGCAAAAATGGACAAAGGAGCAGTGGTTTATGCTTCGGGACCGCAGGCCTCTCGTATCCTTGAGCTCGAATCGTTTGGTTTCACGGTGCAGGTTCTTGGGGCTGGCACCTCACAGGCGTCGGCATTTAAAGTTGTTTATGCCGGATTGACCAAAGGACTGCAGGGCCTGTTTGTCGAACTGCTGATGGGCGCGAAGAGCTTCGGCCTTTTGGACGAGATCGTCAACCGTTACGAAGAGAGCTTTCCCGGCCTGCTGGATAAAGTCAGTCCCAGCATCATTGGTTTGCGTATTCACGCAGCCCGGCGTGCCGAAGAGATGGACGAGCTCAAGCGTACCTATGCCCATCATGGAATGAGTGCCTTGTTGGCGCCGGCGATTCAAAAGGTGCTTAGCAGTATCGCTGAGTTGGACGTCCGCACGACTTCGGAGAAGGGAATTCGGGAAGGAAACCTTCTGGATGTGCTGGAGCTATTTTACCAAAAGGGATTATTAAAAGATGGGCGCCTTGCGTCAAAGATGAGCAAGTGATAGGCGCATGAGTGTATTTATTCTAATTTGAGCTGAAAACAGGAGGAGACACACAGTGGCCAAAGCCGAAAGCAGGGTAGAAAAGAAGCAACCACAATATGGCTCGGACGTGGTCGTAGATCTCATGAAGGCCCATGATATCGAGTATGCCGCCTTCAATCCCGGGGCGACCTTTCGTGGTATCCATGACTCTATCGTCAACTATGGCGGTAACTACAAGCCGGAAGTGATTTTTTGCTGCCATGAGGAGTTTTCGGTGGCCATCGCTCACGGTTACGCCAAAGCGAAAGGTAAACCGATGATCGCGATTGTTCATAACATGGTCGGCTTGCAGCACGCGAGCATGGCGATCTTCAATGCCTGGATCGATCGGGTGCCGATTATTGTGCTGGGCGGAACGGGTCCAATGAACACTAAACGGCGTCGCCCCCGCATCGATTGGATCCATACCGCGCTGGTGCAGGGCAATCAAGTGCGCGATTACGTAAAGTGGGACGATCAACCCTATACGCTTGCCGACGTACCCGATTCCTTCATCCGCGGTTATCGGATCGCCACCACTGAACCGATGGCACCTGTTTATATTAACTATGACGCCGACATTCAGGAGGAATCGATTAATACCCCGGTTGACCTTCCCGATGTCAGCCGTTATGGGCCACCGGCACCCGCGCAGGCGAACCCGGATGCGTTGCGGCGAGCCGCGGAGTTATTGGTCAATTCCCAAGTACCTTTGATTGTTGCAGACACACTGGGACGCAACCCTAAAACCGTGCCAGCACTGATCGAATTAGCCGAGCTTCTGGCGATCCCCGTGATCGATAAAGGAGCGCGCTTTAATTTTCCGACCAACCATCCGTTGGACGCGACCGATGGAGCGAGAGAGATCCTGCCAAAAGCCGATGTGATATTAGCTCTCGACGTTGCCGATCTGTATGGCTCCATCACAACCGTCAGCAAACAAACCCGAGAATGTATCTACGTGACATCTCCGTCAGTGAAGATCATTAACATTTCGATGCACGACATGCTGGTGCGCTCTTGGGCCGGCGATTATCAGGCCTTGCAACCCACCGACGTACCATTGACCGCCGACACCTCGGTGGCGGTGCCGGAATTGACTCGACTGTGCCGTGAGCTCTTAGGCACCGAGGCGAAGAAAAATTCGGTCATCGAAGCAAGACGCAAGGAACTCGGCGAGAAACACAAGAGCCGGCGCGCCAAATGGTTGGCCGACGCACAAGCCAAAGCTTCCCTGCAGGACATCTCCACCGCATTTTTGGCCTACGACCTGGGTGAGGTGATCAAAAAAGAGGATTGGATACTAGTCAATGGAACTTCCAACGGCTGGGCGCGCCGTTTGTGGGACTTTACCAAACCCAATCAATATCTCGGTGCCAGTGGCGGCGCCGGCGTCGGCTATGGCGCTAGTGCAGCCATCGGCGCGGCCTTGGCCCTCAAGGGGAGCGGCAAAGTCGCCATCGATATTCAATCCGATGGTGATTTGCTCATGACGTCGAGTTGCCTTTGGACTGCGGCGAAACATCGAATTCCACTGTTGATCGTGCTGCACAATAACCAGTCTTTCTACAATTCCGAAGAGCATGGTATCGAAGTGGCCAAGTTCCGCAAACGCCCCGTGGAAAACGCCGGGATCGGCACTCATGTGGACGATCCGGAAGTGGACTACGCCAAAATGGCACAGTCCTTTGGCGTACACGCGGAAGGTCCGATCCGCCGAACCAGCGATTTGCGGCCGGCCATTGAGAGAGCGCTTAAATATGTGAAAGAGAAACAACTGCCGGCTTTGGTCGACGTGGTTTCAGAGCCACGGTAAAACGCAATCGATTTGTGGCCAGTGATTTTTACGACATATTTCGCCGCGCCATAGATTGTCCTGAGGATCAAATAGATCTGGGCCATGCGGCGGCGGCGATTGCCAAGAGCGAGTATCCACACCTCGACATCGAAGATTGCCTGTCCCAGCTGGACCGGTTGGGACAGGCGGTGGAACACCGACTCGGTGACGAGAGAAATCCATACCGCATTATTGCCGCCGTTAACACGGTTCTTTTCAAAAAGCTGGGTTATGAAGGGAATCGTGATCATTACTACGATCCAAAAAATAGTTATTTGAACGACGTCATCGAGCGAAAGAGGGGGATTCCGATTAGTCTCTCGGTTCTTTATATGGAGATCGCTCGACGGGTCGGCTTATCACTAAGCGGGGTAGGCTTCCCGGGCCATTTTCTGGTCAAATATCAAGATGACGATGACGAAATTGTGATCGACGTGTTCAACCAGGGAGAAATCCTAATACGGAAAGATCTCGACAAGCTACTGCAGCGACTCTATGGGAGTCAGCTGTCCTTTCAACCGAATTACCTTGCTGCAACAGGAAAGCGTGAAATTCTACGGCGCATGCTCAGCAACCTCAAAATGATCTATTTACAGGGAAGTGAGCCGCTGAAAGCTTTGTCCATAGTTGAGCAGCTAGTGATTCTTGATCCTGTGTCGGCGCGCGAAATCCGTGACCGGGGGATGTTGTATATGAAGCTGGAGCGTTATGGGAAGGCTGTGGAAGACCTAGAAAAATATTTGAGGTTGGCTCCCGGCGCCGATGACGTCGTTACTATACAAGCGCAGATCGAATCGATAAAGCAACGATCAACTCAGATTCACTAACAGATAACAAACGCGAAGATGAACTCGGCTGAACTTTCTTCGGCGGACACTCGGTCTTAATGCCGCGCGAAGGCCCTGAAGTTCGCGGCAAAAGAGGTCGTCAGCGAGAAATCCTCGATCATGGCTCTGGTCAAGCGCCAGGGCCGGATTTGCCATAACCTCATTTGGCGCGTATGGGTGATGGTTTGCGTCCAGGTCCGCTGCAATTCCTGGCGGGAATAAACTACTCGATTGTTGTTGGCGTCGAATCTGATCAAACTCAGGCGTCCCTTGGCCGGCAATGAATTTCGCAGCCGGGCATAAGCTTCCTGCCACTCATGTATGCGGTCGCTCAGGCGGATGTTGGCTTGGAGGTTATGCATCTCATCTAACCAATGCCGTGCTGCATCGGTTTCGCCCAATCGCAATTCCTGGATCTTGTGACGCAAATTTTCCCACTGTTTTAGAAAACGGTTGAGATCGGCCCGGTCATAAAGAACTCTCGATGACAGCTCCTCCAGGGGTTCAAGTAGCGATCGCGCCCGTTCAGGAAGGGTTTCTTTGGCATTGTTGTAGAGCTTCTGTAGCTCGCCGATCCTTAAAGCCTGCCACACGTCGGCTTGAACTTTTTGAATCTGTTCCAACCATCGCTCTTCAGTTTCGCTCCTCTTCCTCGTTTGCAGCCAAACTTCTTCCATTTCCTTAAGGAATTTGGCCCAGGTGATAAACAGGTTCGTGATTTCTTTGGCGCGCTTCCATGCGTGGACGGGCAGCGAATCGACGGCGTAGCCAGGTCGTCGCGCTTTGCGGTCTTTGAGGCGAAAGAAGCCGGCAACCATCGGATGCTGTTTCTCGATCAAAGCTGCGTTCTTGTACCAGAAGAAAATCGACATCAAATTCCAGTAACTTTTTGGATGATCAGTCCATCTCGATAACACTTTGATCATGTACTCTTTGCTGTAAAAGGTTTTCCAAGCATTCTCGTAGCATTCGGTCCACTCCTGATCAGTCATGAGCGGATGCTTGATCGTCGCATGGAAGGAGTCGCGCTTATTGAAGTCGGGATCCATCCAGTCGCCGCGCTTTTTCATCTCACGGTGATCGTGCGATCCTGGCAACGGAGTCAACATGAAGAAAGACGCCTGATCGGGGCCGACTTCGTCCATCAGAAAACGAATATCCTCCGGCACTTGTTGTTTGGAATCCCAGGGAAGCCCGATGATGTAACCGGTGTGAACTACGACTCCGGAGGCGTGCCACTCCTGTATGATTTCACGATATTCCTCAACCTTGTTTTGCTTCTTGCCCTCAGCCTGCAGATTTTGCGGGTTAACGCTTTCCATGCCAATAAAAACCTGAGTACAACCTGCTTTCGCGGCCAGTTTAACAAATTCCTTCGGCTTCTTCGCGAGGTCAACTTGCATCATAAAGGTAGCGTCAATACCTTCCTCACGAAGTTTGATGATTTCTTCGAAAGTTTCGCGCCAGAGTTTCTTGCGGGCAAAGTTGTCGTCCGTAAAGAAATAAAAAGACACTCCATGTTCGAGGTAATTCTTGCGGATCATGGCCGCAATGCTTTCGGGGCTGCGCTCGCGCATCTTGCGCCCCTGAACGTTGATGATGGTGCAGAAGCTGCATGCGAAAGGACAGCCGCGCGAAGTGTCGGCCGTGCCGAAGCTCGGATAAGCGAAGTGCTCCATGGTTTTCGCGCTGGTTTTCGGCAGCGGCGAATCCTCGATGTCTACAAGACTCTGTAGATCCTGGGCAAAGCTATAAAGCGGTTGAAGTTCGCCGTGGAGAAAATCGGTTAGGATCATGTCCCACTTGCCTTCGACCTCGCCAGAGACCGCACAAATCCCGTCGCGGAACAGTTCCTGAATATCGGGCTCCTGCTCGCCCAACATATTGACCGTGCCACTCGTGTGAAAACCACCGATAATGACGGTGATTCCCTCGGCTCTGAGTATCCTCGCCATATCCACAGCGCGGGGAAATTGATTTGTCTGTACGCCGACCATGCAAACCAGCAGGCGCGTGTTAGGTTCGCGTCCCCAGTGGATAATTTGTTTCAAAGGAATTTTTTCAGCAGTTTCGTCGAAGGTGGTGACTTCAATGGGGAGATCGCCAAAGACGCGTCGCTGTTTGACGTCTTCAGTTAAGCCATGGAGAACGTTAAGCGTATTACTCGGAAGAACCCCTTTCCAGAAGCGAATGACATAGCCGTCATCGTCATACTTAGACGGTTTAATCAATACGATCCGAAACTTTTCGATTGGCTGCTGCTGCATATTCACGCTGCCTCCCGAGAGCTTGTAACTTTGGTTAACATCTTTTATAGATAAATTAATAAATTCAACGCTTTGGCAACTGTAACAACCACCCTAATCCATGTCAAGCTTTTCGCCGAGTTGGCAATAGATTCAACTGCTTGTCGCTGGCAGTCCCCATGATCCAACTCTTTCATGTTACAAAAACATATCCGTCCAACTCACCGGCGCTTGTCGACATCAGCCTTCAGATCGATAGAGGTCAATTCGTTTTTCTTACCGGTCCAAGCGGCGCGGGCAAAACCACGTTACTCAAGCTCCTCTTCCGCGAGGAAGAGCCGACTGAAGGACAAATTCTCTTCGATAACCAGAATGTGACGCGCTTGAACACACGAGGAGTCGCTCGACTGCGGCGGCGCATCGGCTTAGTTTTTCAAGAATTTAAATTGCTGCCGCGGCTGACAGTGCTGGAAAATGTCGCGTTAGCGGCTCAAGTAGTGGGAATGTCTCGTAAAGAATCGCATATCAAGGCGTATCGTTTGCTCAGGGAACTTGGACTCAAGGGAAAATACGACTCCAAACCGTTGATGCTTTCCGGCGGTGAGCAACAACGGGTGGCCATTGCGCGGGCATTGATCAACGATCCGATGCTGGTCTTGGCCGACGAGCCGACCGGAAATCTCGATCCGGTGATGGCAGAGGAAACCATGCGGGTGTTTTTAAAAATGCGTGAAACGGGAACTACCCTCATTGTTGCGAGTCACAACTTGGAGTTGATCAAGCGTTACGGCAGCCGAATCATTTCGCTGCGCCAAGGCGGTTTAGTCGACGATCTGGAGAGAGTCACGGGGGCGAAGGCATCTTGAAGTGGTCGCAGCTCGCCTTTGTCGGACGACGCGTGCGGCACAGCTTGTGGGAGTTGCTGTGGAATCACGTGTTGACCTCGGGCACCATGGCCATGTCGTTGTTCGTGTTCGGTGTTTTCATTTTGCTGCAAGAAAACCTGCAGCATCTGCTCAAGGGATGGGGGGATCAGGTTCAGATTAACGCCTACTTGGATACCAACGTTGCGAGTAACGAAGCTCAGTCGATTCTGGAGCGCATTCAGTCTTTGCCTGAAGTCGAACATGTCCGGCACATTTCTAAGGAGCAAGCATGGAGAGACTTTCAAACTGCGCTAGGGGCGCAGTCTGCCGTTCTCGAAGGTCTTCCCGTCGATGTGCTTCCCGCTTCGTTCGAAATTGCCGTAAAGGTACCGTCTCGCAGCGGGCCGCTGGTAGAAGAGCTTGCCAGCCGGCTCGAAAAAATTGAGGGAATTGCGGCTGTTGAGTATCCTCAAGAGTGGGTCGAGCGCTTGAGTTTGATCGTGCTCGCGGTCCAATGGGCCAAGTGGGTACTCGGCGGTATTCTCTTTGTCGCAACTTTTTTTATCGTTGGCAGCACGGTGCGGCTAGCGCTATTGGCGCGCAAAGAAGAGATCGAAATTATGCAATTGGTGGGTGCTTCGGAAGAGCTGATTCAGGCGCCGTTTGTTCTTGAAGGCATGCTCCAGGGAACAATCGGCGGAGGGTTGTCATTGCTGGGTCTCTGGTTGTTTTATCTTTTCTTGCAGCAGCATTTTTTCTTAGCTTTTCCGTTATTCGGATCAATGATTCAAATACGGTTTCTTGATCCCCACAGTATCGCGCTCCTGCTCGTTATCGGATTGCTTCTGGGGGGGATGGGAAGCCTGTTTTCTCTAAGGAGGTTTCTCAGGACATGGCGAGGTTAGCGGGTTTCGCTCTGTGGCTTATCAGCGGACTGGTAGCGTCGGCATTGGCTTATTCAGCGAGCGCTGGTCGCGATCTGGAAGGTATCAAGAAGAAAATCGAATCGGAAAAACGCGGTCTTTCTCAGGTACGAAAAAAAGAAGGTTCGGTGGTGCAATCGTTGGACAAAGTCGAGAGCGAGCTGGAAAGAAAAAACAAGGAATTAAAGCAGTCAAGCTCGAAACTTAAATCCGTTTTGTCGGAGATGAACAAGAAAGAAGCGGAGATGTTGCGGCTCCGTGAGTCGCTCGAGGAGCGAAAGGATTATTTGGCAAGACGGGCTAGCGCTCTTTACCGATGGCATCGCAGTGGTAGCCCGTTTATTATCTTGAATGGTGATGTGTCTTTAACGTCTTTACTCAAGCGCAAATATTATTTGCAAGCCACCGTGGCATTCGACCGGAAGTTGGTGCAAACGCTGAGCGAGCAGGCGACGCGGCAGGAAACGCTCGCGCAAGAATTGGCCCGAAAAAAAGACGCAGTTGACGATCAGAGACGCGCACTGGCGGAGGGCAAAGAGGCGGTTCAGAAAGAGGCGCAAAAAAAGCGTCGGCTACTCGCGAGCATCAGACAGGAAAAAGAGTCTCGCGTGCGCGCCTTAAAAGAATTGGAGCAGGCAGCGTTACGGCTGCAGAAAATGATGGAAGAAATTGCCCGGCGATCAGCGAATAAAACTCGACAAGCGCCGTCCGGTGACGGACTGGAAGCCTTGCGAGGAAAGTTGGACTGGCCGGTTAAAGGGCAAGTGATCGGCGGCTTCGGCAAGACCAAGCACCCCGAGTTTTCAGCCGAGGTATTTCGTAAAGGCTTAGAGATCGAGGCTCCGGTCGGGGAGGAGATTAGGGCCGTTGATAAAGGCAAAGTTGTGTTCGCTGACCGATTCTCCGGTTATGGCAAAATGTTGATTATTGACCACGGCGACCGGTATTATACTGTTTATGCACATTTGTCTGATTTTCTAAAAAAAAATGGCGATTTGGTGAAACGAGGTGAGCCGGTAGCCCTAGTGGGGGATACCGACTCGCTGGCAGGAGCGAAACTTTATTTTGAATTGCGCAAGGACGGCCGATCAATTGATCCCTCGCCCTGGTTCAGAAGATAATTAGCTATTTCGCATTGGTTGATATAGTATTGATTTCATAAAATTGTGGCCAAACTGATGAGGTAACATCCTATGCGAATGGTGACCAAGCATGGTGTGAGTCTTTCAATTCTACTTGTCGGAATTGCCTTAGGATTTTTTCTAGCCGGGCAATGGGTGCCGAATGTTTCGGCAGTGCCGCGACAGGATTACGAAACACTTGAAACGTTTACTAATATCCTTTCCATTGTAAAGAAAAATTATGTCGAGGATGTCGAGACGAAAGATCTCGTCAACGGTGCGATCAATGGCATGTTGACTTCTCTGGATCCTCACAGCGCATATCTGACGCCTGATCTCTATAAAGAATTACAGATGGATACTCAGGGACGCTTTGGCGGTCTTGGTATAGAGATCACCGTCAAAAATGGTGTGCTGACGGTAGTGTCGCCGATCGAGGACACCCCTGCGTTTAAAGCCGGAGTCAAGCCCGGCGACATGATCTTTAAAATCGAGGATGATTTTACCAAAGACATGACATTGATCGACGCGGTCAAGAAAATGCGCGGTCCCAAAGGTACGAAAATCAATCTCTCGATCAAGCGGGAGGGAATTCCCGAGTTAATCGATTTAACTTTGACGCGTGACACGATCCGTGTTCAAAGTGTCCGCAACCGAACGCTGGAACCAGGTTATGGGTACATTCGACTGGCGCAGTTCCAAGAGCGTAGCGACCGCGATCTGCAGAAGGCGATCGAGAAATTCGCGACAGAGAAAGACGGCTTGAAGGGACTCGTTCTTGATCTGAGGAATAATCCCGGCGGTTTGTTGACGCAAGCGGTTCGCATCACGGATCTATTTTTGGACTCCGGCTTGATCGTTTACACCGATGGTCGTATTGAAGCTCAAAAACAGAAATTCTTTGCTCAAAAGAATGCTTCGACAATGGACTTTCCAATAGTGGTCCTGGTGAACGGCGGCAGTGCCAGCGCATCTGAAATTGTCGCCGGCGCCTTGCAGGATCACAAGCGTGCGATAGTACTGGGCACGAAAACCTTCGGTAAGGGTTCAGTCCAGACCATTCTACCTTTAGACGACAGTTCGGCGCTGCGTTTGACGACCGCGCGCTACTTTACACCCAAGGGTCGGTCGATCCAGGCCACCGGAATCGTTCCGGACATCATCGTCGAGAGTACGCCGCAGCAAGAGGGCAAGGTTGATGACAAGAAGAGACCTAGCTTGCGCGAGGAAAACTTGCCCGGCCATTTGCAAAATAAACAGCAAACTCCCGGGCAGAAGCAAGAGCAGATCGACAAGGAGCCAGAGAAGCAAATTCCGTCTTCGGCGCCAACCGGCGATGAAACCATAGATAATGACGCTCAGCTCAAGCGTGCTTTGGATCTGCTCAAGAGTTGGGACGTCTTCAAACAAATCGTCCAGAAGAAGGCGGCCTAGGCTTCTCGTTTCCCGATAGTGTTTGGTTGTGATCTTTAATTAGCCCTCCACCGGAGGGCTAATTTCTTTGCAGCTAAACGGAATCAGATTGTGATCAGGAAAGACGCGGATCTACCGTTATTCGCTCACTCAAGCCCTAAGTTTCTCAGCGTCAGCGAACTCAACCAGATCGTTCGCGTGACGCTGGAAAAACAGTTGGACGGCGTGTGGGTAGTCGGGGAGATTTCCAATTTCCGTATTCCTCCTTCCGGGCATTGTTACTTCACCCTCAAAGACGATAAGAGTCAAATTTCGGCGGTGATGTTTCGCCGGCAGGGCCAGGAACTTTCATTCCTGCCGGAGAACGGCATGGAAGTTTTATGTTTTGGCCGTGTCAGTCTTTACACGGTGCGCGGGGATCTGCAGATCTATGTTGAATCGCTGGAGCCCCGAGGCCAAGGCGCGCTCTATCTTGCTTTTGAGCAGCTAAAGCGGAAGTTGTCCCGGGAAGGGTTGTTCGCCGATGAGCGCAAACGCCCGTTGCCTTTCCTACCTGAGACCATCGGCATTGTTACTTCCGATAAAGGGGCGGCTTTGCAAGACATGCTAAGAATTATCGGAGATCGCTTTCCCGATCGTCGCGTCATTGTCCGGTCGGTCAAAGTTCAAGGCGAGGGCGCCGCTAGAGAAATTGCCGCAGCTATTGCGGAGTTAGTCAAAACCGACATTCACGTCATGATCGTCGGTCGGGGCGGTGGCTCTCTCGAGGATCTCTGGGCGTTTAACGAAGAGATCGTCGCGCGGGCAATTTTCTCATGTCCGGTGCCGGTGATCTCCGCCGTCGGCCATGAGATTGACTTCACTATCGCTGATTTTGTCGCGGATCATCGGGCGCCGACGCCAACGGCGGCAGCGGAAATGGTGGTCCCGTGCAAAAGCGATCTGCTGGATCAATTGCAAATGATCCACGATCAATTGCTCAGGTGCATGAACAACAAGTTGGAGATGGCCCGGGAAATTTGCCGCGGCCTCGTGAAAAGACTAGCGGACCCCGGGCGTAAGCTGCGTGAGAAGCAACTACGCCTCGACGACCTTTCGCTCGATTTGGAGCGGCGCTTTGTGGATCGGCTCTGCCGATTAAGAGAACGCTTGGCGCGCGCAACGGGTCGATTGGACGCTCTGAGCCCGTTGGCCGTGCTCGACCGCGGCTATAGTATCACTCACAGACTGCCGGACGAGGCTATCGTAAAGGAGGCGGACTCGTTAAACGTCGGCGATCGGGTGCGGGTCACGTTCGCGCAAGGTAAATCACTCTGTCGGGTCGAAGGGAAGGAGTGATATGAGCGCTGTTTGCACTGTCATCGGTCTCCTTGCCATTTATCTGTCCAGCAGCGACGTATCTGCGGTGGAGCTGTTTCGGCTGCGCTTGCCGGCGCACGTGGAGATTCTGCAAGGTGAGATCGTCGAGCTGAAAGTTTTTGGAGAAGACTTATCCGCCGTTGAAGGGCGCCGGGGGAAAGAGACTATCCATTTTTATCCGAGCAGGCCAGCGTCGTTTTCGGCTATCGTCGGGGCCGACCTGGAAGCCAAACCAGGTGTGTCGAAGATCACAATCAAAGCCACGAACCAGGCCGGCGTTTACCGCGAAGCCGAGGTTATCCTCAAGACCGTGGCCAAGTCATTCCGCCAGGAGTCGTTTACCGTGGCCGAAGCATTCGATCAGCTGAGCCCCGAAACACTGGAACGAATTCGCAGGGACCGGGCCGACTTCGGCCTCGCATTTTCAACTACATGGGCCCCTCTATGGGAAGCTCCTTTTATACGGCCGGTTTCTCAGGAGTTTTCATCATCGTTTGGATACCGTCGCATCATCAATGGCACGCCCCGCGCGCCTCACTCTGGAGCGGACCTGCGATCGCCCATCGGTACTGAAGTGCGCGCGGCGAACCATGGCCGGGTTGTCTTGTTGGGAGATTATTTTTTTGCCGGCAAAAGTGTGGTTTTGAATCACGGCGGCGGGCTGTACACGACATATTTTCATTTGTCGGAATTCAAAGTCGAAGCCGGCGCCATGGTGCGTCGCGGAGATGTCATTGCTTTGTCGGGAATGAGCGGGCGTGTGACAGGGCCACATCTGCACTGGGGAGCGCGGTTGGGTAGCGCCCGAGTGGATCCCTTCGAGTTGATTCATAAGCTCTCGATGGGTCAATCGAAGGACATTCGTGAATTGAATCGAGCGTTAAGCGAAACGGAGCAATAGTATGGCAACCAAAGATCCGCCGAAAATAAAGTTCGAAGCGGCCTTGGAAGATCTGGAACAGGTGGTCGAGCAATTGGAGTCGGGAGATCTCTCTTTGGAAGACTCGCTGGCGGCTTTCGAGAAGGGAGTCGGACTCGTCCGATATTGCAATCAAAAGTTAAGCGAAGTCGAAAGAAAAGTGGAATTGCTGGTGAAGGACAAAGAGGGGCAGTTGCAGCTTAAAGCATTCGGCAACGGCCCGTCGGCGGACCAAGAGCGAGACGACTGATGATCGCATTTTGGCAGTACCAATTCTTTTTTATTGATTTATTGGCTAGTAAGCCAAACGGCAAATCGACAGCCGGTTTACGGTTTTTTCGCAATAACCAATCAATCCGTCGCTGGAAGCAAAGTCCTTCCGGCTAACCGGCCGGCCAAAACTCATGCGCGCCAAGCAGGGCTTGCCCACGAGTTTTGATTCATACGAGTTGTATCAGATTGAAATTTGATGCGCTAATCTGTCCAGATCATCGAACCAGTTCACTTATTGAGGGCATGTTGTGCAAGATTTGGAATCGTTCGAATTTGATTCGCGAGTTACAAGGCGAAGAATCGCAGTTCCCGACCCGGACGGTTAATGCGTGGTCTGTTGGATGCAGCATGGCGATTAACTTTGTGCGCTATAATTCAAGCTATGACTCCTTGAACTCGAGCGCACCGTGAGCGGACAATACGTTGCACCTGCATGAGCGCGACGTACGACGGCACATCGCGCAAGTTCAACAGCAAAGCTTACATCGACCGGATTTCGGCTCTGGAAAAACGCGGCTGCTAAAATGGGTCCGCGTCGACTCCTCGAGCGGCTTTATTTCCGGGATTGAATAGCGTCTGCAGGACCTGGTGGCGATATTTAAAAATCCGGTCCAAATCGGGCGCGACCAAGAATTTCTGCACGAGCCTGCCGCCCGGCACCGCGTATTGAACATCATCGCCGACCAGAGTGCCGTCTTTATCTTCGACGAATGTGTGCTCATGTACCCATAGTCTATAAGGACCTTTGGTTTGTCGATCGACAAAACGATGGGGAGGGTTCCAGTCGGCTATCCGGCTTTGCCACCTGATCGGCAAGCCGCGGATTCGCAGCCGATAGTCGAGCAATACGCCTTCTCTGATCTCGGTTGTTTGCTTTGTCAGTGTTTCAAACCGAAGCCAGTCGGGAGTAAGCCGCTCGAGATTAAACGGGTCGGCGAAGAATTGAAATATTCGGTCGCGCGGCTGGGGCAGCCAAAGCCGAGTTTGCAGTCGATGAGTTTTCATTAGTCGGGTTTTCGTGGCGGCCTGATCGGCGGCGCATGTTAGACGTGATTACGCAGCATTAACTCCTTTGGACTGGGCTCCAAATTAAATTTGATTTTGGAGGTACTTCACGTCGTATTTTCTCACGTAGTGGCGCATCAAAGTAATGGGTACGATCAACGGAACGAGCTGTCTTCGGAAGTCGCTGATGATCTCGATTAACTCCTGGCGCTTTGTGTTGGAAAGCTCTTTGGAAAAGTAACCCATCATGTGCTCGAGCACGTTGCTGTGTTTTTTGGCGCTGGCGTGCACGATCAAGCTATCCATGAATCCGCGGCCGTAGGTCTCATAAGACTGCGTCACCGAGGGCTGCCCGGTTGCCGCCTAGTCGCCCTATGCGGCGATAGTGCTGCTCGCTGTGCGCCAGCAGCAGGAACTTGTGACTCGTGTGAAACTCAACCAGTGCTCTGACTGTTTTTGCCTGCGTAAGTCTTTACCGAAACGCTCGGCGATCATGCGAGGCTCGGCGAATTGCCGACGAGCCGCACCGGCTCGCGCGGAACGCCCATACCTAACTCCATTTCCGGGCATACAGAAATCCATTCCACGTATTGGCCGAAAGTATCGGTCAAAAAAACATCTCGCTTGTGACCTCCGTCGAACCTTACCGCATTGCCCAACAGACACGCGCTGATTCCCAGCTTGGGCTTGTAATGCGGAAGTTCTTTAGTATATCAGAGTCTATTATAACTAACATATACCGTAAGAGATTAGCAGGTCGCCTATATGAAAATAGTCATTACCGGAGCCACCGGGTCTATTGGATCACTGGTCACCGATCGTCTCTGGAGCCAGTATCATTCACTTATCTTGTTGAGCCGCAATCTGCCTCGGGAAGCCAATGTCACGAAGAAAGAATGGCATGCCTGGAAGCCCGGAATCCCCGGTAACTGGGAGCAATCCATTGACGGCTCAGACGGGATCATCAATCTGGCAGGCGAACCGATCGCCGCGAAAAGATGGACTGAAGCTCAAAAAGAGAAAATTCATTCGAGTCGCGTAGACACTACGAGAGCTTTGGTGAGCGCCATAGCCAAAGCGAAAAATAAACCGAAATTTCTCATCAGCGCTTCAGCCGTAGGCTTTTATGGACCCCGCGGCGATGAGCAGATCACCGAGGAAAGCGCGCCCGGTAACGACTACCTATCGCGCGTCTGCGTCGACTGGGAAGCGGCGGCAAAAAAGGCGGAGTCTGACGGTGTGCGGGTCGTGTTGCTCAGAACGGGAATAGTCTTGGACAAAGGCAAGGGCGCGCTGGCCAAAATGGTTCCTCCGTTCAAATTTTTCGCCGGCGGCCCATTGGGCTCGGGCAACCAGTGGATGCCTTGGATTCACATCGAGGATCAAGTGGGCTTGCTGCTTTTCTTGATGGAAAATGACGATGCGCGCGGTGCTTTCAATTCCACGGCGCCAAATCCGGTCACCATGGCGGAGTTTTCTAAAACACTCGGCAATGTTCTCAATCGCCCCTCGTGGGCGACTGTGCCGGCTGGTGTCCTTGCGCTATTAGTGGGCGAGATGTCCGAGATGCTGCTCAATGGCCAACGGGCCGTGCCCCAGGCAGCGTTAAAGCAGGGGTATCAGTTTAGGTATCCGAATCTCTTGCCGGCGTTGCAGTCTTTGAATCTTTGACCCATGGCGACAGGCAAACGCTCCATAGCATTGGTGTTGGCGGTTAATCATGGTCCGTACGGCAAACGATCACGATTTGTCTCAGCGGCAGTGGCGCTACGCGCAGGCTCTTCTAAACGGCGATGATGAAGCTGCGTTCCGAATTATTGAAGAGATGTTGATTGCGCGACGTTCGCTGGGAGAAATTTATTTACATCTGATTACGCCGGCTTTGGCGGGTGTCGGACAGCTATGGTGTGACGGCGATATCGGTATCGGCCTGGAAAAACTCGCTTCGCATTTGGTCTTGAAGCATATGGACCGGCTCCGCGGCATGTACGCTAATGACGAGCGCCAATTGCCCTGTCGGGTATTGGTTTCGTGCGTTGAGGGAGAACCGCACTGCATCGGCGCGCGAATGATGGCGGACTTGTTCTAATCAAAGGCTGGTCCGTCGATTTTCTCGGGCCCGATGTTCCCACGCCGGCGCTTTTTGATACAGTCAAACTTAGGCGGCCGCAACTTGTTGGATTGTCGGTGCGGACAAAGCAGGGCATTGAGTATGCGCGCGAATTGGTTGAAGAACTGTCGACGCTGGCGGATACGCGAAGATTCTTTTAGGCGGACAGGCGATTGTGGGAGGGGAGTGGCCGCAGGATGGCAAATGCGCCGCCGCTCGTGACGCCTTGGAGGGGCTCGAGATCGCCGCCGTGCTCTTGCATGCCGATCGGCTGAAAGCCGTATTGAAAGAATACTTGACTGGGTTGGGGCGCCGAGTGCGCGACTTACGCAGCAAAAAAGGTTGGACACAGGAGCAATTGGCTGAGTCGACGCGACTGACACGGGTAAGCATCGTCGCAGTGGAGGGTGGAAAGCAGAATGTCTCGGTGGATGTCGTCATCCGTCTGGCGAATACGTTGGGGATTTCACCCGAAGGATTATTATCAAGCAATGGAGTTTTCTCCAGTGCCAAATGGAGGAGAGCTTGAAGAACTCAAGTTTTGATTTGGGCAACGCGGCTCGACGTCGGCGCATGCCAGGCACTGTTTAGTGGCAAGAACCGGGGTAGCGTATCGCCGATCAGACGATGGCCGAGAGTTACCAACTGACCGCGTATCCTCTTGCCGCCGTTCGAAATCAGCTCCGCCGCTGGATTAAGTAAGACAGTTCGAGAAGATCCTCGACTGCAGATATATCATCCAAACCGAGGCGTTCCGCTAGACGCTCCTTTGCTGGGAGTGCGCTGCCAAGTCTTTCTCGACCGCTGTTTCTTACGTCCTGATTCGCCGGCCGACACAACTTGAGATCCTTCGATCTCATTCTTGAGTCGTGGGTTTGGGCATGCGCGGCAAACAGCAGCACGCCTGAAGCTTATGAACAATTCTGTGCCGCGGTCAGTAGGTTGCCCGATGCGCGGGAACTGGAAATCTGGATCGCGAAGAGCACGATCTGGTGCAAGGTGTACGGCTGGTGCCGTTGTTGCAGCGATCAGGTGGACCGGGCGGGAGGAGACGAGAGTAGCGAAGATGTTGAGAAGCGGCTACAGCGACTTTCGGATGCGACACGTTCCGCCTTTTGCGGCGTTGCGCAAGACCAATCCTATTTATAGATCCCGGCCCATTATGCCTCGAACTGCTCGAAGGAATGGCAATGGATGCTCGCGGCACACGCTACAATAGCTTCGTGGACCTGACGCTCTTTGCTGTTATCGGGTGGGGGCACCGTCGGTTTGATGATGTCGCACGTGATGGGTTTGCGCGACAAACAGGCGCTCAAGCATGCGGCTGACCTGGGAACCGCTATGCAACTGACCAATATTGCCCGCGATATTATCGAAGATGCGGAGATGGGACGGATTTATTAGCCTTTGGAATGGCTCAAAGAAGCGGGTGTCGCGCCGGACGAAAATTGCCGCGCCAAGAATCGCGACAAGCTAACGCTGGTCACCCG
>WHTF01000090.1 GCA_009379725.1 Deltaproteobacteria bacterium
ATAAAGCCATTGTTCCCGTTTGATTCGCTCTTCTCAGGTCCTATAGACTGAGAAGGGGAGAGGCGGAAGCTTTCCCGTCTCAACTGCGATCGTCAATCCTTTTCGACCTCGTCTGATATTGCTCGCCTCCGGCTCCTCTGTTAGCTATTTAAAATATCTGGTGTACCTGTAAGATCATCGCCGTTCTTTCACTCCCGATCTTATCAAGACCGCACTGCTTCCCGTTCCGACGCCTCGCCGAACGGGATTTGATACGGCCGGCAGGCTTAGTTTGTCAAAGTTTCTAAACTTTTAAGAGGTAATCAACTTTGAAGGCGGTTCGAATACATCAACATGGGGGGAGCAATCAACTGCGCTATGAAGATACCGCGGAACCTACGATAGCGTGGCCGGGCGAAGTCATTGTCAAGTTGAAAGCCGCGGCGCTCAACCATATTGACATATGGACACGCCTTGGCGCCACTGGAATGGCCATACCGATGCCCCACATCTTGGGGGCTGACGGCGCCGGTGTAGTGGTGCAAGTCGATGCGGATGTGAAATCTGTAAAAACCGGCGAACGGGTTTGCCTTTATCCCTTCACGGGTTGCCGTGAATGTGAATTTTGCCGCACCGGCCGAGACTTCATGTGTATTCACGTAAAGGCCCTGGGAGAAAAATTAGACGGCACCTATGCTGAGTATGTGAAATTACCGGCGGAGAACTGTTTCCCTATTCCCGCGGGCTTCTCATTCGCAGAAGGCGCGGCATTTCCGCTCGTAGGCATCACGCTGTGGCGTATGCTGATTACCAACGCCCTATTGAAGCCCGGCGAAACCCTGCTGATTATTGGCATCGGTGGTGGGGTCGCCAGTGCGGCCCTGCAAGTGGCGAAAAAAATCGGCGCCCGCGTCATCGTCACATCGGGCAGCGATGAGAAGTTGGAGCGGGCTAAAAATTTAGGCGCAGATCACGGCATCAATCATCGCAAGAGCGATTTCAATGTCGATGTAAGCAAGCTGACCGAGGGTCGGGGCGTCGACGTGGTACTCGACTGCGTCGCCGGCGAGGTCTGGCAAAAGAGTCTGGCTGCTCTGGCGCGCGGCGGGCGGCTCGTGACCTGCGGCGCTACCGCGGGCGGCCAGCCGCGTGACGACTTGTCGGCAATTTTCACAAAACACTTGAAAATTTATGGTTCGACTCTAGGCAGCCGGGAGGACTTTCGCCAGCTAATAAGCTTTTTGACTGTTTCCGGGATTAGGCCAATCATCGACCGAATTTTTCCCTTGAAGCAAGCAGCCGGAGCTCAGCGGCGCATGGAGGAAGCCAAACAATTTGGGAAAATTGTTCTACAAATTTCAGACTGAAAATTTGTTTGTGAGTTGGGGACCAAAGATGACATTTCAACGCAGTCCACAAACTGCTCAAGCGTTTGAACGTGCTTAGGCCATGCCCCGACCTTACGGTCGGGGCATGACTGAACAAGCTCAAAACAACGGCCATCTACTCGTAAAAGCAAGGGGCTGCCGCGGAGTTAAGCGACGATCGGCTCCGATACCGGTAGATGACTGGCGACTGCCGGTACTCTACTCCTGGCGACACCGTTGACGCCGGCGTTTCCAGCGCCGAGCAGCAACAATCTTCCCTTACCCGTGTTGCAGAGCTGATAAGGTTCGCCGGACTCGAGCATGACGGTGTCGAACTGTTTGAGGACAAATTCCTTATGCGGGGTACGGACGGTGCACTCTCCCTCCATGACCATGAAAATATGGTCGTCATTTTCGTGGTAGTGCATGTCGTCTTGAACGTTGGGTTCGCAATTAATTACCCAGGCATAAGCCAGCTCGGTTCTCCAGAGGCTTAAATGCCGGATCTCCGGATGAGCGTCTGCTTCCTTGATGGGGTTTTTCATCTCGACCATGAGCGTCTCCTCCTTTAGATTTAAAACTTTATTCTTGTCCTTTTCTGGCAGGTCTCTCTTTGGGTTTAACCAATCTCCCATGGGTTCCGTCACAGTAGGGGTGATCCTTCGACTTCCAGCAACGGCATATGGCTATCGTCGTCGGTGAATCGAATTCCAGAACACGAGGCACAATACTAGTTCCAGCATGAGAACCATCACAAAAGGGCAGGTTTTTGCTGCGCGTACATCGACAATAGGCAACCTGTTTGGACACCTGCTTGACGATCGTCGGCTCGATCAAGTCTTCATAAAATAATGCCATCCATCTCTCCTTTCGCCTTCAATGATTTACGTTCCGATGAAGTGGATCATCGAAATGTTACTTTAGCAATTTCCTTGGGTGTTCGACAAACCCCGCAGCAAGCTGCGGGGTATCAAAAGAACAGAGATACGTTAACATTTTATCGCGCCAAGACGCCAAAAGCGCTAAGAAAAACATGTTCTCTTTTTTCTCCGAGCTTGGCGTGCTTTGCGTCTTGGCGTGAGCCATCGTTTTCCGTTGCCATAAGTCACATTTGAACCGAAAATTGTAAAACCTGAGGCCGATTTTACGCAGGGAGCTGCGGGGAATCTGACCCATAGAGATTATAAACCGGCGAGATAACCCTGCCGGCGCAAAACCTCGGCGCAGCCCTCGAGCTGGCCGAGTTGATCGCGCGTGGCAAAACGCAAGATGATGGTTCGCGCTCCGGCTTCACAATAGGCGTTAACTTGGGCTATTACTTCTTCCCAACTGCCCATGACGCAAAGCATCGCTTTGGCCACGGCTTGGTAAGGCCGGTTGTAGTACTGCGACAAAAAGGTCTGTCCCTCGGCAATGGCTTCTGTGCCACCGGCGGCCAACGTGAAGTATAAACCTGGTTCGATAGCCTCCGGATCGCGGCCGCCTTGGGCCGCATAGCTGCGAATTTTTGCCAGACACTCTCGGTATACGTTCGGATCCGTAATGTTGTTAAGCCAGCCGTCGGCCATCCGGGCAACGCGCTTGAGACCCGGTTCGATATTGTTGGACGCGAGCCAGATGGGCACTCCGCCGGCTTGCACGGGCTTCGGTTCCACCGTCACATGATCGAAGTTGGAAAAGTTACCCGCATAAGAGACGTCGTTCTCCCGCCACAATCGCTGGATGATCTGAACCAGTTCTTCGCTCATCTTGATGCGCTTGGCGGGATCATGCCCGAGAACTCTATACTCGTGCTCTTGAACCGGATCGTTGGGCCGGCTGTAGCCGATGCCCAGATCAACCCTGCCGCGGCTGAGCCAATCGAGAGTGGCAACCGTATGCGCGACCAAGACGGGATTTCTCAGCGCGGCGAGGTAGACAGCCGTGCCCAGGCGGATGCGCCGTGTCCGCGCGCCCACGGCGCCAAGTGTGGTGAGCGCATCGAGGCGCGGTTTAGCGACCACGCTGTCGCCGACCCAGACCGAGTGAAACCCCAGCGCCTCGGCGCGATCTGCGAGATCATAGATACTGCCGGGATCGGCACGCCCGGAAAGAATCACTTCGCGCGTAGGTAGGAGAATGCCAAACTTTGGAGTTGAAATTTGGGTCAACCGCTTACCTCGTTTCAGTCGTTTTGCTCCCGGCATCGGCGCCGCGAATCAGCCGCGCTACGTCATATTCCATGATGGTTTCGCCGCGCTGGTTCTTCACCCATTGGCGGTAACGAACGATGCCACCTCCACGCGCCGGCACCGGTTTGGTATCGAGCACCTCGATCTCCACTCGAATCGTGTCATTTACTTTGACCGGGCCGAACAAGCGCATCTTGTCGAGACCGGCAAAGGCCATACCCGTGCCGTGTATGAGTCCCGTCTGCACGGTCAGTCCTTCGGCCATGCCGAAGGTCAGACTTCCCGGCGCGATGCGATCGCCGTATAGACTTTCATTGCGAATGTACTCCATATCTAAAAACAGCGGCTCGGTGAGACCGACGAGAGTTACGAATTGGATGATGTCGTGTTCCGTGATCGTGCGCCGGCCGGTTTCGTATCGCTCTCCTGGAAGGAATTCTTCGAATGTCTTGCCTTTCATACAGGGCTCTTTCTTTTAAACTCTTCGATCGTTTCATCGCTCATTCCGAGCCATGTCTTTAGAACCTCGCCGGTATGCTCACCCAAGAGTGGCGGCGGTAGACGCACCGAAGCCGGCGTGACGGAAAACTTCACCGGAATTCCCGCCATGGGCACCTTTCCCGCCGTCGGGTGCTCGACCTCGACCAGCATGTCGCGGTGCAAGACTTGCGGTGCCTGGAAAACTTTATCGATGGTTTGCACCGGCGCGCAGGGGACATCCGCGTCATTTAACAGCTTGAGCCACGTCTCGTTATCACGACGGATGAAAACTTCGGCAATGATGGCGATCAATTCCCCTCGGTTTTCGACACGCTTCGTATTAGTGGCGAAGCGATAATCGTCGGTTAAATCACTGCGGTCGATGGCCTGACAGAAGCGCCCCCAGATTACCTCGCTGGCGACGCCGAGAACCAGATAACCGTCGACGGTTCTAAAGTTCTGGTACGGCACGATGTTAGGGTGAGCGTTGCCCCACCGGCTAGGAACCTTGCCGCCGATCAGATAGTTGCTGCCGACGTTGATCAACGACGCCACTTCGGCTTCGAGCAGCGAGGTGTCGATCCGTTGCCCGACGCCGATTTTCTCGCGCGCGAAAAGCGCCGCGGTGATCGCCTTGCCGAGCATCAAGCCCGCGACCAGATCAATGATGGCCACGCCGACTTTGACAGGCTCGCCGTCAGGCGTCCCGGTGATGCTCATTAGTCCGCCCCAGGCCTGAACGATCAGGTCATAGCCCGGCCAATCGCTCATGGGGCCATCGGCGCCGAATCCGGTCAATGAAGCATAAATCAGACGCGGGCTGAGCTTACGCAACTGCTTTTCTCCCAAGCCGAGCCGTTCCATTGTGCCGGGACGAAAGTTCTCGATGACGACATCGGCGGCCTTGGCGAGTTGGCGCAATAGTTCAACGCCTTCAGTCGATTTAAGGTCTAATGTGATACTTTTTTTATTGCGATTGATGCAAAGGTAGTAGGCGCTTTCACCGCCGGTAAACGGCGGGCCCCAGCCGCGGGTATCGTCGCCGGCGCCCGGCTGTTCCACCTTGACGACTTCAGCCCCGAGATCGCCGAGGAACATCGTACAGTATGGCCCGGCCACAACCCGTGTAAGATCCAGGACACGAATGCCGTCGAGCGGACCTCCGGGGTGTTCGCTCATTTAAATTCTTCGCCTTTCGTTTTGAGAATCTCTTGAAGGGTGTCCACTCCAGCCCACAATCCCGGCATGCCACCGGGAATCGCTGCCACTTCCATGGCTTCGAGCACCTCTTTCGGGGTCGCGCCTAAAGTCAGCGCCCGCTCGCTGTGCACCCGGATGCCTCGAGGGCGGAGCAGAGCGCAGCAAATGCCGACCATGATCAGTTCTTTGGTCTTTCGTGGCAGCGCGCCTTCGCGACCGAAGGTGCCGTCGACGTAGAGCCCCTTTAATTTTTCAAAATATTCCGGGTCCAGTTTCGCGATAATATCATAGGCGCTGTTTACCGAACCCAGGCCGACTTTCTTGAAGGCTTCCTTAGCTTCGTCCGCCATACAAAATCCTCCCTCAATCCTTTCTGGTATTTTGACTGATGACGACATCGATGAGCGCAGGTCCCGATTGCTCCATCGCTCGTTTGATGGCCGGCTCGATGGCATCAGGCTGTTCCACTCTTTGGCCGAAGATGCCGAAGGTGTCGGCCATCCTGGCAAAATTGATGTCCGGTCCCACCAGTTCCGCGCCCATGTCGGCGGCCATGCGGATTCTTTCGTCCGAACCGCGAAACTGGTTCTTCACCGCCATATAGGCGCGGTTGTTGAATACCACTACGATCAGCGGCACGCGATACTTGGCCAGAGTCCATAGACCCTGAATGCCGAACATGCTGCTGCCGTCACCGAGACAGGCAACCACGCGCCGTTTGGGCGAGGCCAGCTTGGCCCCGATGGATGCTCCGAGACCCCAACCGAGAAAGCCGCCGGAGGAATTGGAAAAATAGGAGCGGCTCGACGTAAACTGAAAATTCGCCATGATGATATCTTTGCTCGTCGGACTTTCGTTGACGATCAAGGCGTCTTTTTCCAACAGCCGATCCATGGTCCGAACCAGCCGGGCCGTGTTGATCGGCGTTCCATCCCAGCCCTGCTTAACTTTCTCTTCCAGCTCGGCGTCCACCTCGGCTCTGGCTTTCTTGATGCATTCCAGGCGCTCGTCGCGGCCGTTTGTTACCGCGGCCAATTTGGGAAAAATCTCCAGCAGAGAGCGCAGCGCGCTCTTGGAATCGGCGATGATGCCCACGTCGACGGGAAAGACTTTGCCGATTTCCCATCCATCTTCTTCGATATGAATGCAGCGCGTTTCGGGCTTCATCACCGGCTCGTCGAGGTACCGATACTCGCGAATTAGGCGGCAGCCGATTGCAAGAATCACATCCGGCTCGCCCCAGAGCGGAAGGTTGAAGGACGGCGCCCGTTCCGGAATCTGAAAGCTCTGCGGGTGAGTCGTCGGAAAGCTGAGAAAAGAGTAGCGCGGTTCCATCACCACCGGCGCCGCCAGCAGTTCGGCAAATTTAATCAGCTCTTCGATGGCGCCGGTCTTGGCAATACCGCTGCCGGCGACAATCAAGGGTCGTTTGGCCTGTGCAAGCAGGCGGGCGGCGTCCGCCAGAGCTTCCGGATCCGCCGCGATGCGTGGAACGATGCGCGAACGCTCCGTGGCTGGATTCTGTACCTTGATCGTCTCGCCAAGCAGGTTACAGGGCAGAGCGAGATAAACCGGGCCGGTCGGCGGGGTCGCTGCCACTTTGAAGGCTCGATTCAATATTTCCGGAATGCGATCGGAGCGATGAACCTCAGCACTCCATTTGGTGAACTGCCTGGTGAGCTCAACCAGGTCTTTACCCTCGGTGTGTGAATCGCGGCCGGCCAGCCGGCTGTCGACATTGGTCGATGTCACGATCACCGGGGAGCGATCGCGGTAGGCGTCATAAAGCGCGCCAACAGTATTGGCCGAACCGGGCAAAGTGCTCACTTGGGCCAGAGAAGGGCGGCCGGTAACCCGCGCATGCCCATCGGCCATGGAGACAACACACGTCTCATGAAGCGCCAGGACAAAGCGGACCCGCTCCTGATCGGCGATGGTGCCGATAAACTCCTGCCCGCTGGTGCCAGGCAAACCAAAAACGTATTCGACGCCGTGCGCTGCTGCAACTTCTAAATACGCCTGGGATGCAGTCCGCTCTGTTCCTGATTCACTCATTAGAAACTCCTTAGCTAAAAACATTGTTCAATCGTTCAACGGTTCAACAGTTCAAAAGTCAGAAATGCCCAGTTTTAAGCCTTTTACTCTGACGTGAAACCTTGAACTGTTGAACGGGCATTATTTATAAAGTTGGTCGATAAATCCGCCCTCGTCCAATTCTTTCAGCAGCGAGACATTCATAAACCGTTCGGGCGAAACCCGTGCGGCTTCGGGCCGGTCTTTGGCCGCGAGATCCAAGAGCGCCTTGATTCCCTGCGCAGTAGGGTAGGGCTTCTTGGGAACGATCTTGTCGGCGAAATATTCATAGGTCGCGCCGACCGCTTCCATGTCATCGGTGCGCATGTATTTCGCGATGATATTCATGCTTTCTTTTCTTCGGGTTTTGTAAAAATGAATGCCCTCGACAAAAGCGCGCATGAGTTTCAATGCCGACGGCCTGTTTTTGGTAATAAAACTCTGGCTGCTGGCCAGTCCTGTGATCTGGTACTCCGCCCCCAGTTCGGACATATCCAGCAGAATGTTCATACCCTCTCTTTGAGCGATTGTGGTGATCGGCGGCAGTACGATGGCCGCCTCGAGTTGGCCGGCCTTCATGGCGGCCAAACGCGTCGATTGTTCGCCCATCTGCAAGATGGTTACCTCGGCCGGATCGATTCCCATCCGCTTCAAGCCATAACGCATGGCGATGTCAGGCGCGGTGCCGAAACGATTGACGCCGACTCTTTTGCCTTTCAGCTGGCTCGGCGACGTGATGTTCTTTACGGTAATGATTTGAAAGGCGAAGGTATTGACGATGCCGGCAATCATGACCAAATCCGTGCCGGCAAGATTGCTGCTGACCACCGCCGGCCCGGCCATCGCGACCGCCTGTACCTGTCCCGTTACCAGCGCTGCGGCCGCAGTCGGCCCTCCCGGGATAAACAGTAAGTTGACCTCCAGACCATTTTTCTTGAACAGCCCCGCTTCCTTGGTGATCCAAATGGGAGCGAAGGCGCCGGCCTGCGCACTGTAACCGACATTCATTTTTTCGAGTGTTTCCTGCGCCGAGCCAATCTGGGGGAATAATGCTACGGCCAGCGCGATCAGGGCAGCGTACGAAAAAAGTTTGATCCTATGCATTTAAGGTCCTCATCGGGCAGTTCCGATGCGAGGTGGGTGGAATCTCGCGCTAATTTGTCTCCGATCCTACTGACTCTCAACCACAGGCCGTTGTCATCCTGAAACGAAGTGAAGGATCTGCTTTTGTTTTTCCGCTTGCTCCAGGTCCAGATCCTTCGTCGCACGGCTCCTCAGGATGACGCGAATTTATGGCTGGCCATAAATTCGCGTCATTTCCAAACCGAACTGATAAACCCCGTGCGCTCCAGTTCCTCCATAAAACTCGTGTCCATAAACTCCTCGGCTTTGCGGTTCTTTGCCTTGGGATTACTCTCGGCGATCAGGTTTAACGAATTTTCAACTCCTTTGACATTCACCGTTGGAATTTTTTTGATGTAGCGGGAGGTGAAGAGATCATATGTCGTTGACAGCATGTCACGATCGCTGATGCCGCCGTACTTGCGCAGGGCCCTAATGCCCAGTTCGCGGTCCGTGAAAAGCCGCCGCGTTCCTTCAATATAGGCCTTGAGAAATCTCAGCACCACATCGCGATTGCTTTTGCTATAACGCCGGCTCACCACCACCGTGGTCGCCGGCAAGGCCAATCCCGAATCGGCAAAATCCAGCATTGTTTTTAAATTCATCTTTTCCGCTTGCACCGAAGTCGGGAAAGATATAACCCCGCCATCGACTGATTTCTGAGCGATGGCCGTCGCGATATCCGGCATTCTGCCGATCTGAATCAGCTTAACATCTTTTTGCGGCTCCAATCCCCAGTTTCTCAGCACCGGACGAATCAACAGATCGGTGAGCGAGCCGAAGCGCGTTACGGCGAGAGTTTTGCCTTTGAGATCCTCTGGTTTCGAAATGGACGGATCGACCATGAGCTTCATCATTTGGTTATCTATGGAGCTGGCCACCTGAATGAGATCGGCGCCCTCGACCGACGCCTGGAGATACACAACTGAAGAGATCGTCGAAAAATCCAGCTGACCGGCGACATGAACCTGAACCAGCTGCACGCCCTGGACATAAACCATCTCGGTGTTGAAACCGTATTTTTCTAAAAGCCCGGCTTCTTTGGTGGCGAACAGAGGGAAAAAGCTGGCGCTGGGCGACGGGTAGCCGACCCTGAGATGCGATAGCGTTGCGCCTTGGGCTGGCGGTGCAGGGGAAAATAGCAACAAGGCAGCGAAATACAAACCGATGATCCAAAGCTTTTGCATAGTGGCTAACCTCCGTCTCTTCTTTTGTCTCGGGAAATACTTATTTAAAGTTGAAACAGCGCTTGCGCGTTGGAAAAAAGGATCCTTTCCTTCGCCGCGCTTTTGAAATCTACCTTGTCGAAGCTCGTGAGCGCTTTTTCCAAGTCCACGTACGGAAAGTCGGTGCCGAAGAGCGCCTTGTCCTGGAGGCGGCCGCGGATCGCTTTGAGGAAAATTTCCGGCAGCTGTTCGGCGAGATACCCCGAGATATCGCCGTAGACATTCTTTTTGTGCGTCAGCACGCCGATGAGCTCTTGCTCCCAGGGCCAGCCCGGATGGGCGGCGATGATTTTCATCCGCGGAAAATCCCTGGCCAGGGTGTCGAGATGAATCGGCCGGCCGTAATCCAGAGCGATGCCGCTGCCGCCATCGGTGTTCGCTCCCAGAACGGTAAAGCCGACGTGGAACATGACCGGTTTGTTTCCCGACTGCAGAATATCCCAGATCTTGTAGAATTTTTTATCGCTGGGATAAAAACCTTGATCCGGCGGATGGAATTTGAAGCCCTTTACGCTCGCATGGCGCAGCAATCCTTCGGCGTAGCGTGCAACTTCATCCAGATTGGCCGCGTTGACATCGAGCGAGGCGAGTACTCCGGCAAATGCATCCGGATAGCTGACGGCGAGGTCGATTACGTGCTCGTTGGAGTTGCGAGCGCCTTCCCTGACGGTCGAAGGGTGCCAGCCGATCAGCAAGGCTCTGACGTCTTGCTTGATATACAGATCGGCGAATGTCTCAGCCGTTTGTGGGACTTGGTTGAGCTCTCTTCTGAAATAGTGGCAGGCGTGGGTGTCCAGGCCGCGCGTGCTCGGATGAACGTGGACGTCAATGGCTCGCATGCGACCTCTGCTGTTCGACAAAAGAGCGGATCCAGGGGTTGGCCAGCTCGCCTCGATAAAAGTTCTGCTTCTCCTTTGCCATGGCCGCAAGAATTTTTGGCGGGTTCAAGCCGGCTTCCGGGACTGCGCCGTTGACCGCGTCGAGATCTTTGATGACGGCCGCGGCACCCATGTGGTCGATCTCTTTTAAGGGCGGCTGGGGAATTTTTATTCCTCCGACACAAATAAAGTCGACTTTTATCGGATCCTCTCCCAGTTCGACGACTCTGGCTGCGGCAACATAAATGGCAGCCTTCAGAGCCCGCTCAATGCTTGACGAGTCGGCTGTAGCATCCTGGTGTCCAACGCAATCATAGATCTGCGGGTTAGGTTTTTGCGCGACATAGAAAGCCGGGTTGTTCCGAGCCAGGATTGAAAGGAGCTTCGAGGACCTTAAAAATGTGTCGCCTCTGGCTTCGGCCATGACTCGCGTAACATCTTCGACGATCGAAGGTTTCCAGCTGTCGAAGCTGATAAACGGCGGCAGCAGACCCAACTGCTTCGCTGCTTGATCGACCTGTTCGATGCGCGCGCCGGACTGCAAGAGGTGAAGCGCCATGACGGCGTAGTACATAAGGATGCTATTGGAAACGAATCCAGAAATATCTTCAGTTTCGACCGGACTTCGTTCCAGGCTTTTTAAGAAGGCGACCAAAGAAGCAAAACGATTTTCATCCATATCTCCCCGGACGACTTCCACCATGCGTGTGTAGAGAACCGGGTTGAAAAAATGTGTGGTGGCAAATTTGCCGCCGTCGTAACTTCCATCGCTAAGCAGGGCGCGGCGCGGCAGTGAAGACGTGTTAGTTGTGAGAATGCCTTTGAAGCCAATTTCTCCGAGCGCCCGGTAGACAGCGATCTTGGTTTTAGCCGATTCGGAGACAGCTTCGGTGACTATATCGACTCCGGCAACCTCCCCAAATGCCATGGCCGGCACCAACTGTGTTCGAACCTGTTGCGCTTCTTTGTCGGAGATTCTATTTCTCTTTTTTAATCTTTCGATGGTTTGTTCACGGCGGTCAAGTAGAGCTTCCATGACTTGTTTTGCGGCGTCATAGGCCACAGTCCGATAGCCCTTCATGGCGTAAAGAAATGCGATATCGAATCCCATTACGCCAAGCCCCAATACGCCGGCGTTCTTAATTTCCGCTGTCATAAGCTGGTTCTTTTCCATCCAAAAAGCATACAGGAAGCCTTATTGCGGCGCTTTACCTTTGTCAAATGCGCAGCCGGCGATCCGCCGTGTCGGCGGGACCCGTGCCGCCCAGAAGATGATATTTCGCACTTTCAGCTTTAGAAATGTTAAAAGACATGTAGCATCGGAGATTAGGCAAGCCAGATCTGTGTGTTAGTAGGATCTCGTAAAAATGAAAAGAATACATCGATGTCTGCCGCGTTGGTTTGGACGAGCCATTTGCATCGCAGTGTGTTTCTGCTTTTTCGCCTGTAATAGTACGACGACGAAACCCATGTCGCGGCGCCAGACCGCGCCTGAACCGGGTTTTTTTGATAAGATGAAAAGCGAGTTTACGGAGAGAGGGTGCAATGTCGGCCGATTTATATGTCCGTACGGATTAGGAGCCACAGGGGAGCCCTGCGAATGCACGGATCCCTCGGGTTTCGTTTTGAAGGGGCGGACCGTAAGATAGACGCGTTCTTCTAAGTACAGTAGTCGCCATTAGCCATAGATCGTTGTGCAGAAATGAATCCTTTTGAACTGATATGACAATGGTTTCGATGCGGCGATAGACGGGCACACTTGTTGCTGTAGCCGGGAGTGCGCTGGGAAGTAATTGTGGCACTCGAAAAGAGAAAAAGCGTCCTTCTAGTCGACAAGCAACCGAAAGAAATCGTTTATCTCACCAGACAATTGGAAATGGCTGGGTTTGCCATCTCTTTTAGCAGGACCGGCGCGGGGGCTATAAAGAAAATAGAAGAATGTGCTCCGGATGTGGTACTTCTCGAGGTCAGCTTGTCCGACATGGACGGTGTCGACGTCGCCAAGGCAATTCGAAACAACCCGACCCGATCCCGAATTCCCGTAATCGCGATCAGCGCATTCCCTCACATGAAAAGCAGGTGTCTGGATAACGGCTGCGACGCCTTTGTTCAAAAGCCCATCAAAGCTCTCGATCTCATCGCGCAGATTCGCCAGCTCATCAGAAAACCCACTGGAACGCTCTAGCTCATAATGCTTTAAAGGTACCGTAGCTTGCCTGGAAGCGCAGCAGGACTAACTTTGTTAGCTCCCGTCATCTTAAGAAGCGGATGCCGACATCAGTTTTGCCCTTGACAGTGGCACCGATGGGCGACTATGAAAACGAAAGGCCGCCGGCTCCTCCGCCCATTGATTAAGAAGCCCATTAAACGTATTGAGTCTTCTTGGTTCTTGTGTCGAGGAGAAGGCGTACAAACGCATTGACTAATATCAGCTGCAGTACTTTTCGAGGGGAGACCCATGGACTATTTTGAACCAAAATCCTTAGACGAGGCTCTATCTTTGCTTGCCAAGCATGGCCACGAAGCCAAAGTCATTGCCGGCGGCACGGATGTCATGGTGGACATCAAATATAAGGAGGAACCGGGTTGCCTGGTGAATATCAAGAAGATTTCGGGGCTCGGCGGTATCCAGGAGAACGGCGGCAGCCTGCGCATCGGCTCCTTAGCCACGATTCGCGATGTCGAAACCAGCTCTCTTGTGCGCGACAAGCTGCCGGTGCTGTGGGAATCCGCCCATCAGTTCGCATCCTTGCAGATCCGCAACACCGCGACCATCGGCGGAAATATTTGCCGCGCTTCGCCGTCAGGTGAAACGTTGGCGCCGTTGCTCGTGCTCGAAGCGAAGGGAAAACTCGCTTTTTCCGAAGGGGAAAAGACCGAGCCGTTCATGTCATTTTTCCAAGGACCGGGTAAAACCAGCCTGGGAACCAAAGGGCTACTCACCGAAATCGACGTCCCTTTTCCGGCTGAGGGCAGCCGCGGAGTTTATTTGAAACACGCCGTGCGCGGCGCCATGGATATCGCGATGGTCGGCGTGGCGGTTTTGATCACGCCGGATGCGGCGAGGAATACGTTACAGGATGTCCGCATCGGCCTGGGCGCAGTGGCGCCGACGCCGATTCGCGCATCGAAGACTGAGGCATTGCTGCGCGGCAAGTCGCTGACGGTTGCCTTATTGAAAGAAGCGGCGGCAATGGCGGCGGCTGAGTCGAGCCCCATCAGCGACCAGCGTAGCAGCGGCGAATATCGGCGCTGGATCGTCGAAGCTTTAACCCGCCGCGGGTTGGAACAAACCTGGAAAGCCGCCACCGGCAAGGAGGTCGCATAATGAGCGTCACCATCAATACGAAAATCAACGGTCAGCCGATCAGCGCCAGTGCGGAAGCGTCGACGTCGCTGTTGGAATTCCTGCGCGACACGTTGGAAATGAAAGGCAGCAAGCTCTGCTGCAACACCGGCGAGTGCGGCGCCTGCACGGTGATTTACAACGGCAGGCCGATCAATTCCTGCGTCACCCTGGCGGCCGACGCCAATGGCGCCGAGATTACGACCATCGAAGGGCTCGCCGATGGCGACAAGCTGCATCCCGTGCAACAAGCGTTCATCGACACCGGCGCGGTGCAGTGCGGCTACTGTACGCCGGGCTACATTATCTCCGTCAAAGCTCTGCTCGATCGCACCACCAAACCTACGGCGGAAGACATCGAAGAAGCGGTTTCCGGCAACATCTGCCGCTGCACGGGTTACAACAAGATCGTCGATGCGATTCATCTCGCCGCCGATCGCATCGCAGGGAGGGCTTAAGTCATGGCCAAAGCAGAACTGAAAATCATCGGTTCGAGCCCCGCCCGCATGGGCGGCGTCGATCGCGTCGTCGGCAAGGGTGTCTACGGCATCGACTTGATGCTCAAAGACCAATTGCATGGCGCGATCCTGCGCAGCCAGTACGCCCATGCCAAGATAGTCAGCATCGACACCAGCGAAGCTAAGAAAATGCCCGGCGTGCACGCCGTGGTGACCGCCGCCGATGCGCCGAACGTGCGTTACGGCCGCAGCTACATCGATCGTCATATACTCGCGCGCGGCAAAGTCCGCTTCATGGGCGACCCGGTCGCCGCCGTCGCCGCCGAATCGCCGGCCATCGCCAGACAGGCGCTCAAAACAATCAAGGTCGTCTACGAGCCGCTGCCGGTGGTGATTGACCCGGAAGCAGCGACCAGGCCCGAAGCGCCGACCTTGCACGATGACATGCCGCTGCCGAAAACCATTCCCGCGAACGCGGGGCTTAAAAATATTTGTGGCCATGCCGTCGTACGCATAGGCGATGCCGAAAAAGCGATGGCCGAAGCCGATATCGTGGTCGACGAAGTTTACGAAACCAAGATGATCCACCCGCAGTACCTCGAGCCGCGCATCGCCGCGGCGCAGATGGAGCCCAACGGCCGGCTCACCGTCTGGGCCAATGCCCAGGCGCCCTTCCCGGTACGCCAGGAGGTGGCAAAGACGCTCGGCCTGCCGCTCAACAACGTGCGCGTGATCTCCGCTGGCCTGGGTGGCGGCTTCGGCGGCAAGGGTAGCGGCATTACCTCCGGCGCCGCCGTCGAGCCGATCTGCGGACTTCTGGCGATCAAGGCCAAGCGCCCGGTGATGATCGTCCTCGACAAGGCCGAGGAAACCATCTCGACGACCATCCGTGCCGGCGCCAAAATGTATATCAAGACCGGCGTGAGAAAAGACGGCACCATCGTCGCACGCACTGGCAAAGTATTCTACGACGCTGGCGGCTACTCGGGTTTTGGCGTGCAAGCCGGGGGCCGCTGCACCAACATGCTCGGCGGCTGGTATTTAATGCCTAACTGCCACATCGAGGGCTACAGCGTTTACACCAACAAACAGGTGTGCGGCCCGGTGCGCGGCCCCGGCGGCCCGCAAGCCGCGTTCGCCGTGGAGTCGCACATGGACTCCATCGCCGCCAAGCTGGGCATGGATCCGACGGAATTCCGCCTTAAGAACATTCCTAAAGCCGGGGACAAGATCGTCGGCGTGCCCAAGCTGCGCGATGTTTCGCTCGGCGAGACGATCAAAACCGCGGCCGAAAAGATTGGATACAAACAGGTAGGGGCGCAATTCATTGCGCCCGCTCTTGGCAAGAACCAGGGCATCGGCCTCGCCACCGGCTCATGGATCGAGAGCGCCGGTCCCGGCGGCGGCGCCATCGTGAAAGTCAACGAAGACGGCTCGGTGACGGTGCATATCGGTAAGATCGACATGGGCACCATTCCCGGTTTCGGTATTCCGATGATCGTCGCCGAAGAGCTTGGCGTACCAGTAAGCGACGTCACGGTGCTCAATGTCGATACCGCGCTAGCCCGTGGCAAGTTCACTTGGAGGATCGAAAAACCTCTTCC
>WHTF01000091.1 GCA_009379725.1 Deltaproteobacteria bacterium
GTCTTGAGCAGGCCTTTGACATCGCGCGGCGTGGACGGAAGAACAATCTCCAATCCAGGGACGTTCCACAGCATCGCCTGCGGGCTGCCGGAGTGCTGTGCGGCACCGCCGCCGCGGATCCCATGGAACAGATGGAAAACCACCGGGACGCGAGTTTGGCCGCCTGACATGTAGTAAGCATTGGCGGCTTCATTGGCGACCTGGGGCCAGGCCTCATAGATGAAACTGCCGGTGCTGAGATCGACAATTGGACGCAGCCCCGCCATCGCCGCTCCCGTGGCAAGCCCGCAAAAGCCGAGCTCGGAAATCGGCGGCGAGATCATGCGCTCGCGATACTTCTTTACCAGGTTTTGGTAGACGTGACGGTGCGGGCTCAAGCTTAAGAAAGTACCATTGACCAGGTGCACTCTTTGATCGGCGGCCATGATCTCGTCCAGCGCCTCGAATTTGGCTTGATAGTAGGGTAGTTCTCTCATGCAAAGTCCTCAGACTGCTGAAAAAGACCCATATGCTTCGTTGCGCTGCTCTCGATTTCCTCGCTACGACGTACGAAAAGAGTACGCCTCCGATCGTCGGTACTTCGCGCCTTCCCTCTGGATCTTTTGAGCAGCCTGTCAACCTTTCTCAAAAAATTATTGCGCAAAAAATTCGCGCTCCGCCTCTTCCGGTTTTGGATAGGGGCTTGCCACCGCGAACTCCACTGACGCGGCAATTTCTGATTTAACCTGCTGTTCGATGGCGGCGATCTCTTCCCGGCTTGCGTGATTGGCCTCGACCAATTCGCGAATATAAATGAGCAGCGGATCGCAGGTGCGGTACCATTCGCGAACTTTCTCCGGCACGTTATCGACATCCCAGGCCAGCGCGCTGTCGGTGGCTTGCGCCACCGCCGGCCAGTTGGTCTCGCTGCCCGGCCAGCGCACGGTTTGCGCTTCGACGAATTGCGGTCCATCGCCGCGGCGAATTTTCTCCACCGCTTCGGAAATCGTCGCATGCACGATGCCGGCATCGAGGCCGTCGATTTGCTGCGCGGGAATTTTGTAGGCCTTCGGCAAGTCGGTCAAAGGGTAGGCCGCCATGGAAGTTGACTGCGCCGCGGACGAGGCGCGGCCGGCGCCATACTTGCCGTTGTTTTCACACAGGAAGAGCACGGGCAATTTGTAGAGCGAAGCGAGATTGAACGCCTCGGGCGCCGCGCCTTCTTCCAGAGAGCCATCGCCGAACAAGCAAACGGTGATGCGGCCGTTTTGCAGCGCCTTGGCCGCATAGGCGGTGCCCGTCGACAGTGGGATGATGCCGGCCACCACTCCCGAGCTGTGAAGAAATCCCAAAGATGGGGCGACCGAATGGAAGGAGCCGCCTTTGCCTTTGTTAAGGCCATCGGCGCGGCCCAGGATTTCGGCCAACAGCCGTTTGGGATCGGCGCCCCGGGCGAGCAGATGGCCGTGGTTTCTGTGCGTGGTGAAGAGATAATCGTCTGAGCGCAGGCAAGATAATGCCGGCACGCCGGTCGCCTCCTGGCCGATGTAAAGATGGTAGTGGCCGCTAAAGACGCCTTGATCATGCAGCGGTACCAGGCTCTCTTCGAAGTGGCGAATGATGAACATCCGCCGGCATAAATCCAGCAACGCCTCGCGGGGTAAGTTGGGTAACATGATGTTTGTCACATATTCAAAAGGATCGGCTTTGTCAATGTTGATTGGGCCCTTAAAAGAACTCGGCGTGCTTCGACAAGCGCAGCACGAACGGAAAAATCGTTAACCTTTCCAAATCCGCGGCGTTCGCCCGGCTACGTCGAAGGGCAAGGCTGGGTTTTTCACAGCGTGATTGACATTATTCTGATGTCGGGACTATATCCCGGAATAGATCAATGCGTTCAGGAGGAAGTTATCGATGACTCGTCACAGGCTGTTCCTGCCTCTGCTGATTTCCATAAGTTTTTTCTTGCTGACATCGTCGCTTTTTGCCCAGAGCCGTTCTTTGAAAAAAATTCATGTTGGTGTGCCGGCGGTGAGCATGGGCAATATGATCATCTTTTTTACCAAGGAGGCGAAGATTTTCGAGAAGCATGGGCTTGATGCTGAAGTCGTGCTCATGAGCGGCTCGGGAATCGCATCCAGAGCACTGGTGGCCGGCAGCGTGGCGATCTCTCCGATCGCGACTCCGACCGTCATGAACGCGGTGCTCGCCGGTTCGGACATGGTGATCTTGGGCCATACGATGCCCGGCGTCGTGCAAGCGCTGATGGTCCGGCCCGACATCAAGAAAGACGAGGATCTCAAAGGTAAATCAGTCGGCGTCACGACCTTCGGTTCATTGACCGATTTTCTGGTGCGCCACCTGGCGAAAAAGAAGGGAATGAATCCGGATAAGGACTTCGCGCTGCTTCAGGTCGGCGGCGACGCCGATCGGCTGCTGGCGCTGAAGCAAGGCAAGATTCCTGCCGCGACTCTTTCTCATCCGGCGTTTGTTTTGGCCCAGAGAGAAGGATTTACAATGTTGTGGGATTTCTTTAAGGAGGTGGATTATCCCTGGAGCGAGATCGCCTCACGCCGCACCACCATTCGCCAGGATCGCGACTTGATCATGCGCTACATGAGAGCGCACATCGAGGGCATCGCCCGCTTCAAACAGGAGCCCGAGCTCGCCAAAAAGGTCATCAAAAAGACTCTCAGACTGGACGATGATTCTTTGGCGCAAGAATCCTGGGAGCTGTTCGCCAAGCATCGCCTGGCCGTCCCCTACCCGAACATCGAGGGCATGAAAACGAGTTACGAATACGTCGCCATGACCCGTCCCGAAGTCTACAAACGAAAGCCGGAAGAGTTCGTCGACGCGAGCTTCGTCGAAGAGCTGGACAAGAGCGGTTTCATCAAGAAGCTCTATGGGAAATAATCCCGCCGCATGAAAATCAGGATCGGAATCACCCTTGGGCAATGGCCAAGCAACGACATACAGCCTGAGGCGATTCTTGAATTGCTCGACTCCTTTGAAGCCCTCGACCTTGATTCACTATGGGTGAGCGACCGTCTGGTTTCGTCGGCGTTCAGCCTGGAGCCGATTACTTTTCTTTCCTATATTGCCGGGCGGCTGCGCCGGATGAAGTTCGGCACCAGCACCTTGGTGCTGTCGACGCGCAACCCGGTCATTCTGGGCAAAGAACTTGCGACCTTGGACTTTATTTCCCAGGGGCGTTTTTTCCCCGCCGTGGGACTCGGCAGTGACGACGCCAAAGATTTCGCTGCCGTGGGCGTGAACAGGAAAGAACGGGCGCAACGATCCGATGAAGCCATTGTTCTGATGCGCCGTCTATGGACCGAAGAAAACGTCAGCTTCCAAGGGAAGTTTTTTTCCCTACAAGATGTCACGATTACACCTCGTCCGTGGCAGAGAGGCGGGCCGCCGATCTGGATCGGCGGCCGCAGCGAGCCGGCGTTGCGCCGTACCGGGCGCCTGGGCGATGGCTGGCTCGTGTCCGGTGTTTCCACAGCTGAAGTCGCAGACGGAATCAAGGCCATCCGTGGTTTCGCCGCCGAAGCCGGCCGCGTGGTGCCTGAAGATCACTACGGCGTTTTGTTGCCTTTTCATTTCGCCCGCAGCGCGGTCGAAGCTTATGAAGCCGGCAAAAAATCGCTTCGCCAACGTCCCGAGCTATCGCCGTTTGAGTTCACAGCTTTTGGCACGCCCGAGCAAGTGCGCCAAAGAATCCAACAATACATCGCGGCCGGCGCGACGAAGTTTGTCATGCGTCCATGTGGACCGTTCGAGAAGTGGCGCGAACAAACGGAGATACTGGCGCGCGAGGTAATCGAGCCCTTACAGACGCCGGATTAGTACCATAATCCTCCCTCGTTCTTACTTTCCGTCACCCCGGCGAAGGCCGAGGTCCAGGCTAATATTCGGCACAACGGAAAACCGACGTTCCGGCAGTGATGGCATGAGTTACCAGCGAAAGAAACTCGGGTGGGTCCTTCAGCGGCTTTCAGTCCGTCACCAGCACCGATGCACCCTGAATTCTCCCCGATCGCAACCGTGCCAAAGCCTCATTGGCTTCTTGCAGCGGGAACGCTTGGACTTCGGTGCGCACGGGGACGCGCGGCGCGAGCGCGAGAAATTCTTCGCCGTCACGGCGAGTGAGATTAGCCACCGAACATACGGCGCGTTCTTCCCAGAGAATTGAATAAGGAAAGGACGGTATGTCGCTCATGTGGATGCCGCCGCAGACCACAATCCCGCCTTTGTTGACCGCGCGCAGAGCTTGTGGGACGAGATCGCCCGCCGGCGCAAAGATAATCGCGGCATCCAGCTTCACCGGCGGTAGTTTGTTCGAATCGCCGGCCCACGCGGCGCCAAGGGTAACCGCGAATTTCTTTGCCTCATCATCGCCCGGCCGGGTGAAAGCGTAGATCTCACGCTTCTGATGCTTGGCCACCTGGGCAACGATATGAGCGGCGGCGCCGAAGCCGTAGATGCCGGTTACCCTCGCCTGCTTTGACCAGACTGCAGAATGTATTCCGATCGATGGTACTTTTGAAGCGCGTCTTCGATTGTTATAGACGTCCTATCCGATTCGACATTGCTCGCGATCCCTCGTCAATTTCAGCAGCAGGATTGTTACACTGACGCCTCGACTACGCTAAGATCTATAGAGAAACTTTTGAACGCGGATTCAGCGAGAGGTGAACGGTGAAATTCGTACTCATCGCGATAGGCCTTCTTATGATAGCGGCCACCGTGCTTCCGTTATTACGAAAGGATGCATGGTGGATTAGAGTTTTCGATTTTCCACGCTTGCAGATCGCTATCATCACGGCTGTCGTTATCGCTGCGTATTTGCCCTTCAGAGGCGAGTCCGGCATCGCTTCAAACGCCTTTCTCGCTTCCTTGTTATTATGCCTCTTTTATCAGAGCTACATGATGTACCCGTACACGCTATTATCTCCCAAGCAGGTACAACAGAGCGTGAATCCCAGAAAAGAATCAAGCTTGAGCTTACTGGCTGTCAATGTGTTGATGGATAACCACAACGCGGCACGGTTGAAGCAGATTATTGGTGAGGCGGATCCCGATTTCATTGTGGCAGCGGAGACGGATCAGTGGTGGCAAGGACAACTGAAAGAATTCGAGCGGACGCACCCGTACACGGTTCAGCAGCCTCAGGATAATGCCTACGGAATGATCCTCTACTCCAGACTTGAGCTCCTGAATCCGCAGGTCAAGTTCCTGGTGCAGGACGACATTCCTTCAATTCACACCCGAATAAGATTGCCGTCGGGGACAGAAGTAGAACTACGTTGTCTTCACCCGCGACCGCCAGTGCCGGCAGAGCATGGAAGATCCACCGAGCGGGACGCGGAACTGCTCATCGTCGGCAAAGAAGTGAAAAAGAAAATCACTGATCCAGTTATCGTTTTAGGCGATCTGAACGATGTGGCGTGGTCCCGGACAAATAATTTGTTCCAGGACATCAGCGGTTTATTGGATCCGCGCATCGGGCGTGGCTTTTATCATACGTTTCACGCCAAATATCCTTTCATCCGATTCCCGTTAGATCACTTCTTTCATTCGAATCACTTTAGACTGGTGGACCTTAGACGGCTTGCTTATTTCGGCTCAGATCATTATCCGGTCTATATCAAACTCAGCTATGAACCGGATGCTGAAAACCAGCAAGAAGAATTACAAGCTGATCACTCGGAGCGACAAGAAGCCGAGGAGAAAATCGATGAGGCACGGTAAACGACGTTTTACATTCCCAGCGGTATCATCCGCTGAGGTTGTCCGGTTTTCGCGGCGAGATCGATTTCCTGCGCGCCATCTTATATGAAGGCGCGGCAGGGCGGGTAAAAGGAGTAACGGTATGCAAAGCAAAGTAAGCGAAATCGCGCGGGACATCTATCGGATCTCAACATTCCATCCCGACTATGGCATCCAGTTCAACCAGTTCCTCATCAACGATGAGGAGCCTTTTCTGATGCATACGGGTTTTAAGAAAATGTTTTCAAGCACATTGGAAGGCGTGGCCTCGATCATTGATCCTTCCAATGTTCGCTGGATTGGCTTTAGCCACTTTGAGTCCGACGAGTGCGGTGCCTTGAATGATTGGCTGAAGATCGCTCCGGGGGCGCAGGCGGCTTGCAGCGCTGTAGGCGCGATGGTCATGGTGAACGACTTTGCCGACCGCGCTCCGCGTCCGCTTGCCGATAACGAAGTTCTGCAGACCGGCCGGCACCGCCTGCGGTTTCTGTCTACCCCGCATGTGCCGCATTGCTGGGACGCAGGTCTCTTTTTTGACGAAGTTGACAAGACACTTTTGTGTTCGGATCTGTTCTTCCAGCCTGGCGATGCCGAGCCGGTGACCGAGTCCGAAGTCGTCGGGCGTGCGCGAGAGGCGATCCTTGCGAACCTGACCGGTCCGATGGCAAAGGACATGCCTTATACTCCGTATACTGAGAGCACTCTCCACAGGCTTGCCGCGTTGGAACCACAAACTCTGGCTGTGATGCATGGCTCAAGTTTCCGGGGCGATGGCCGGACGGCACTTCTCGAGCTCGCACGGGTGGTCAAGCAACTGTTGAGCTGAACCCATCGGCTCGGTATCAATTACGCGTTGCTGCAGCAGTCAAAAGCCGGGGAAGCCACCTGGACAGAGGCCGAGGGACGGCTGACATGCTACCCGGTGAGCGAGACGGCAAGCCTCGACTACCGCGCCCATAACTGTGTCGCGCAGGTGTCCCGTGTCGAATTCGAAGGACGATTCCTGGATGTGTACGTCACCCATCTTATCAATGTCCGCGTCGAAGAATTCGTGCGCCTGTGTCTGGGTTTCGCCGTCCATAAAGGTTCTGGCTTCCGGTCTTTGCTTTGACAAGCCCGGGCCGGATCAACCGAGCTTGTGGCCATCAGACCACCTCGGGGTGTGGGCCGATCTGGAGTTGGCATGATGTTTTCGTTATTTCCACGGCCCTAAAGATGAGTTAAAAAAACTGGTGTAAGAGGGGTTTTATATCGGCTAGCCGTAGGGTAGATTGACATTAATCTCTTCCGCCTTGGCTCGACCGGCATTCGCTATAAAAATGCGCCGAAGAGTCACAGCGGGTGAACGGATGGGCCGCTTATGAGAAGGGTAACGCTCTACAGTTCCAGCCGGCCATTAAGAACCGGAGGGGCAACCCCGACCAGTCGTCCGGAGCCGCTGAAAAGTCCCAATCTGGCGCGCGAGAGATCTTCCCCTCAAGTCGTTAATCAGCCGGCCCGCTTTTCATTACGAAACTTTTACCTACGCCACGAACGGCTCCGATGGGTCGCAGCCGGGGGGGTGTTAGCGCTTTTTCTGGCCTTGACGTATGCGGCAATGGCGCCTTCGACGCGCGAAATCACCCAGGAAGATATTCGCGCCGCGGTGCTGCACACGCTGGAGAACAACCCCCTTCCATCGCCCGTGCCGAAAGCGTACGAGGTCATTCGACCGTCGATTGTCCGCGTGCGTGGCTTGGGGCCTGAGGAAAACGGGGAGAAAGACAACGACACCGAGAATAGCGTCGGCACAGGGGTCGTCATTGTCGATAAAGGCACCATCCTCACCAATCTCCATGTTGTGCTCGGCGCCAAACGGGTGAAAGTGGTGTTCGCCGACGGGCTTGAATCCGACGCCACGGTAGTTGGCATGCGGCCGGAGCACGATTTGGCCGTGCTTCAGGCGCAGACGATTCCCGACGATCTCATTGCCGCCACCATGCGATCCACCGCCGATCTCGCAATGGGGGATCAAGTCGTTGCGGTGGGCTTTCCGTTCGGCATCGGTCCTTCGGTGACGGCCGGAGTGGTGTCCGGCTTGCGGCGCGAGTTTCACTCCCCAGAGGGGGAGCGCCTGCTGACGAACCTTATCCAGTTCGACGCCGCGGTTAATCCCGGAAGCTCGGGTGGGCCGCTGGTGACCGCAGAGGGCGAGGTCGTCGGCATCGTCACAGCCATTCTCAATCCTACAGACCAGCGTTTCTTCGTGGGCATTGGGTTTGCGGTTCCCATCGAGAATGCAGCAGCGGCCGTGGGACTGCCGCCGTTTTAACCGGCATTGAAATCGCCGACGCGCAGGAGAATATGGAAAACCAAGAAACAAACCGCAGCGAAATCGCCTCGCTCATGGAGCGCATCCTCTATGAAGTGAAGAAAGTCATCGTTGGCCAGGATCATTTTCTGGAGCGGGTGCTGGTTGCCGTTCTGTCGCAGGGACACCTGCTCGTCGAGGGCGTCCCGGGGCTCGCCAAGACCCTGACCGTCAAGACTCTCGCCAGAACCATGCGCGGGTCGTTCAGGAGAATTCAATTTACGCCGGATCTCGTCCCGGCGGATTTAGTGGGAACGCGTATCTATAATCAGAAGACCGGCGACTTTACTACCTCGTTGGGTCCGGTCTTTACCAATCTTCTCCTGGCCGACGAGATCAACCGAGCTCCGGCAAAAGTGCAAAGCGCGTTGCTCGAAGTGATGCAGGAACATCAGGTGACCATCGCCGGGGAAAGCCACCGGGTCCCCGAGCCGTTCCTGGTGATGGCTACCCAGAATCCCATTGAGACTGAAGGAACGTACCCGTTGCCCGAGGCGCAGGTGGATAGATTCATGATGAAGGTGATTGTCGGGTATCCGACCGAGGAGGAGGAGTTCGTCATCGTCGCCAGGGTCACCGGCAGTTCGAAAGATGTGGTTCCAGTGGCCACGACCGAGCAACTGAACGCGCTGCAGCGCGAGTGCCAGAGCGGATATGTGGATCCGTCACTGATGCAATACGCGGTGCGGCTCGCCTCCGCGACGCGGGATCCGGATCGCTATGGTGTCGGCGATTTGGCGAAGTACGTAACCTTCGGCGCGAGCCCGCGCGCGTCCATCCATCTGATTGAGGGCGCGCGGGCGCTGGCGTTCCTGCGCGGGCGCGGCTACGTCTTGCCCGAGGATGTGATGGATCTGGTGCCCGATGTATTTCGGCACCGGCTCGTACTGACGTATGAGGCTCTCGCCGAGGCGATAACGCCGGATCAGCTTATCCATCGGATCATGCAGCATATACCGGCTCCCGATAAGCCGCTGGAGGCCCATGTCAAAATCAGCGCAAGTTCCTAGAAGATTGCCGCCAGGCGCGGGCGAGTTGCAAGGATTAAGGAACATAGAGCTAAGCGCTCGAAACCTCCTGCTCTTGGCTGTTGGGCAAGTAAGTATATTGAAGCGCGAGGCGATTGATGGTTCGACAAGCTCATCATGAAACGGGTCAAAGATTGTCGATTTAGTTCTTAGCCGTTCGTTCTGAGTTTTGTCGAAGAGCTCCTATAGATAGAGCCTTAACGATGAGGGTTTTTCAGCAGCGTCCCCGTACCGCCGTCGCCGAGAACATACTGCGGCGCTTGGAATGGACCGTGATTCGTCGCCTCGACGGGCTCCTCCACGGCGATTACCAAACTCTGTTTCGCGGTTTCGGACTCGATCTGGCCGATCTGCGCGAGTATCAGTATCACGACGACGTTCGTTACATCGATTGGAACGTCACCGCGCGTCTCCAGACTCCTTATGTCAGGGTGTACAATGAAGATCGAGAAGTGACCGCATGGTTCCTGCTGGATCTGAGTTCGTCCGTGGATTTCGGCTCACACGTGAAGAAGCGTTCCGTATCGACCGAATTCGTCGCTGCAGTGGCGCGGCTTTTGACTCGTCACGGCAATCGTGTCGGAGCGCTGTTCTATGGTAACAGCGTAGATACTGTGATTCCGGCGCGGAGCGGCCGGCGCCATGTGCTCGATATTCTCTACAGGATGCTTTCGCGGCCCGAGCTTTCCGGCTCAACCGCTACGAACCTGCGCGATTTTCTGCAGACTGCTTTTCGGGTCATGCCGAGACGATCTCTCGTTTTCGTCGTCTCCGATTTCATTAGTACCCCGGGCTGGGCCGAGCCGCTGGCACACCTTGCGCAGCGCCATGAGATCGTGGCGGTGCGGCTCTACGATCCGTTGGAGATGGATTTACCCGATCTTGGGCTGGTCGTGATGCAGGATGCCGAAACCGGCGAACAGTTATTCGTCGACACCCACGATCGGGCTTTCAGAAAGCGCTTTGCGGCTGCGGCCGAACGCCGTGAAAAAGAGCTCCGGTCGGCGTTCCGCCAGGCCGGCGTGGACGTGCTGGAGTTGTCGACAAACGATGATCTTGTCGATGCAATTCTGCGCTTCGCCGACCTGCGCAAGCGGCGCAGCCAATTGGCGGGCGGAAGCCTGCCGAAGCATTTGAGAGGGACTTATGACGTTTCTATGGCCTGAGATGCTCTGGCTTCTCCTGATGGCGCCGGCGCTGGTTGCCGCATACATTTTCCTGTTGCGCCGCAAGAAGAAGGCTGCGCTCACTTATGCCAGCTTGAGCATGGTGAAAGAAGCGATGGGCGCAGGCCAGAGATTCCGGCGTCACATCCCAGCGCTGCTTTTCCTGGTTGCGATCATCGTGATCATCGTCGCGACGGCCCGTCCCGCCGCAGTTGTCACCTTACCCTCGCAACAGCGAACCATCATTCTCGCCATGGACGTCTCCGGCAGCATGCGCGCCACGGACGTGGAGCCCAATCGGCTTTCCGCCGCGCAGGCCGCCGCCAAAGCGTTTGTCGCCGATCAGCCGGCAAACGTGCGCATCGGGGTGGTGTCCTTTGCCGGAACGGCGTCTGTCGTACAGACGCCCACTCAAAATCGCGACGATATCTTTGCGGCGATCGATCGCTTCCAGCTGCAACGCGCCACTGCGATCGGCAGCGGCATCATCGTCTCCCTGGCGACGATTTTCCCGGAGGCAGACATCGATTTGAGCTCGCTGCTTTACGGACGTAATTTTTCCCGCGGCGTGCCGCTCGATCAGGCTCGCAAAGCGGATAAACCGCCGTTCAAGCCGGTGCCGCCCGGCTCCTACGCGTCGGCAGCCATCATTTTGCTCACGGACGGCCAGAGGACCACGGGTCCCGACTCCGTCGAGGCGGCTCGCATGGCCGCTGATCGCGGCGTTCGTGTCTTTACCGTGGGATTCGGCACGAAGAGCGGAGAGACCATCGGTTTTCAGGGCTGGTCCATGCGCGTGCGCCTCGATGAGGAGACGCTCAAGGAGATCGCCAGCGTGACGCGCGGGGAGTATTTTTACGCGGGCTCCGCAATGGACCTGAAGAAGGTCTATGCGTCGCTGAACGCCCGGTTTGTGCTGGAGAAGAAGGAAACCGAAATCACCGCGCTGTTTTCCGCAGCGGCGGCCGCGATTGCGCTGGTTTCGGCTGTGCTTTCAATGCTCTGGTTCAACCGGATCCTATAGCCGCGAGCGTGAATCAACCGATAACGGTGAAGGCCTTGGAGGATTGGGATCATCGGCTCGGCCACGTCAGCCTTACTGTCCTCCTTGCCTCTTCTTCTACGCCTGCAGAAGTTTACATAACGGCCTGATGTCTTCCAGAGTCTCCAGCCTCTCGATGGTTTCTAAAACGCGGTCAATCGAGCTCTCGTCGAGCGCCTGGCGCGCGCACTCGGTAAATTTTGCCTTGAGCTCTTCCGTAGTCATGGGAACTTCGGGACCTCCCTTGGCGTGCTGGACTTCTCGTGAATAGGTCTGGCCGTCCTTCAATCGAACGGTGACACGGCAAGGCCGGCTCCCTTCGTTAATCGCCTGGAGGCTCTGGTCCAGTCTCATGTGGATCTTTTCCGCAAGCTTCAAGACATTGGCATCGCGCACGGCTGAATCCGTGAACATGTCCAGAGAAATTTTTCCATCGATGATCGCGCGGGCAAGGAGATAGCCCATGCAAAACTTTCCCTGGATGCCGGTCTCGGGAACGCGAAACGCGATTCGATTATAAGTGTGCTGCATGACGTCCACGTCGATGGACTCCACCCTCTCCGCCGTCAGGCCATGCTTCGCCCTGAACTCCAGCACCGCATCGATAGCCTGATGGGTCAGGCCGCCGCAGGGATAGGGCTTAATTCGAATGCCGTCGCTTACCAGAGCATAAGACTCGCCCAACTCTCGGATCGGCGCGTCGCTCGGCGCCATGCGATAAAACGTTTCACAGAAACCGTTTGCTGCTTCGATGCCCGCCGCGTTTGCCGTGTAACCCGCTTGAGCGAGTTTGGCCGCCAGGACACCGTTTCGCGCTCCCAGTCCGACATGGATAGGTTTGGACATGGTGCCGAAGTTACAGACGACCCCGCTTGCCATGGATGCCGTGATGCCGAGGGCCATTTGGACTTGATACGGATCGAGCCGCAGTAGCTTGGCGCAGGCGGTGGCGGCTCCAAAGGAGCCAAGGGTTCCAGGGGCATGCCAGCCGTCGTGCGGCCAATCGCGCAGCGCGAAGACCAGCTTGGCGGTGGTTTCAAAGCCGGCCACATAGGCTTCGAGAATTTGCCGGCCACTGGACCCTAACGACTCTCCCAGAGAAAAGAGCGCCGGAATGATCGGCGCGGTTGGCTGCCCCATCAACGTAAAGCTGTGATCGAAATCCATGGCGTGCGCCGCCGTGCCGTTAGCGAAAGCCGCCTGCAGCGCCGAAGACTTAAAACCCTGTCCATAGAGGGTAGATTCCTCCTTGCTATTTTCCTGCCGCGCAATTTGCGCGCAGATTTTGGCACATTCTTCTTGGCTCCCCGCGAGCGCAACTCCAAGACAATCGAGTACCGCTGTCTTGGCATTCTCCAGGGCTTTTGGCGGGATGGTCTCGTAATCGGTGCCGGCCACGAATTGGGCAATTTTTGCGGTTACGTCCATAACACCTCCTCGCTGATCCGATTTGAACTCCTTGAAAAGCGTGGGCTTGTTCTTAAAATTTTTGTGCCTGCTCAATGATCTCAGGAAGCTGACCGAGCGGCAACCAAAGCCGGAAGCTATTTGATTCAGGAGTGAGATGTCAATCGGTGAGCGAAGGGTTCTCCATGAGGATTATGAGGACTGCGCGATGTTTCAGACGTGCCGTAGTTCAAACCTTGCAATCCGAGTTTAGCAGACGTATTCAGAGCGCATCGGTCACATGTCAAAACCATCGGCGATTATCGCGGCGCGGACCTTCGATGTTGTTAAGCAACGCTTGGGTCTTATTTACCGCAATGAGTCGACAGGATTCTCGGAGGTCGGATGCAAAACTCAGATTCGGTCATAAGTGATGTCATCGTCATCGGCGCCGGCGGGTGTGGGCTCATGGCCGCTCTGGCGGCGGCCAAGAACGGCGCACAGGTCCTGCTGCTGGAAAAGACGGAAAAAGCAGGAGGCGGCACGGCCTTCTCTTCCAGAGGCATTCGCGCTGCTGGAAGCCGTTGCCAGCGCCAGGCGAAAATCGCCGACAATCCTGAGCTGTACGCGCAGGATATCCTGCGTAGAAACAGCAACGAGAGCGATGCCGCCTTAACCAAGCAACTGACGGCGACCTCCGGACGAGTGGCTGATTTCTTGACCGATGCGGCCGGTGTCGAATTCCATCTCGGCGAGTTTCCCTTCGGCCACAGCGCGCAGCGGTCCCACTCGTGGAAGGAAGATAAAACCATTACCGATTTTCTCTTCGAGGCGGTCGAGCGCGAGAAGAACATCCAGGTGCGCTTCTCGACAGCCGTGCTATCGCTTAGCCAGGAGGCAAGCGGCGCGGTGACCGGCGTGGTGACAGAGGACGGGGTCCTCACCGGGCGTAAGGTGATCCTCGCCTCCGGCGGATTCGGCGCAAGTCCCGAGCTGTTGTCTCAGTACATACCCAAGGCGGTAGATATTCCGTTTCCCGGCCACCCTGGCAGCACCGGGGACGGGATCAAAATGGGTCTGGCGGCGGGAGCAGCTACGGAAAACATGGGTGCCTTCCAACCCTACCCGGCATATATCGGTCCGGGAAAGCGCGCGGTGTCGCCCGAGGTGGCTCTATCCGGCGGCATCATGGTCGATCTTGCTGGAACGCGCTTCGTTGACGAAACGAAATATCCCGGCGGTCTCGGCATCAAGATGTTGGACCTTCCCGGCAAACAGGCATACGAAATCTTCGACGAGCGTATTTACCAACTGCATCGAAACATCACGGGACTGAGAAATCTGGCAAGCTTTTTTGATTCGGGGCTGTTAAAAAAGGCGCAGACTCCCGAGGAGCTCGCGGGCAGATTGGGCATCAACGCCGCCGGCTTGAAGCAAACGATCCAGGACTACAACCGCGCGGCCAGCGGCGGCAAAGACGCCTTCGGGCGCACCTTGGCGGAATCGTTTAGTGCCCCACTCTATGGAATCAAAGTCGCGGTTGCGCTGTACCACACCCAAGGCGGGCTTAAAGTAAACCCCGAAGGCCAAGTCATGCGCCTTGACGGTTCCATCATCCCCAATCTATACGCAGGCGGCGGCGTCGCTACGGGCGTCTCGGGCAAGGGATTGGAAGGCTACCTGCCAGGCAACGGGCTATTGGCTTCCCTCGGGCTCGGCATGAGAGCCGCGGAGCACGCAGTCGAGTCCTTGAAGGCGGCTTAGCTCTCCCTGCGGCAAAGAGAACAATTGAGACATGCGTCTATTCTGTGCTAACTGCGCGACCCGCCGTTCCAGCGTAGCAGGTTCAAAAACTCGCGCCGGGTCTTCGGCCCGTAAGTGAGATAGTGCGGCTCGGGGTGCTCGCGGTAGGCGAGACGCTCGCGGGCGAGCTGGTCGCTACGGGCATGCTTCCTCACTTCTTCTGCGCTGATCGAGTAGGGCCGGGTCGCGTTTAATCCGAAGATCTTGGCGCGCAATGCCGGGGTGATATCGGGATAGCCGTGCTTGGCGCGCAGTTCGGGCGAAATCTGAAAAGTGCGAAATGCCTGGATCTGGTCCTGTGGCGAGCCGTACCAGATCGAGTCGGTGCCCCAGAGCACGTTGTTCTCGCCGCAGTATTTGACGAGCTTGCCGAGCGCGTGCGCCGCGCCATCGGGGTCGCGCATGAGAAAGCGCCAGGTGCTGCCGAGTTCGGCGTAAACATTGCTGTTCGGTTTGATGCCGTTCTCGACCAGCGAGCGGATCAGCGTGTCGATACCGTCGCGCGCGCCGCGCCCGGTGTACGCGCGCTCGGGGACTCCGGTGACGAAACCTGAGTGATAGACCAGGAAACTCACATCCGGAAAACGCTTGGCCACGACGCCGATGTCGCCGCATTGGCTGTGCTCGTAGGATTGCCTGCCGAAGGGCAGTCCCTTATGCACGCAGATCACCTTGACGCCGAGCGCGCGCGCCTTGTCGATGAAGCGCGTACCGACGTCGTCCGACAGGAAGAAGCCCTTGCCGTCCACGCCCCACTGCGTATAGGTCTTCCACGCGCTCACCTTCCAGCGCTCTTTGAGCTCGTCCATGGCCTCGATATCGCCCGGCTGATTCGGGTTGACACGGCCATGGATCATCAGGCGATGCGAGCCTTCCATGCGGTCAACGATCCGGCGCACCGCATCCGCAGCCTGGATCGTCAGCGGCTCAGCATCACGGCGCGATGGCACAAACGAGAGCACCATCATGTCGGTATCGCTGTCGAGAAACACGTCTTTGACGAACTCGTCGGGTCCAAG
>WHTF01000092.1 GCA_009379725.1 Deltaproteobacteria bacterium
GAATCACCTCGTTGGATCAGATCAGGAGGGAGCGTATCCCGCTTCGAGTCTCGACTGGGTATTCCGTTCAAACAGCCACCCCATCCGGAGCAAAGCGGCCGGGCAATCCGGAGCAAAAGAGCCGGGGGTCGGAGCGAAGCGACGCTGGAGTTTTTTTCATAGCTTAAGGGTGCATTAAGTTGCAAGTCAGTTTTTCATTTCTTGCTCTTTCTGATCGACTCTCCTTTCAGTTCAATTTTGTAGGTTCGAAAGGGGTCAGGTTCGAAAGGGTTCAAGTCCGCTTTTTGCTCTTTGTTAAAGCGATAATAGTCAGGTCTTTACTTTGACTGTTTAGCAGTCTGCGTAACGTCGAGATCATTTTCAATCATCGGCGATGAGCAGATAATTATGGCAGAACCTGGCGTATGATCCGAAGTAAATTGCCGCCGAGGATTTTGCCGATCGCTGCTTCAGAATAATTTCGTCGCTTAAACTCCGCCGTCAGGTTTTCCCCAGCCAGCAAATTGGCGCCGATGCCGGCGCGCCGGTAAACACGATCGTCGCTCCAATCGCGTTTTTTCAATTCCGCCGCATAGGTCGGCACGTACGGCGCGATCCGTTGCGTGTCCTTGTACGAACGGTGGAAATCATCCTGGGCAGAGACGCCAAGGTGATCGACGCCAACGAGCTTCACGCAGTAGTCGACCCAGTCGACATATTCACTGACGCTGGTGTTGGCGCGCACATCTTGGCAGATCACCCCGCCTTTCTTCGCCGCGGCGACGATCAGGGGATCGGGCGCGCTGCGCGGCCGGTTGAACAAGGTTCGGCTGGTCGAGTGGGTAAAAATTACCGGCTGCTCCGACAATTCGAGCGCTTCAAGCGCGGTGCGGTCGCCGGAATGGGAGAGATCGATGACGATCCCAAGCTGATTCATTCGCTTGACCGCTTGGCGGCCGAGAGATGTCAGCCCGGTGTCGACCTCGCTGGCATGGCCGCAGCCGTAGTAGCTGTTTTCGCTGAAGGCCAACGACAAACAGCGTAGGCCAAGATCGAAGAATGCGTCGAGCAAACGCAAGCTGTCGCTGAGCGCCTTGGGATTTTGCAGCCCGAACAGCACGCCGATCTTGCCGCGATGCTCAGGACGATCGAGATCGGCAGCGCTGCGTAGAACGTAAGCATGCGGATGGCCGCGGACGATCGCTTTTACCCGCTCGAAGTTTTCGATGCTCTCAAGCGTGTCGTCCCAAGTAAGATTTGCAGTGCAGCCGACCACCGCAACGCCTTGCTCGCGCAGTTGATCGATAAACGCCGGGGACAAATCTTCCGGCCACGGCGCGCCGAGACAATTGACGATGCCACTGTGGTGTTCGGGTAAACTCATGATCATTTCCTCCCTGCAAACACTCCGATAATGGCTTAACCCGCTAGCGAAATTCACGCGCGAACAAAACGAGCTCCTGCCGGCACTGCGTTAAACCAAACAAGACAAATAGAGTTACTCAGATACCTTTCCTGCAGACGGCTCCGCTGCAGAGTTCTTGTCCAGGCATTCGGAGCACACGCCGGTTTGTTTCTTCCAGAAGCCTTTGAAGAAATGTCTCCGGCATAAGATTCTTCGGCACTGCTTGCACGCCGCGCCACTTAACTCGCCAAAGGTTCTCTTGCAGATGCCACAGGTTAACGGCGCTACCGAAAACATCATCGCGGTCCTCGCCTGGGCACACTCCTTAACACCAGATCACTAAGGAACAGGAACAACCCCACACCTGCCAGCGGCCACCAGATTTCTTGCCCGCGGGTGCCTTTTCCCGGAGTCGGGGTGTAGAGGCGCGCGACGCCGTCCTCTATTTTGCCGGGATCGACTATCTCCCCACCGGTCTCTTCGGCAAGGCGGCTGAGGAGCGCCATATTGGGTTTGAGTTCACGATACTCCTTCGGGTAGGGAGCGATGTAAGGAACGGTTGCCACAGGCAGGGCTGCTTCCCCGGGACCCCCTTCAGCATAAAGAGTCAGCAAGTGAATGCCGCGCTGGGCAGGAATGAACTTCGTCTCGTAGCGTCCCGGCGCGCTTTGTTGAAGAGTTTGCTCCAGCGTGGTCTGATTCGGAGCGGCGATATTGGTCTTGAGTTTTAGATGATTGAGAAACTTTCCGTCCTTGGAAAGCAAATCGGCGACGACTCTTACCGCGTCCCCTTCCGGTTGTAACTCCGCGCGCATTCTCGTCTCCAGAAGCTTGCGCATGGTGTCGCGCGCCAGCTGACTGGCCCATTGGGGAAAGCCTTTCCATGTCACCCACTCCTTTCCCCAACGACCGCTCAAATCCGAGGTGAAGGCCATCACGCGACCGACGCCATAGCGCCACGCAACCAACAGAGGATCTTTGCCTGCTTTCATGAGCAATTCGGCGCGTGCCTTGGGGTAGGTGAGCACATAACCGCGCAGCGGCGGCAAACTGCTTTGACTCATGCCTTTGAGCGGGCCCACCGGCGCGACGATACTCGGCGTGAGCGATTTTTCCACCAGCAAATCGCGCGAAATGAGCAGAGTTTCCGCGGTAAAAATCTGCGGAATCGTCTGCGGATCCAAGGCCACGTAGCCTCTGCCTTTGCCCTCGTTGGCGATGTCGGCCATGAGCTGAACATCGGCATCATTGCCTACCGAAACCGTCGAAACCGTAATGCCGTCGCGCGCCATGCGTTGCACCAGTCCTTGAAAGTCCGCTTTATCGGTGAGTCCATCGGAAAGCACGATGACGTGCTTGATCGCGGCTTGTTTGGCCGCAATCCCACGGTGAGCCTCGACCAGGGCTTTATAAAGGTCCGTGCCGCCGTCGGACTGCAGCGCGGCGAGCTTTTCTGAAATCCATTCTCCTTTACCGACGTGACGAAAGGGAAGAACCCAATCCCACGCGGCGTCGAAGCCGATGATGCCCACCTGGTCCGCCGGATTCATGATATCGGCCGCCGCAATCGCCGCGGCCTTGGCAAGGTCGAGCTTGGTGCTCCCGTCCTGCCCGGCGCCCATGCTGCCCGACTTATCGAGGACGAAAAGCAGCGCCACGTGGGGCAAGTCGAGTCTGGCCGGCGGGCGCATGTCCACGGGGAGAATGCGTTCCAGCGGTGTCCGATAGTAGCCGCCGGCGCCGTAGCTCTGCGCGCCGCCGATCACCAGCAAACCGCCGCCCAGGTCGCGGACGTATTTTTCAATGTTCTCCATCTTTGCGTGGGAGAGTTGAAAGGCCGGTACATTATCAAGGATTAACAGATCGAAGGACGAAAGCTCGGTGAGGGTCATGGCCGATCTTTCCGGCGCAGACTCCACGATGGAATATCCCTGAACCTGTAATACCCGGGACAAGAAGCGCTGGCTCTCCCTGTTCCCCGAAAGCAGCAAGACCCTGGGTGGTCCCTTCACTTCAACCACTCCTTGCAGCAAGTTGTTTTCAGCAAGGGTATCATCGCTCGATTCGACGAGCAGTTCATAGCTATGGTTGCCGCGTTTAATCAAATTGTCGCGGAAACTCAGCTGATTGGCCCCGCGCCGTAATTGCACCTCTTGCTCATGGATCAAAACGCCGCCGCGCAAAAGTTTGATGCGCGCCGGCGCATCGCCAAGGCTTTCGATCCTGACATTGATTTCAAAGCCCTCGGCGCTGTCCACTTGCCGCGGCAGGTCAAGAGCGCTCAGGTAGATTTCATTTTTGCCACGGAAAAGGCTTACCGGCAGTGTCCAGACCTGGGCGCCCTGCGAGCGCAGCAATGGAATGATTCGCGAGATCTCGCCGCGATTCTCATTGCCATCCGAAATGAGCAGAATCTTTCCCTGGCGTCCCTCGCCCATTTGCGCCAATGACGCCTGCAGCGCCGCCTGGATGTCGGTCTCTTCACGGTCCAAGCGTGAAGTGAAATCGCCAGCAGGAAACTCCTGGCGCGGCAGAAACTCCCATTCCGGCGCGCGGCCGAATACGACCATGCCCGTGCGCGTGTCCGGATTCCTGATGCGCGCTGCGGCTTCGAGAATCTCGCGCGCCTTTTCCCGGCCTTCCTGTCCGACGCTGCGCGAGAGATCGACGTCGAGCACGACATCCAGAGCATTGCTCGCTTGAAAGATTTTCGGATTGAACAAAGCCAGCGAAAGCGCGCCCAACGCTCCGGCCCGAATGAGAATCGGGGACAACGGGATTCCGGTACGAAAAGCCAGAAGCATTTCGATAGCGAGTAAAACCAACACGGCGACCAACAGCATCGGCCACAAGGGGAATCCGGCTTCCAGTTTTTCATTGCCGCTGCTCGCTGTGGTTGCGGCGGCCGTCGCCCAGTTCACGCGCGGGATAATTTGCGACTCCCTCTCATCGAAAAGATTGACGGCAAAACGGCCTTCCGTACCGGTGCTTTTGTAGCTATAGAAACCTGCCTCAAAGGTTTCCGCGAAGATCAAAGGATTGGCAACAGGCTTCAAACTTTCTTTCTTGCCCGACGGCGCAGTCACTTCAATGTCGCCGTCCGCGGCCGGCAGACGCAGCGCGATAGGACTCCCCGAGTGCACGCTGCGTGCCGGAAATTCGAGGCGCTGGGGCTGAAACCATTCGAAGGCGTTATGAAACAAAACAGGAAACGCTACTCTGAGCGGTAGATCCGATGCCATGAGATCGAAGCCGATCGCCAGTGCTCGGAGCTTGCCCTTTTCTACCGCAACGAGCAGAGGACTCTCTGAGGAACGAGCCAGAATAGCTCCGTTTCCCGTCAGCGCTAACCCGAGTGATTCTTGCACATATAGATCGCCGAGACTCAACCCGTCGGTAACCGGGTGCTTGGCCACTGGAGAAACAACTTTCGGGTTCTTTATAGTAGTGCCCGTGAGGCGCAGAGGGAGATTGGGCGGCAGGGTGTTTATGAAGATAAAATTGCCTTGCGTAAGCGCGGGAACCGGAACGCGGTCGAAAATCACCGCATCATATTCCAGCGCGGCTGAATGCTGCTCCCAATGCTGCAATGTGCTGACTTGCACGTGGGGAAAGAAACGAAACAGGTTGATTAGAAAAGGATTTCCGGGGCCGACATAGAGGAGCCGAACGGGCGGCCCATCGCTGATAACCGAATAAGCGCGGTTGTCGGTGACGAAGTCATCGTCGACTTCTAAACGGGCGCCTAAAGCGCCCGCCAGAGCTCCATCAATCGGATAGATCAGGATCCGGCGACCCTCCGGTTCGATTTCGACGGTCTCTTGGATTAGCGTCTTTTCCCCCATCGTCAATGCCAGCGGAACGCGTATCGCTTTTGCCATGAAGTTTTTCACGTGCACCATGACCTCGACTTGCGACGGGCGCTCCGGATGGCGGCGCAATTCGAAGCCGACGATGCCAACATTATCTTTTCCGCCGTCGACTTTAATAAAACGAAGGTGGGCGGCCGCGGCGCTATAATCTTCGGCTCCGTCAAATGCGCCGTCGCTGATCACCGCGACGCGGTCCGCGCTACCGCGCTTGAGAAACGCTTGGGCAAAAAGAAGCGCCTCTTTGACCCGCCCGGGAGCGTCGGTGGCATTTAAACTTCGCGCCAACTCCCGCAGCCTTCGCTTGTCCGAGGTAAAGGGCAGGAGAAGGCGCGGCTCCACGCCGGCGCCGATGACCATCATCTTCTGATCCGACGCCAGATGATCGATCGACGAAAGAAATTCGCGCCGCGCTGCTTCAAAGCGATCCCCCGAACGGCCTTTCGCTTTCATGCTGGCGCTCAAATCGATGACCATGACCGTGTCGCCGGACATCGCGCCGAAGTGCAGCAACGCCGGATCGGCCAGCGCGGCGATCAGAATCGCGGCGGCCACGATTTGCAATATCATCAGGAGATTCTTCCGCAGCAACCATCCGAGCCGCGTCGCCAGCGGCTGCTCCTTAAGCACACGCTCCCATAGAAACAGCGTGGTGGTGCTTACTTTGAATCCTTTGGGTTTGAGACTATGGAGAAAAAGAATCAGCGGGACAGCCCCGGCCAGAAGCAGCAGCGCGTGTGGAACACTCCAAAGCATTTTGTTTCAGGTGACGCTGCTGACTTGACGCAGCGTTTTCAAAACAAACTCATCGAACGGTATTTGCGTCGTCGTGCGCAGGTAATCGATTTCGCGGTTGGTGCAAATAGCCTCGATCTCGCCGAAATAACCACGCAGCTCCTGCTGATAGCGACGGACCAGCTCGGCATCCAAGAACAATCTGCGCTCGCGCCCGCCTTCGACGTCCTGGAGCGTGATGTCGCCCGACGGTTTCGGGCTGCTCTCTTGTTCGTCGATGATATGAACCACCAACAGCTGATTCTTTTTCAGGGCGAGTTCCTCGAGAGCGGCGCGCCACCCGGCCGGATCGAACAAGTCGCTGACGACGATCACCAAGCCGGGATGAGGAAACAAGCGGGAGAAGGAATGGATCGAGGATCGTAAGTCGGTTTCGCCGCTGCACGAGAGCGGGCCGAGGAAGTTAAATAGACGCAGGATCTGCTTTCGTCCCCTGCCAAGCGTCAGCGGTGTATGCAAAGCGGTCGCAAACGCAGCGCCGCCGACACGATCCAAATTCTTCAGGCCGATATAACCCAATGTCGCAGCCACTCTTTTGGCATAGTCTATTTTCGCCGGCGACCCTTCCGCCATGGAGCGGCTCGTATCGACCAAAAGGTAGATGTTCATCTCTTCTTCGGCGGTGAACACTTTCACCAGGAGCCGTTCAAGCCGCCGGTAGATATTCCAGTCGACATAGCGAAGATCATCGCCTTTTTGATACTTGCGGTAGTCAGAAAATTCCAAGCTGAAACCCTTGCGTGACGTCGGGTGCTCGCCTTTAGCCCCCGCCCAACTGAGCCGCTTGGCAATCAGGCGCAGCCGCTCGATCTTCTTGAGGAATTCGGTGTCGAAAAAGGTACCGGGCGGTGCCTTCGGAGCCTCGGGTTGAACGGTTTGTTCAAACGATTTGCCTTCCTCCTGGGACGAGCTCGGCAAAAACGGCGCCAGCCGCACGGACCCTTTCCCGTGCATAACAAGGCGGTGGAAATGCGCTGAGGACTTTTTCAATCGATCATGCAACGCCGATACCCAGCTCGCAGCGCGGTACTTTGAACTCATAAAATACCCGGTGGAACTTCCGGGACCTGCGCGACGATTTCCTGGAGAATTCTTTCAGCGCCGATCCCTTCAGCATCCGCTTCCAAGTTGAGAATCAGTCGGTGGCGCAAACTTGGCAGAAGTATGGCACGGACGTCATCGAAAGAGACATTGGGTCGTCCGGCCAGCAGCGCGCGCGCCTTGGCCGCCAGGATCAAGCTTTGCAGCCCTCGCGGGCTAGAGCCGTACAAAACGAACTTCCGCGCCATAGCGGCGCCGTTGCCTCGCTCTTTTTGCGGCTGGGTATTAAGGACGATCCGCACGGCATAATCTTTTACGACATCGGCCAATGGGACATCCCTGATCCACTGGCGCATTTGCAGAATCGCCGTCGCATCCAGAACCTCGCGCAGAGCGCCGGGCGACGCCGCAGTCGTGAGATCCGCTATTCGGCTAAGTTCCGCATGAGACGGATACTCCAACACCAGCTTAAAGAAGAAACGATCCACCTGCGCTTCCGGAAGCGGATAAGTTCCCTCCATCTCGATGGGGTTTTGCGTCGCCAGCACCATGAACGGATGTTCCAAGCGATGCAGCTTGCCGCCAACGGTGACGTTTTGCTCCTGCATGGCTTCCAATAACGCCGACTGGGTTTTCGGTGTGGCTCGATTGATCTCATCGGCGAGGACAATGTGAGCGAACACAGGGCCGCGCTGAAATTCAAAGACTTTCCTGCCCGAGGGATCGTCGGTGAGCATATTGGTTCCGGTGATGTCCGCCGGCATGAGATCGGGCGTGAATTGGATGCGCGAGAAACTCAGGCTTAGAATCTCGCCGAGACTGCGCACCATCAGCGTTTTGCCCAAACCCGGCACGCCCTCGAGCAAACAATGACCGCCGCAAACGAGCGCGATGAAGATCTGTTCGATCAACTCCTCATGGCCGACGATGACCCGCGCCATCTCGGCCTTTAAGTCATCGAAAGAGCGGCGCGCACGCTGCATTCGTTGTTCGATGTCGGCGATGGATTCCATAACGTCACTCCCTCAGTGCCAGACTAGAGTAATCGACTGATAAAGTACCGGGGGTTGGGTTTTCGATCCATTACTCCGCTGCTCCGGTACTCCAACTTGCCGGCTACCCACACTGGCCGACTGCTCCTCTTTTCACTCATTTTTCCCTAATGACAAAAAGTAGTTCTTGATCGTTTCCTTCAGTGCATCCGGAACCTGCTCGGAATTGAGTTCTTGTTCCGCCTGTCGCCGGTAAGTGGCGATGACTTCGTCCTGCGAGACCCCATTCTTCCCGCTCGAAGGTTTTCCTTTCAACACCGCGCCGCTGCTGTTGCCCTCGCCGAGCAAACCTTTAAGATGCGTTGCCGCGCCCCCAGGAAATTGCGGCGCAGGTTGGGGCGGCGTTTCTTTTTTCATTCCTGGCTCGCTACCCGGCAAGTTACTGGCACTATTTGCCTTTTTACCGTCGCCTGGTAAATCCTCCTCGCCGCGTCCGGCGACCCGCGCGTTGCTCTCAGCCTTCTCACCCGCTGCCTGCTTTGCCAGTTGCTCGAGAAATTGTTGCGCGTCCAGCAGAGTACGCCGGTCCAGTTCGCCGGTAACCTGCTTGTCCATTGCGCGGAGAACGGATTTCAATTCCCTTTGGCTAAGCGAACGGTTTCCCGAACCCTGCTGATCGAATTGCCGCTGGAGCTGCGGTAACGTCGCCAGCCGGTCAAGCCACTGTTGTCCCAACTCGCGCTCCCCCTTGACGCCATCGGGAAATTTCAGCAGCTCTTGCGCCGCTTCGAGTTCGGCCTTCAGATCCTTGAGGGTCTGGCGGCTCTCCGCCGTTGCGAACGACGGCTCTTTGCCGGCGGATTTTCCCATGGCTTCAACCTTGCTCGTCATGCTGGTCAATTCGTCTTTAAACTGTTCATCGGCGGTTTTTGCCTCGATGCCCTGCTGCGCCACCTTCTCCAGTTCTCGCCCCATTTGCAGGCTTTCACGCAGTCCTTCGCCGCCGGCCTTCTCTTGAAGCGCGCGGGAAAATTCTCGTACCTTATAAGCCAGGGTCTGCTGTGCCGGTGGCTGAACATCCGGACCAAACCGGAGATCGATATCAAACCAGAGAAGGCCAATCCAGACGAGCAAAAGCGCAGGCGCGACATAGTGTTGCCAGCGCCAGCGCCGGCGGAACAGCCCTTTGGGATCGAGGGTGTTGAGGCGGTCTGCCGCCTCGCGAAGGACCAGGAGCGCAGTGGCTTCAGTCGCGTTGCGCTCCGACAATTCCCATGCGGTTACCGCGCGCTCGTCCAGGCGCAGCGCCTTATCCACGCCCACCAGCGCCCGCGTTGAATCTTCGCGGCGCCAACGCCGCCCGAGAAAAAGGAACGGCGCAAACAATAAAAAAAACGGCACCGGTATGAACCAACGGAGATCGCTTGCCGGCAGCAGTGAGTAAAACGGCAGCAACACCAACCCCGCTAAGAGTGAATAACAAATTAGCGTCACGAGGATCTGCTCACGCCGTTTGCGCTGTTCCCAGCTCAACAGCTCGGCAAATTTCCTTTCGAGGATTTCCGGCGCGCTCACGTCGTCAATTCCCTCCTCAGCGCCCAGCGGTGGGCGATCAGAGCCATGCCGCCGAGCAGCAGGTGACCGGTCAAATGGACGGCGGTGGCGGACCATTTCGACCCGGCGATAGTCAGCGGCGCCAACTCGTGTCGAGCGAGAATGGCCAGCAAAAACGCCACTGGGTTCAGCGGTAAATAGAGAATCAAGGATAATATAATTAGAGTGAAAAAAAAGCAGCGAATAAACACTTGCCGGCTCTCGGCGCGCCGCTCCCATTGAACCAATGCAAACAAGCCCCAAACGCCGTAGCCCAATGCATAGAAGAGTAAAAGCAAAAACGTAATGGCTACAGTGAATATTGGAGTGCGCGCGATGGCCGCGGCCCAGATCAAAAACGGGGCACAAAGGAGCACAGAAAGCCCGACGTGTAACGTGAGGAACGACAGTTGAGCGCGGCCAATGGCGGCAATCGACTGGCCACGGTCGCGGGTCCAGTTTCTGAGTGACTGAAACCTCCACGAGGCGAACTCCTGATTGGCTACGCGCAAGGCGAAATAAACCGTCAGCAACAACACCGTCACCGCGGTGACCTTGAAGAGACTCGCCGAACCGCTCCACATCTGCGCATCCAGCGACGGCAAGTAAAGCGAAAGAAATTCAACCGGCGCGATGATCATGAACATATAGAAATAGACCGCAAAGCCATGTCCTTCGACAAAGAAGATATCGATGCTTTCGCGCAGAACCGGGTTACTCCTCATTCGTCCTCCGCTGTTGGCAATGGAATAATGGTCCGAAAGAGTGTGTAGTCGTGCGCGCGTATGCGCGGATCGTCAACGCTGACCCGGCGCTCCGGCTCTTTCACCCAGCCGAAAAACACCGCCGCGCCGGCGTCCCAACGCACGGCCTCACCGTCGCGCGGAAAAAATGAAGAGTGAAATAAAATATCACGGGTTTTGTCCTGGAAAGAAACATCCCGCAGGTTGAGCGCATCGGAGCGACTTGACCCGCCGCCGTCGCGCGCTGTTTCGGGCGCGAGCGGAAAAACTTTACTCCAACTTGCACCGCGCGGGATATCGCCCAAGGAATGGCGCCGGCCGGGCGACACCAACCAACAATCCACTAGATCTTTGCTGCTTTGGTTGTTGACCTTCATGAGCAGCTTATCGGCTTGCGCTGCAAACTCGGCGCGCAACGGAAAGCGGTCGATGAAGCGCATGCGAAAGAGCCTATAATCCCACTCGCGCAGCGGCAAGCGATATCGGCTGGAACCGCCGCCGTCTTGCAGCACCACCGTCTCTTCCGGCCGTTCCTTGGCGGGCATGGAAATGGGAGTCATATCGATCCAGCCCGGCGCCAGTTGAAGGCTGTATTGGCGGATTTGGGTCGAGAACATCGCCACGTTCGACTGAGCCTCAACATAATCGTCGGCAATACTATCGAGCACGGTGGAGGAAAGAAGCACGCCGTCGGGGACATTACCGCCGCGGCTGAACAGGGTATAGCCTCCCGCCCCGGCAACCGCAACGAATGCCGTGAGGCAGATGAGGAGCGCGCGCGGCCGAAACCATTTTTTCTGCCACAGCCATGCTAACACCGCAATGCCGGCGAAATAGCCGAGCATCGCAAAAAACAGGGAGCCGGTCGGAACGTAGGTGGAGATAAATGAAGGGCTAAGGATGATTCGTGCGAAAATAGCGTCGTCCCAACGAGTTCGCGGCGATAAATCATCGGCCCCGACCGGGGCCACCAAATTTCGCAAAAGCGTTGGCAAACCTTCCCATCGAGCAAGCGGCGGTCGCCCGACATCGACCGATAAATAGGTGATCCGCCCTTTTCCCCGGCTGGTTTCGACGAGAATTGGAATTCCCGCCGACTCAAGCAGAATTCTTCCATTCAAAAGGGTTGAAGCCTGGGCCCAGACGTCGTCGATGGGCGCTGCTTTTTCGCCTTGCATCGCTTGCGGAACGAAGGAGATTCTTCGGCTTCCGGTAACCCGCACGGGCAGGAACCGGCTGATCGCAGGCTCTTGGTAAAGCGCGTGATTGAGGCTGCCGAGAATCACCATTCTACCGCCGGCGCTCAGCCATGTGTCTAAGGCGAGCAGTTGATAACGAGATAATTCTCGCAGCGATTGGTCGTAAAGAAGCAAATGCGAGACGCCGAGCAGGGCTCTGGCATCGGACGGCAATTCGTTTAAAGCAACTGCGACCAAGCGATTGGGCGATGCCGGTCCGAGCGAGATGGATATAGAGTTGGTTTCGCTCACCAGCAACATCACCGGCACCGGGGAAAAATAGCGCCGCAAATCCAGTTCCCGGTAGACACTCCCAACCGGGCTCGAAAAAGCGATCTTCAACGGTCGGCTGATAAAATCAGGATCGATTGTGAGCTGGACGATTTTCCGAGATTGGGCGGATAGAAAAAGTTCTTTTCGATAGTATAACGGATAAGGAACGCCGCCTTTTGCGGCGCCGCCTTTCCAAACTTGGACTTCCAGAGATCCTTCGGCAGGGCGGCCGGAGTTACGGAGCTCGATCTCCAGTGGAAAAGGGCGCCCCAGTTGAAAGACGCCATGAAAACCGACACGCGCTTCGATGAGGATTTCAGCGCAGCCCAAAGATGAAAAAAGAACCAGGAAAGAGAAAAAAGAAAAAACGCCGGTCACACGCGAGCCGGCCCGACAGCCTTTGAATCGAAACCCGGAAAGCGCTAAAGCCACACGGCCGTGCCGGCTCCGTGGTCGATCACGGAGATAACCTCGAGCCGCCTTTCCAGCTGAAAAGGACATGATCCCTTTCCAGAAAGGACCGCGCCACTACAGGAGAGATCTAATCAATATACTCGATGCTCAAGATCTCGAATGAACGCACGCCCGTGGGGGTGCGGACCTGAACTTCGTCTCCCTCGCTCTTGCCGATTAAAGCACGAGCAACGGGAGAGCTAATAGAAATTTCCCCGTTCTTCGGCTCCGCCTCATGATCACCGACGATTTTGTATATCACTTTGTCTCCGGTATCGCCATCGGCCAGGGCAACCGTCGCGCCAAATACGACTTTATCGCCGGACAATGTTGTAATATCGATAACCTGGGCGCGCGCCAGACGGTCTTCGATCTCGCGAATTTGGATATCGAGCAGAGATTGGCGGTCTTTCGCCGCGTGGAATTCGGCGTTTTCAGAAAGGTCGCCATGCTCCCTCGCCTCTTCGATTTCATGAACATTCTTCGGACGCTCGACACTTTTCAGGCGTTTCAATTCGTCCATCAAGAATTGATAACCCCGATTGGTCATGGGAACGCGCTCGTCTGTTGCCATATCCTCGACTCCTAAAAAAATAAAACCTCTCGGGAGTATCTCCTGAGAGGCTCTGGGTTGGCCGCTCGCCTCACTTTTATTATTTCGTGAAGCTCACTGAAAATCACTCTAGCATCCTTAACAGTTAATTCAACTCTAACACGATCCAAAACGAGACGGTTTAGAAGGCTCAGTCCCGCACCCAGTGTAATAGATCAAGCAGCGGTTGAGTCGGATCTTAGGCCCTTTTTATCGGACCAAAAACGTGGCAAGCCACGCCGTGGCTTTCTGAATTAAAATCCAACGGCGGTTCGGTTTGATCGCAAATCGCCGCACGGTAGGAGCAGCGCGGGTGGAAACTACAACCCGACGGTGGATTGACCGGGCTGGGCACATCGCCTTCAAGCAACACACGTTGCTTTTTTCGATTCATGTCGGGAACGGGCACCGATGAAAGCAATGCTCGAGTATAGGGATGCCTCGCGTCACGGTAGATGGTATCGCTTTTGGCGATCTCCACGACCTTGCCGAGATACATGATAGCCACGCGGTGGCTGATGTGCTCCACCACACGCAGATCGTGGGAGATAAACAGATAGGTCAAATGCATTTTCTCTTGCAGCTCCTGCAAGAGATTGATGATCTGAGCTTGGATGGAGACATCGAGCGAAGATACCGGCTCATCGCAGACGATGAAGCTGGGACTGACGCCCAACGCCCGGGCAATGCCGATCCGCTGGCGCTGTCCGCCGCTAAACTCATGCGGATAACGATCGTAATGCTCTTCGCGCAAACCCACTTGATGGAGCAGCTCCATGACGCGGTCGCGTTTGGCCCTGCCCTTGGCAAGTTTGTGAATCTCAATGCCTTCGCCGACGATATCGCCCACCCGCATACGCGGGTTGAGTGAGGCATAGGGGTCTTGAAAAATAATCTGCATCTGCCGCCGCATGTCGCGCAATTCGCGCTGTGACATCGTCAGCAGGTTCTTGCCCTGAAAGAAAACCTCGCCATCAGTGGGCTCGATGAGCCGCAGGATTGCCCGACCCAAGGTCGATTTGCCGCAACCGGACTCTCCCACGAGACCCAACGTCTCGCCTTCCTCGACACTAAGGTCGACGCCGTCGACGGCTTTCACGACGGCCTTATTACGGGAGAAAAGGGCTTCCCCGACCGGGAAGTGCTTTTTTAAATTGTGAATTTCTAGAAGGCTCATCTGTCAACCCGGCGAACACGTATTGCCGATTATATGAGGCAAAAGCTTAGTCTTATCATTTTCGCGTGGCAATTTTCGATCTGCGTTTGCGCACTTCTTCCGCTTCTCCACGTCAACGCCGCAATCGCCTTCTTTGTCGTCCTTTCTAGCTTTGTCTCAATTCCGTGTGCGGAAAATGACAAGCAACCGTATGTCCCGGCTCTTTTTCGACGAGCTGCGGTTCATTTTGGGCGCAGAGGTCAGCCGCCCTGGGGCAGCGATCCCTGAACCGGCAGCCGCTGGGCAATTGGAGCGGATTCGGCACAACCCCGGGGATCGCGTCCAGGCGCTTCTTCTTGGTACCACCTGTCCCGGGCAGTGAATTTAATAATCCAACCGTGTACGGATGAAAAGGGCGAGTGAAAATCGCTTGAGCACTGGCCCGCTCGACGATTTTACCGCCATACATAATCGCCACTTCGTCGGCTTGTTCCGCCACCACGCCTAGATCGTGGGTGATCAGCAACAGCGCCATGCCGATCTTCTGTTGCAACTCTTTCATCAATTCTAAAATCTGCGCCTGAATCGTCACGTCCAACGCCGTGGTCGGCTCGTCCGCGATCAACAAGTTTGGATTGCAGGATAGCGCCATGGCAATCATGACCCTTTGGCGCATACCCCCACTCAATTGATGGGGATAGGAATCGACCCGCGACTTCGGATCGGCGATCTTGACCAGTCGCAGCATTTCGACGGTTTTTTCGCGGGTTTCTCTTTTGCCAAGTCCCTGGTGCAGGCGGATCGCCTCGCCGATCTGATTGCCGACGGTGAAGACCGGATTGAGCGACGTCATCGGCTCTTGGAAAATCATCGAGATTTCGTTGCCGCGTATTTTGCGCATCTCTTCGTTCTTGAGCTTGAGCAGGTCCCGGCCGCGGTAAAGAATCTCGCCACCGACGATCTTTCCCGGTGGCGACGCAATCAGCCGCATGATCGAAAGCGACGTGACACTCTTGCCACAACCCGACTCGCCAACCAAACCCAGGGTCTTGCCTTCGCCGATCTCGAAGCTTACGCCATCGATGGCGCGGACTTCTCCCTCGGGAGTAAAGAAAGATGTTTGTAGATCCTTAACTTGAATTAGTTCGCCCATGGGTGATTAATCGCTCTGCGTTATATTGCCGCAATATCGTC
>WHTF01000093.1 GCA_009379725.1 Deltaproteobacteria bacterium
GACTATTTTTGGATGAAGCGGCTTCGCTAACTCGCCTTCCTCATCTCCTCGGCCAATATTTTGTTGACGAGAGTCTGATAGGGCAATCCCTTTTTCTCGGCGGTTTTGCGCAACCAACCCAAGACTTTCGGGTCTAGACGAATCGCGATGAGCTTTCTCGGTTCATCGCCCACGGTTGGACGGCCTACCCGATGCATTCGGGAAAGTTGCTTGTCGGAAAGTTCGGGAATATCCGAAAAGTTAATCTTCCTCGACTTCATATTTGTTTTTTTCTTTCCGGCTCGCTCGCCGGGCGCTGATGATCCGCGTGATTTCTTCATTGTCTCTGCTCCTTATCGTATACGCTATAACCAAGACTCTGCTCAGACTACTTTTTGCCAGGCGCAACCGGCGTGCTTCACTTTCCGAGTGCTCCAAGTCTTCGCCGTCCAAGCCGGCTGGATCAAGAAACGCCGTGGCAGCTTCTTCGAAAGATACCCCGTGTTTGAGCCTGTTGCTCTTTGCCTTTCGGGGATCCCAGTCGAACATCGATTATTATGTATATACAATATACAGGCAATGCACAAGGGAAGAGTACGAGAGCACTGGGGCCTGGACTCTGCTGGACAGGGAACTTTCGAACCGATAGTGTTTCTGAAACGCCATCAGAAGGAGGTATCTATGATTAACGTCGAAGGAGAGCAAATCGAAGTCGTCGACGCGCACTCTCACATGGGCGCGAGAAAGAAACTCGCCATTCATCAGATCCCGCCGATTATGAAGTTTATGGCTGAGGACATGCTGGAATCGATGGACAATGCCGGGGTGGACGGGGTGGTCACTTTTGCGATCGGTATCGGAGAGCCGTCGGATTATCGCGAGACCAACCAGTACATCGCGGACGCAATGAAACAACACGCAGGACGTATTCACGGCTTTATGAGACTGAGCCCCGGAAACGGTCCGAAGGATACCCTTCAGGTGTTGGAGGAAGGCGTTAAGCTTGGCCTCAAGGGAATCAAAATTCATCCGCTGATCGAACACTGCCCGGCGAACGATAAAGAAAAGGTCTATCCGCTCATGGAGGCCGCGCAGCACCACGGGCTCACGGTTCTCTTTCACTGCGGCCTGGGCGAAGATGCCAGCCCGAAACGGATCGGCGAAGTGGCCGAAGATTTTCCCAAGCTGCCGATTATCATGGGCCATTCGGGCCTCGTCGAAGGGGTTCGTGAGGTTGTCGAGATTGCCAAGCGCTGCGAAAACGTCCACATGGACAGCTCCGGCGTGGGATGGCTGCCGTTCTTCTGCGAATCGATTTCGTGGGCCGGGCCCGACCGGGTCCTCTACGGCTCGGATCATCCGTTCAACCCGATGGACTGGGAGATCGAGAAGATCGTCAAACACGCGCAGAGACACCTCAAGCTCAAGATCGAAGATCTCCGACTGATCATGGCGGGCAATATCAAGCGGCTGCTCAAGATGAATTAGGCTCCGAGATCGGGTCTTGTAATAAGACTTCGAGAACGATGCCTGGTGAGCACGGCGAACATCTCTTGGGTGTTCATGACGGCTAGCTCTCTTCGAGCAAAAGCGTTGCTAATATGTCTAAGACTTCACTGGCGGTTTCGCGCGGCAGTTTGCAGATGAATTCCGCTTTCCGAATGCGCCAATCGAGACTCTTAACTTGATCGGCAAGAATCACGCCGCCGAGCTTTGATCCGGACGGGATCGTTACTTCGAATGGATAACCTTTTACCTGACTCGTAATAGGACAGAGGATGGCGAGTCCAACCCTGCCATTGTAAGAAGAGGGGGAAAGCACCAAAGCCGGGCGACGACCGGCTTGCTCGTGCCCGGCTCGAGGATTGAAAGTTATCCAGACCGCGTCACCGCGAGCTGGAACGTAGCGGCGGGCCATTACCAAATCTCGCGTCCGACCGACGGACCGAAGTCGACTTCCGCGTGCAGGTTTTTCCGAGTTACCTTTGCGAGCAACTGCTTGAGAGACAGTTTCTTTTTTTCAATGGGAGTCGCGACGATCTTCCCTTCGGAAACCGCCAAGTTTAACACTGTTCCATCCGTTACTTCGGCGTCTTCAGCCAGAGGCTTGGGGATCCTGACAGCCAAGCTGTTGCCCCATTTTTGAACTCGAACCTGCATCGCGCACCTCCAGCCTGTTTCTACAATGAAGATACAGAGCTGCGAGACTCGCGTCAAGCGGATTGGCTAACCATTAACTCGCCACGTATCGAGGCTCGGTATAACAGTGACCTCTGCTCTTCATTTCTTGCGGTTTTACCGTAATATTTCCCGCAGCGGCGAGGATCGCTTCCAGGCGGTCAAAATGAGGTTCAAACTCGGCTACTCGCCAGGTATAACATAAGTAAGTAGCACTTTGACCGGACATTACGTCGCCGCGAGGAGAAGAATAAATGTCACAGAAGAAGTCACCTGTTTTGTTCATTACCGGCTGTTTAACGAAGTTGGGGCTGAAGCTTACATATCTCGTGCTGGTCGCCTGCTTGATAGCGTGCGCGCCATTAATGGTAGAAGCCCAGGCGCCGCGCTCGCCGACACCGGAGTCCTTGAAAGGAGTGCTCGGCGTCGAGACTGTTGCCAAAGGGCTCGAGCATCCTTGGGGGCTCGCTTTCCTGCCGGACGGGCGGATGCTTGTCACCGAACGTCCAGGTCGATTGCGCGTGGTTGAGCGAGACGGCCGCATCTCCGAACCGCTTGCCGGAGTTCCGCGGGTTTACGCGAGCGGGCAGGGCGGGTTTCTCGACGTGGCGCTGAGTCCGGCATTCGATAAGGATCGGCTCGTCTATCTGTCTTTTGCCGAATCCGGCGAAGGCGGCGCAGGCACGGCCGTTGCCCGCGGGCGGCTCGCCGAGCGCGGCCTTGAAAACACGCGAGTGATCTGGCGCCAGCAGCCCAAGGTGAGCGGCTCCAATCACTGGGGCTCGAGAATTGTTTTTCGTGCCGACGGCACGCTGTTCGTGACTTTAGGTGACCGGTTTAGTTACTCCGAGAAAGCCCAGGACCTATCTACGACGCTCGGCAAGATCGTGCGAATTAACCCGGACGGTTCGACGCCGCGCGACAACCCATTCGGCGGCCGCGCCGGCGCGCGGCCCGAGACCTGGTCGTACGGCCATCGCAACGTTCAAGCCGCCGCGCTCCATCCCGAGACCGGACAGCTCTGGACCGTGGAGCACGGCGCGCGCGGCGGCGACGAGCTGAACCATCCCCAAGCCGGCAAAAACTACGGTTGGCCGGTCATCTCGTATGGCCGGCATTATTCACTTCTTCCGATCGGCGAAGGCACGGCGAAAGAAGGGATGGAGCAGCCGGTCTACTATTGGGACCCGGTGATCGCGCCCTCCGGTATGGTCTTCTACACCGGCGATCTATTCGCCGGCTGGAAAGGCAACCTTCTCATCGGCTCGCTCACTCCGGGGCTCTTAGTGAGGCTCGTCATGAAGGACGGCAAAGTCGCGCAAGAAGAGCGTTACCTAGGGGAATTAGGAGAGCGCATCCGAGACGTGCGCCAGGCGCCGGATGGCTCGCTGTATCTTCTTACCGACGCCCGCAACGGCCGAATTCTCCGGACAACGCCGGCAGCGAACCGCTGAGAATGTAACAGTAGAAGAATGTTGGAGCCGGTATCATTCATCACATCATCTGTCATTCTGAGCCCCAGGCGAAGAATCTGCTTTTGCTTTTGTCTGTGTACTCATTGGTGCTGGTTATTAGCGCTGAATAAAGCAGATCCTTCACTACCGTTCAGGATGGCAGTCAACTGTAAAGAGTGACTTAGCGGATTCTGAGATCCTGCTAGAGCGCTGTCTTGCCGTCGTTCGACGGTTTCACTTCGCTCAGCAGGCGATTGATGATCTCTACCGATGACAGTCCTTCGCCTTGCGCCTTATAGTTAGGGACGACGCGGTGGCGTAACACCGACGGCGCAAGCGCTTGGATGTCCTCCACGGAAACCGCGTAGCGGCCTTGAAGAATCGTGCGCGCCTTGGCGCCCAGGATGAGATACTGCGAAGCTCTCGGTCCGGCGCCCCATTCGACATAGTCCTTGACGAACTGCGGCGCATCGGCGTTTTGCGGCCGTGATTTTTGGCTCAAGGCGACGGCGTAAGAAACGACGAACGGTGAGACCGGCACCCGCCGCACCAGTTCCTGATAGCGCAGTATAGCCGCGCCCTGCATGACTTTGCGCGGCGCAGGCTTCTCATTCGATGTCGTTTGCAGGACGATTTGCACTTCGTCGTCAAAATCGGGATAGCGAATTTCGATGTTGAGCATGAAGCGATCGAGCTGCGCCTCGGGAAGAGGATAGGTGCCTTCCTGCTCGATGGGGTTTTGTGTCGCTAGGACAAAGAACGGAAGATCGAGCGGAAAGGTCGTGCCGCCGGCGGTGACTTTGTATTCCTGCATCGATTGCAGCAACGCTGCCTGGGTCTTGGGGGGCGTGCGGTTGATCTCGTCGGCCAGCAATATATTCGTGAAGATCGGGCCTTTAAGGAATTGAAACTGCCGTCTCCCGGTCGCAGGGTCTTCCTGAAGTATGTCGGTGCCGGTGATGTCGGAAGGCATCAGGTCCGGGGTAAACTGAATCCGGTTGAATTCCAGGTCGAGAATTTCAGCCAGGGTGCTGATCAGCAGCGTCTTGGCCAAGCCGGGTACTCCAACTAGAAGACAGTGACCGCGCGCAAAAAGAGCGATCAACACCTCTTCGACGACTCTATCTTGACCGACGATGACCTTGCGAATCTCGCCAAGCAGAGTATCCCGTTTAGCGGCGAATTCTTCGATCTCCGCGATTTCGTGCTGGTGAATCTTAGCCGGCTCCATCGATTTCCTTTTCAGTTGGCGCTGAGCAACGTGTTAAGCGAAGCCTTTGCCTGTCGCGACTTTTCTTGTTCTCCCAAGGATGCATAGGCTTCGGTCAGTAACTTAAAAATGAGCGGATTAAAAGGGTTGATCTGAATTGCTTCCTCGAGTGCGATTTTACTTTCCTGGTAATTTTTCGTGGCGTGATGGATGCGGCCCAGTTGAACGTAGGTGCCGCCGTTGTCGGGGTCCAGATCCAGCGCCTTCTTCAACGGCACAAGCGCGTCTTCGTAGCGATTCATCTGAATCAAGACACGTCCGAGTTTGTTGAGAATAATAGGAGAGTGTGGACTGGCCTGCAAGGCGCGCTTATATTCATTGGCGGCCGCTACCGTTCGTCCCCTGCCGGACAGCTGATCGCCGAGGTAGGTCCGGTTGCGCGCTACTTCGGACTGGATTTCCTTGAGCTCGACAATGTCTTGATTTTCTTTTTGGTCTTTTTTCACTTTCAGCTTGCGCACGCGGCTGCCCTCGACCTCTTTTAAGCCTTTGTTCTTGAGAAAATCCTTCCATTGGGATTCGAAAGCGTCGAAGGACATGCCGAAGACTTTCTCAATGGCCTCCGGCGCGGATTTTTCATTGAGCGTGTCCAGCAGGTCGCGCACGCCGCCTTTGCCTTTACTCTGATTAATGAAGTCGATGGCCGAGGCCGCCTCCGCATAAGCCAACTGCACTTGTTCCGGCGTCTCTAAATAAATCAACGAGGGTTCCATTTTCTTGAAGCCGACGAATTGATCTTTTTCGAGAGCTTGGACTAAAAGCGTTTGATTGGCGGGAGTCAGGTAATCTTCGGCCGCGTCCTTGGGCGGTGTCGGTTTGCGCCAGCGGGTCTCGTAAAAGCGAGCCATCCCCTCGTGCAGCCAAATCGGCGCCTGATTGCGCGTCAGTCCGACGATGGCGTAATGGAGATACTCGTGACTCAAGGAATCGACCCAGCGGTAACCGAGACTCAGCGCCCGCGGCGAGATGATCATCAGTTTATTGAACTTACAAATACCCACGGCGCCGGTCTCTTCGATGTCTCGCAGCGAGAGAGTTGAAATGGCGTTGAAACTGGCGGCGTCCGGGGCAATCTCGACACGAATCTTTTCCTTGGGATAATAGCCCAGTTCCGCGCCGACGGCCTGGTAAGTCTTCTCCAAAACGTCAAGGGCGAATGGCGCCAAGATGCCGTCCCGTTTTTCGTCCAGGTAAACGACGAAATGGGCGCTCTCGTAGCGCTTGAGTGTTTTGATCACGTCTAAGGTGAACTGGCTGAGCAGCTTCAAACCCTGGCGTCGTTTATCTTTGGAGTCGACAGCGAGTGCTCGGTCTATGGACTCTAGAGCCTCCTGGTAACGGCCCTGGTAGAATTTTACGCGCGCGTCGAAATCGAGGGCATCATGCGACTTGGGCTCTGCCCCCAGAGACTTGGCGGCGAGCTCTTGGGCCTGGGTGATGCGCCATGCGTCGAGGAGCTCCTGCCCGTCCTTGAATTTGTCGTCGAACTCGGCAGCGAAGAGCTGCGCCGCCAGAGCGAGCGGGACAAGAAGGGTTGCGAAAAGAAATTTTCGATGTTTCAAGGTGCGATTACTCGGAAAGATTCTTGAAATAGCGTTCGATCTGGTCCTTCAGCTGAGGCGGAACGCCTTGTTTGAGAGATTCCAGAATTTCTTCACGAAAATTGCGCGGCGCCTTGTAATCTTCTTTGCCGGGTAAGCGGAATTTTTCCGTGTCGAGGCCGGTAAAACCGCTCTCGGCATCGAACTCGGGAAACTGCGGCATGCCCGGAAGAGGCGTTAACATTCCGCCCGGCATGAACCGGCCTTGCCGGAACAGCCGGGTTACCGGCATGTTGCCAAGCTGGCCGCGCTGCGCCATCTGTTGCATCGCCGACTGCATTTGTTGTTGCGACTGCGACAGCCGGTCCAGCGCATTGCGCTCCTGGGGCACGGCGCCTCGCGAGTCGAGCTGGCCGAGCCGTTCGTTGGCATTGCCCATGGATTTTCCGGCCTCACCAATATTCTGGACGATTTTCGGATCCAGGGATGGAAACAGTTGAAAAAGCGACTCCAGCTTCTCGTGCAAGGTTTGAGTGCGATCGCGTAGGACGCCTTGACGGTTCGCGAGATCGCGCAAGGTTTTTTTATCGGAATCCTTGAGCGCCTGCATCGGTTCGGTCATCAAACTATTCAGCTCGGCTTTGAGATTGTTAAGGCTGCTTTCTGCGCGCTGCGCCCTTTCCTCCTGCGATGGCTCGCGTTTTTTGGCCAGTTCCTTGCGCGCCAGCTCGTCGCCTTCAGCATAGCCTGGGAAATCCTTGCCCAGTAATTTGGCGATAAGATTCTTGATCAGTTGGTTCATCGTGGCGTCGTCGAGCTTGGTTGCCGCTTCGGGATTGTCCGGCCCTTCTCGATCGGGAAAAAGCTCGGTCAGCTGTCCCAGCTCGTTTTTGGCCTTTTCCAGAAAACGATCCAGTTTATCCTTAAGAGCATTATCTCGCTCGCTCAACGCCGACTTGTTGAGATCTTCCGTGCCCAACAGGATTTCCTGCTGCTCTTGCGCGATCTGCTGCAGTTCATTGGTCGAACGCGACATCTCTCCCTGCATTCGTCCCATGCTGGAGGCCATGGCCGAGCGCTGAGAGTTTTGCAACGAGGCGACCATCGATGCCATCTGGTTGAATAACTCACGAGCCAGTTGGCGCGCCCCTTCGATGTCGCCTTGCATGAGTTTCTTGCGAATTTCGTCTAGAGCGGAAAACATCTCGTTGAAGCCCAGGCTGCGCATGGACTCCATATTCATGAAATCATCCGGCAATTGCTGCGCCAGCTGCGACATCCCTTGCTGAAGTTCCGCCAGCGATTTGGCCAGCTCGGAAAGTTGCTTGAGAATCGAATCCAAGTTCTTGTCGCCGCTCTGGAGTTTCTCCAAAGAGTCCACGAGGCGCTCCTGGCTGCGCGCCAAGTCCTGCGCGGTGGACGCCATTTCCTGGGTTTTTAGCCGTTTGCCGATGTCTTCGGAAAGCAGCGACATGCGTTCGAGCTCCGATGAGATCTCATCGCGCGCCTGTAACTTCTCGTCGGCGGACTGGGCCTGCTGTTGTTTCTTGAGCAAGTCTTCCTGGGTGAACTGGAGATTGCGTTTCAAGGCTTCGAGATCGGACCAGGTGGCGAAGTCGGACAAACGATCTTTCTCGGTCCGCCGCATCACTTCTTCGGTTCGCTTGAGCGCGTCGTCAAGGTTCTGTGCGAACTTTTGCTCCATCTCTTGCGCGCGCGGGGCGTCCTTTTCTTCTCCCGGCAATGGCGCTTCGAGGTGGTCGCCGAGCAGGTCGAGCATTCGGTTATTGAGATCGCGGACCATTTCGGCGATCTGTTGATGCTCGCCCTTGAGATCCTTAAGACGCAGTCTGACCGGCCGCGATGTGCCCAACTTCGGTCCCGAGACGGTGTCGTTGTCCGAGACTTCCAGATTGAAGATCGCTTCCTCGCCGTCGCGGAGCGCCAGTTTTCCTAAATCCCACCGGAACTGGTCCCGCAGTATCAGTCTGCGGGCATCGTCTTTCTGCAGCCGAATTTTCTCCTGGCGCTCGCCGACCTTGACGGACAAGGTCACTTCGCCGATGCCGAAGTCGTCGCGCGCGCTGTACTCAAGTGCCAGAACCTCGTCGCCGTTGACCTCCAGATCTTCAGTGGGTCGGAGCAGGTCAATGGTGGGAAACCCGTCGGGTTTTACCTTTAACTCATACGCGATCGGGGAGTTGCGAAAGCCATGGCGGTCTTCCACCAGGATCCGGTACTGCTGTGATTTAAACAGCACCAAACTCCCGCGCAGCTTACGTCCATCGATCTTGAGCGGAACGCGCTTGCCGTCATCGAAGATCATTTCCGCTTTGACAATGTCTTTAGTGATGAGCGCGTCCATCCGCAGGTTCGATCCCTTGAGCCCGTCGACGTTTCCACCCGTCACCGAGGTCGCGCCGAGACCGGTGTAGGCCGGCGGATACAGAGTAAGCTGGACGTTGCCGATTTCCGGTGGATCGATGGCTTCGGCGGAGTACACCGGCGAGGAAAACGCACCGCTCACGGCGCGGTAACGCAAGCTTCGCTTGAGACGCGCGAGGGTCGCCGTGAACTTACCTTCGCCCAGGCTTTCCATGGCCAGCTTCTCTTCGCCGACAAGCTCGCCGCGCTCGTTGGTCCCCGCCCAGACGATGAGGTCCAAAGATTTCGGAATAGCCCCTGAGGTTGCGGCTTGAATCGTGATCGGCGCGCCGCGCACGACGCGCAGCCCTTTGGGAGTGATTTCGATGGCTGTTTGGGAGGGCGGCAAGTGGTCTAAGGGGTGAGTCAATAAACTGAATGTCTTGCCCACCCACGACGGATTGAACAGCACCATCGCGATCACCGGAATGAAAAGAGCCGCGAACAGACGCAGGCTGCTGCGAACGGGTTGGGTGTCGAGCAAATCGTTGACGCGCAGCGCGGCAACTTCCTTGCGCGTGGCGCGCAGGAGGGCGAGCACCATCGTTGCTGAAAATCCCGGCGCATTTTGGCTATGGACCTGCGGGTAGAGCTGTAATGAATTGATTAAGTTGTTGCGCAGCTTGGGTCGCTTTTGTTCGATGTAGCGCGCGGCACGTTCTTGCGAAAATCTGCGCGAGAGTCGAACCACGGTCCAGACGATCAGACCTAGCAGAGTCGCTCCGGTGACGATGCTGTAGACCAGCGGCGCGTACGGAAAGAAATTTTTAATCTGCTCGACGCCCGGCCCGACGGCAAACAAGAGGACCGCACAGATGGCCGTGAGACAGACGCCCTCGATTCCTTGAAGAACCTTGAACCGCCGAATAAAACGCCTCAAGAATGAGGAGAGTTCTTGGAATTCCTCTTGGCCCATGGATTGATGAACGAATTTTATCTTATCGCCGATCATCAGGCTTGTCCATCCTGCAAACGATCGCCGCCGGATGGGTGGCAACGCAACCTTTGTTATGCTAAGCAAAGAAAACTTTATCGTCTATTTTTGCCCCTTCAGATTGGAGAAAGGAACCCTAAAAACCAATGGAAAATCTCGAGACGGAAATATTAATTTTTCATGAAGGTCATGAGGACGAATACGGTGAGGACGAAGACGGCATCGTCATGGATGAAGATCATCCGATGTGGCGCTCGGAACGGATTACGCTTAACTCCGTCGGCATCGACATCGGTTCATCGACATCGCACCTGATTTTTTCCCGTCTGACGTTGCGCCGCCAGGGCGTCGCGCTATCGAGCCGCTTTGTCGTCGTCAATCGCGAGATTCTCCACGAGTCGCCGATACTTCTGACGCCTTATGTGGACAAAACCACCATCGATACCGATCAGTTGAATGAATTCATTCATGAGTCGTATCGCACGGCCAATCTGTCCCCGAGCGATATCGATACGGGCGCGATTATCGTTACCGGCGAGGCGGCTAAGAAGAAGAACGCAGAGGCCATTGCGGCTCTTTTCTCGACCGAAGCGGGGAAATTTGTCTGTGCCACGGCAGGGCACAACCTCGAGTCAATCCTGGCGGCTTACGGCTCCGGCGCCGTCGGCATGACTCATCATGAAGGCGGCGATTTTACCGTTATGAACGTCGACGTCGGCGGCGGCACCAGTAAAATCGCCATAGTCCAGGGGGGAAAGGTCATCGACACCTGTGCGCTGGAAGTCGGCGCGCGCCTGGTCGCCATGGACGAGAATGGCAAGATCAACCGTCTGGAGGATACGGCGCTGAAAATCGCCAAAATGGCGGGCATCCGCCTTGCGATGGGAAGCCCCATGAGCGAGGACGACAAAGAAAAATTCTCGCGGGTGCTGTGCGACTCGCTCTTCGAAGTGCTCGAACGCGGCCCGATTTCGCCGCAGGTGCAAGACCTGCTGTTGACGCCGAATCTTGACTTTAAGGATCCGATTCATGCGGTGATGTTCTCCGGTGGTGTTTCCGAGTTCGTTTACGGCTATGAAAAGCGTGACTTGGGCGACCTTGGCGTTCACTTTGGCCGGCGCGTGCGCGCGCGAGCCAATCAGCTCGCAGGCGGTAAAATTCCCCTGCGTCCCGCCGAGGTGCGTATTCGGGCCACGGTCATCGGCGCGTCGCAATATACAGTGCAAGTCAGCGGCAACACGATCTATCTTTCTCACCCGGAGTTGCTGCCGTTAAGAAACCTGCAAGTCGTTACTCCGGAGTTTGAACAGACCGAATCGATTACTTCCGCCGAGATCAAAAGCGCGGTCCAGAAGGCGTTGCAACGTTTCGATATATTGGACTCCGACCGAGCGGTGGCATTGGCGATTCGTTGGGAGCTGGGCCCGTCCTACCCGCTGATCCGAACCCTGGCCGAAGGACTGGTGGCCGGGATGAAAGAGCATGTAGACCAAGGGCAGCCTCTCATCTTAGTTTTTGACGCCGACATCGCTAAGCTGATGGGTAATATCATTGAACGAGAACTGATCCCCGGTGCGGGCATCATTTCAATCGACGGCATCGATCTTAAAGATTTTGATTTTGTCGATATCGGTCAAGAGTTGCCGGATGCGAAAGCGGTTCCGGTCGTGATCAAGTCGCTGATCTTTCGCCATACCGAGAAAGGACGCGGTCACCATCACCATCATCACCACTGAATCAAGGCCCAACGGTGTCAACGTTGACATTAGAAATAATTTCTACTAGCTTTTAAATTAACTTTATTTTACGGGTGCTTAACTTTATGGAAGAAGCAAGCGGACTGCAAAATTTTCTCGAAATCCTTACCAAACCGGACAATATTCCGATTGTCGGGATGCTGATTCTGGTCATTTTCTTCAGCTGGCTAGGGCTGCGTGAAGCCTTCAAAAACGATAAGCTCATCGACGAGGGCAAAGAAGACGACATCCCCCACGAGATGTGGAAGTAGATGCTGAGAGGTTGGCTGGTTGCGTCACTTATCCTCCTCGGTGCCGGTCTCTCTTTAGCTGCTGTAACAACTTCTCCTTTAGCGAAAGAAAAACAGTGGGAGGAGGCGCGAAGTTATCTGGCGGAGGGAAAAGCCGCGGAGGCGAAAGCCGTTTTTGAGGCTTTGTTGAGGCGATATCCGCAGGAGGCGGATCTTCATCTGTTTCTAGGCATCACCCTGCTCAGGCTGCGCGACCCGCAGGCTGCCGAAAAGTCCGTGCGGACGGCGATTGGCATCGATTCCGACCATGTCGAAGCGCGGACGCTGCTTGCGTGGATGGAGTCCGATATACACGGCAATTTCGACGCGGCCATTGCAGAATACGAAAAGGTCGTTGAATTGATGCCTGATTTTCCGCAAGCGTACAATAATCTCGGAGTGGCTTTGAAACGGAAAGGGGATCTCCATGAGGCGGCCGAGAGTTTTAACCAGGCATTGGCAAGGAAGCCGGATTTCGGCGCGGCTTTAAGCAATCGGGGTTGGATTTTCGCCGAGCAAAATAGATGGAGCGAAGCGCGCCGGGACTTCGAGCAGGCGCTCGAAATCAATCCCAACGATGACGGTGCGCTCTACGGTTTATCGCAATCGTTGCGCGAAGCCAGGGATTATTCGGGCGCGCAAAAGGTCTTAAGCCAGCTCATTTCTCGGTCGCCCAATTTTGTTTATTGGCTGGAGTGGGGGCGCATAGGGCTGATTCGTTACTGGTGGGTATTGTTAGCGATTGCGTTAGCGTTTTTCTTTAAAGGGCGACTTAAGAAAGCGAGGATTGTATCTGATGGCGGCTGAAGCAACCAAAAAGCGCAAAGGTACGGCGTTATTGGCGGTGATGGATGAGAATTGTTCGAGTTGCGCCGGTTCGCCGTTGTGCGAGGCTCATTGTCCCGTCGAAAACTGCATCAATCTTGTCTACGAAGAGCTGCCGCAGGGCGGGCTGAAGCCTTATCGCGTCATGGTCGACAACGATAAGTGCATCGGCTGTCAGATGTGTTATAGCGAGGATCTGACCAAGGTGCAGCAGCACAAGGAGACCGGCGAAATCTTTTACGAGTACGGCAGCCGATTCTACGACAGCAATCGTAAACCGGTGGCGCCCGATGCCGTGCCCAAGCGCTTTCAGCTTCAGCTCATCGGTACGGAATCGGAAGACCGGCTCGATAAAAAAATCTGCCCCTGGGATGCCATCAAGATGTACGAGTTTGACGAGGGTCTGGAAGTTTCCGAGTATTTCTACGATCTCGCCAAGCTCAAGCAAATCGATGGGGCTTACGTCATCGACGACGCCGAGAAAGCACGTCTGGAAGAGAAGCAGTCGGAATTTTTTTACAAATAGCGCGACCTTAACCAGGAGGTGAGCCCCCTATGGCAGCGAAAATCGACCTCACCGAAACGATTCTCCGCGATGCTCATCAGTCCTTGCTCGCAACCCGCATGCGCACCGAGGACATGCTGCCGATCGCTGCACGGCTCGATGAAATCGGCTATTGGTCTTTGGAAACCTGGGGTGGCGCGACTTTCGACGCCGCTTTGAGATACTTAAAAGAGAGTCCCTGGGACCGCTTGCGCAGGTTGCGCGCGGCGATGCCGAAAACGCGCTTTCAAATGCTTGTGCGCGGGCAGAACATCGTCGGCTACCACAACTACCCGGACGACATTGTCGTAGCATTTGTCGAACGAGCCGCGGCTGAAGGCATTGACGTTTTTCGCATCTTCGATGCGATGAACGATGTGCGCAACATGAAAACCGCGATCGAAGCGGCGCTGAAAGCCGGCAAGCTCGTCGAAGGCGCCATTTGTTATACGATCAGTCCGGTTCATTCGGTCGACTATTTTCTGCGCGTGGGTGACCAGCTCGCCGATTTGGGTGTGCAGGTGATCTGTCTTAAGGACATGGCCGGGATGCTCGCTCCCTATGCCGCTTACGAGCTGATCAGCAAAATCAAAGCGCGTATTTCTCTGCCGCTCCATCTTCATTCCCACTGTACCGCCGGATTGGCGCCGATGAGTTACATGATGGCCATCGAGGCGGGTGCCGATATACTCGATACCGCGATCTCGCCGCTGTCCCAGGGCACCTCGCAGCCGGCGACTGAGGCCGTGGTGGCGGCTCTCATGGGTACGCCCCACGATACGGGATTGGACCTCGACAAATTGAACGAGATTGCCGAATACTTTTATGGCGTGCGCAAAAAATACCGTGAATTTGAAAGCCCGGTCAATAATCAAATTAAAACGGACATTCTAACCTCACAGATTCCGGGAGGGATGCTTTCCAATCTGGTCGCGCAATTGCGCCACCAGAAGGCCGAAGACAAGCTCGAGGCGGTATTAAGCGAGATGCCTCATGTGAGAAAAGATCTTGGATATCCGCCTTTAGTGACGCCCACCAGTCAGATCGTTGGCTCCCAGGCCGCGCTCAATGTGATGACCGGCAAACGCTACTCCATCGTTGCGACCGAAACGCGCAATTATGTCAGGGGATTCTACGGCCATCCGCCGGGGCCGATCAGCGAAGAAATCAAGGCCAAAATTTTGGGCAAGAAAGAACCGATTAGCTGCCGCCCCGCGGATCTGCTCGAACCCGGCCTGGATGCGGCCCGGAAAGAAGCCGGCAGCCTCGTTACAAGCGACGAGGATGTGCTTACTTATGCTTTATTTCCCGACATCGCTAAAGACTATTTTCTCGCCCGGGATTCCCGGCAGGCGAACCGACCCGCCGTGTAATGGTTGGGGCAGGAATCCGGCTGCCGGGCCTAACAGTTTGCTGAAAACTCTGATTACAGGCGGCTCAAAAAGACTCATTTTGAGTGACTAAGGTGTGCAAGTTTGGCGGCTCTGCCTTCCCTCTCAACGTGTGATAAAAGTCCGTCGAAAAAAGTCCGAGACAAAGACCTGCGAAAATTAGAGAGGAAGGTCATCAGGGTTCCTCGGAATTTCCCAGAGGCTCCTTCCCTGACCGCGAAAACAGCATAAAATCGCATTCGAAGGGGTACTTTACTGTCCACCCAGGATGAGATCATCGTTTAAAAGGCTTATACGGAAGCCGCTTCTCAAGAGTAATTAACCAGAATTTCCATCCTGGTGCTTTAACTATTTCCCTTCACGTTTTGATTCTTTCCCGTCGGCGGTGGATCTCGAATCTCTTTATCCGGAGGCAATCGCATAAGGCGAATGCGCCGCTTAATTCCGATATGTCACCCCGAACCTTACGTTCGCACCCGGACCACGAAATCCAACGTAGTCCTCATATTTCGCGTTGGTAAGATTTGCCAAAACGCCAAAGATCCTTTAGAACGTGCTCCGGTTTATAAAGAAACTGTTCGATGCTCACGTCGCCGCCCAGGCTGGTTTCCGGCCTGAGATTGCGATTGCCGATGAGTGGGTCCGCGAGCGCATTAATGCTCGGGAGCTTAAATGCCCTGCCCAAGTTCAGGCGCAAATTCGTCATTGTGGACGCATGGTAAAGCAG
>WHTF01000094.1 GCA_009379725.1 Deltaproteobacteria bacterium
GTGATCTATCCGCCGCTTGATTGCTTCCAGGCTTTGGGGGATAAAACGCTATACGTTTGACGGCTGTCTTGGCCAGCATGTCCACCTTGGCTCTGAAAAGCATTGGCCGCGTTGTCGCCGGCGGGATAATTGCAGCAGTTGGGTATTGGATTGCAGCGGTAGTTGCACTGCTCCTCATGCATGGGATTCCACTCGGAAGCTCAGGCGGCCCGCCCTCCACGGCAGATGTTTTCGCCCATCTTGCGTTCGCTACTGCCGCTAGCTTTGGCGGGGCACTTGTAGCAGTCCGGATTGCGGGTTATCGGCCGCATCTCCACGCGCTGGTATTAGGAGGGCTTCTTGGGATATCTATGTTCCTGGGATTCTCAAAGCCAGCCAGTAATTGGCCGGCCTGGTTCCCATATGGGATGGCGGTAGCCTGTGGATGTGGCGCGTTTCTCGCCAGCCGTTTTGCGAATCACCGTTCTTTGTCCATATAGTCATGCAGTGAAAGCCGTGCAGTGAACCGGACATCGTCACTACAGCCGTCTAACCGCCGGCTGCAGCCGACGCGGAACGCGCGCGGCTGAGCCGGAACGTTTAGACCGCCAAGAGAAGATCAGAGAAACTACGTAGGGGCTGCGTAGGAAATCCCGGTGAGATCGGCCTCGGCCACCGTGACACCTTTGGAAACAATTCTCCGTCGAGACCGCGTCGTCGTCCTCGGCGCGCTCGGAGTCGTGGTCCTAGCGTCCTGGGCCTATGTACTTGCGGGCGCGGGCATGGGGATGTCGGCCTGGCAGATGTCCTCATTGGACTTGGCGCTGGGACGCGCCAAGCCGATGCCGATAGGCGAGGTGAGCGCCGGCGCCATGAGCGGCGCGATGTCGGCGATGGCGACGCCGGCCCGGTGGGACCTCGGGTACGCCGGCATCATGGTGAGCATGTGGTGGGTGATGATGATCGCTATGATGGTGCCCAGCGCCGCGCCTATGATCCTGCTGTACGCCGCGGTCGCCCGGCGACAGCGCGAGAAAGGCAGTGACGCGTTGCTGCCGACCGGAATCTTTGCCTGGGGTTATGTCGCCGTGTGGGGCTTCTTTAGCGTGATCGCCGCGGCTCTGCAGCGGGGGTTCGAAGCGACCGGCATCCTTTCGCCCATGATGATGAACTCGACCAGCCTGTTGTTCGCGGCAGCCATCCTGGTGGCGGCCGGCCTCTACCAGCTAACCCCTGCCAAGCAGGCCTGCCTCAGGCATTGCCGCGGTCCGATCCAGTTCCTGATGGGCCATTGGCGGCCCGGCCGGTGGGGCGCCTTCTGGATGGGGGCGGAGCACGGCGCCTACTGCCTCGGCTGCTGCTGGGCCTTAATGGCGCTACTGTTTTTCGGCGGGGTGATGAATCTCTACTGGATCGCCGGGCTGGCGGTCATCGTTCTGCTGGAGAAGACGATCCCCTCCGGCGATACGCTCGGCAAGGTGATCGGCGGCCTGCTCGTGCTATGGGGCGCAACGTTCCTCTATCAGGCGATGGCGTGATCGAAGAGTGGCCTGCCTCCAGGCATAGGACCATGCCCTTGTCTAGTTCTAGTTCGTTCTCGATCGGATCGGCATGCTGACCCCCAGTGAGTGGACGGGAGTTTAACCCAATGCCGCCTGAGTTTAACCCGCTCGGATCGACATCCACAGCGCCCGAGCGTGATTGCCGTCGGATCTCGTGCCTTCGGAGATGAAAATCGGCATCCGTAATCCCGTAATCCCTCTTGACAACAGAGACGCCGTAGGCCTACGCTCTCGGCAAAACAAAATATGATAGTTTAGGGGAGGATCGCTGGGATGGCTGATTTATGGCTATTCAAGAGTGAAACCTATGATAACTGCAACTGCGAGATCAACTGCGGCTGCCAGTTCAATCTGCCGAGCACCTACGGCTATTGTCAGTCGGCCTTTATCGGCCACATCGTCGAAGGCCATTTTAATGATACGCCGCTCGTGGGGCTGAATTGGGCGGGCCTTTACAAGTGGCCCGGCGAGATCAAGGATGGAAATGGCAAACGCCAGATCGTTATCGACGAACGCGCGGACGAAGCTCAGCGGGTCGCGCTCGAAACAATTGTCTCAGGTCAGGCCTGCAAACCCTTGAGCAATTTCTTCTTCGTCTTCGCATCCACCTGTTCGGAGTTTTGCGAGACCTTGTTCCTGCCGATTGATCTCGAGGCCGACCTGGAAGGTCGGACGGCAAGGGTCGAGATACCGGGCATCCTGAAGAGCAAGGCGGGTCCCAAGATCAACGAGTTCAACGGCGAACCCTTCCACATCGCGCTTGCGCGTCGAAGCGGCAGTTTCGAATTTACCTATGCGGAACTCGGACTGGGAAGCACCTCGGTGACGGGCGATATGGAGATGGCGTTCGAAGACACATGGGCCCATTTTTGTATTCACCACTTCAATCAGGATGGGTTGGTCCGTGAAAGACCGCGGATCACAAAATGGCTCGACAGCTGAGACGGTGATGGGCGGCCCCGCCCCGCATCTTCAGCCCGAGAATCCCCTCGCCGAGCGCGACCGCATCTTCGGCAACTCGCCTCGCCAAACCGAACACATCGGAGTTCATCCCACCACGCCACGTCGGCCGCCGTCTCCGATCGCCCCGCCGCAAGAAGGAATCCATCTCGGAGAATCCGGTGGCAGGCTAACCACACGCTGCAGGCGACGCGGGCCAGCCAGCCTGATTCATCGCCGGTGGTTCACGATCGTCGCTTCTCCGATCGAAGCGTCTCGTGGTATGCATCGGCTGGCCCGCGCGCCTGAGCGTGGGTCGGTTAGCCCGCAGAAGTAGGAGTGGAAGAGAGCAAATGTGAGTCTGGCTACCCTCGTCGAATACGCACAGACCAGTTTCGGCGTCACGTTAACATCGACCACTGAAGGAGTGCCCGACGCGTTTACGGACGCGTTGGCGAACCCGCTTCCGGTGAGATCGCCTGTTCCCGATTGGATTCGAACGCGCCAATCCGAGAACGAGGTAGCTGCGGATTCCGAACATAAATGGCGGATTCACGGGAACATCCCGCCACCACTTCCGCCAGCTGACGTCGATCAACTTGGCGCGGATGCACTTGCCTTTTATGTTCCTTTCCACTTTTACAGCAAAGACTGGGGGATATACATACGAGACATTGGTGTGAAGTACCTCGCATTTGTCCTAAAGGGAAGTGCACTGATCCCTGGGGACGAAGAGTATCTGAGTATGGCAGAGTTGATCCTCCGGCACCATGAGATGTGGCACGCTGCTACAGAAGTAGCGTGTACGAGAGCCGAACTCGTCGCTCGCCGTTCGTTATATCGAGAATATTTTGCCCATGTGGAGGCATCGATCCATGAGGAGGCGATCGCCAATGCCCATGCGATTCGGTGGACTTTCGACAAGGACAATATTCCCGAACGCCTCAGGGTCGAGAAATGGATGCACGGACAAGGCCGCGGGTATTGTGATTTCGGCAAGTGGGTTCGTCCGAGTTCGTTCACTCGTGGTCAGAATGTCGCTACCAGATTCATGACAGCGATTCTTCCACCGCCCGCTCCCAAAGCTTCGGGTGGACCACAGCAATTCCTTTATCGCGGTGCCCTCGGTTACTCAAGTATGCCAGTTATCCGCATAGTAGACCCCGCAGCGAAAGATGCATCGGTGGTGCGCCCATTTCCGAGAGCGTTCGGGTTGCAGGCATTCGTATACTCAAACGATCATCCGCCGGCGCACTTTCACATCAAGCTGTTATCGAACAACTGCGAGACACGCTATCTCTGGCCTGAGTTGGAACCGTATAAAGGGGATGTCAAACTCACTGGGTCTAGTGCTAGGTCATTTGACAAATACTGGCATACTCATAAGGATCCAATTATCGCGAGGCTGAGAACTATGTATTCGTAGCGCGCGGGCTAACAAACGGCTTGAGAAAGACGTACGACCCGCTTGCTGCGGTCGCGGACCGTCGCTTCTCAGCCTTCACGCCATCGCGCTTCAGTCCGATCGCTAAGAGCGACGGCTGAGCGAAACGTTGGGCCGTAGATAGGATATTGACAGTGCAATGGGTGTGTCCTACATTGTACGACATGAAGACAATTACCCTCACAATTAGACTCGACGAGGATCTCAACGATCTGTTAAGAAAGGCGAGCCGTCGGTCAGGAAAGAACCGGAGCGAGGTTGCCCGAGAGGCCCTTCGTCGACAACTTCGCATCAGCCAGTTTGAAGCGTTGCGGCGCAAGATTATGCCTTTTGCGGAAGCGCGCGGTTACCTGACAGACGAAGACGTGTTCGCCGATGTGTCGTGAGGGGTTTTCTTGATACGAATGTCCTTGCTAGTGCGGCGGCAACGCGAGGCCTTTGCGCGGACGTTCTGCGCGAGGTTCTCGCTTCGCACCAACTTCTAACTTCGGCTCAAGTCCTTAACGAACTCAGGCGCGTGTTGCGGACCAAGTTCGACTTAGATCAGGATTTGATAGACGACTTTATCTGGTTAATGCGGCAGGATACGGTGCTTGCGCGGCCTGCCCAATTGCCAAGCGTTGAGATTCAAGATCAGGACGACTTGCCGATTTTGTCGGCTGCGATATCGGCGGGAGCTGATGTGTTTGTGACAGGTGACAAGGAAATTTTAGATTTAGGTCGAATTGAGCAATTAGCAATTCTTTCCCCTAGACAATTCTGGGAGAAACTGAAGGCGCAACCACAGCGTAGAGCCGGACGCGGCAAACCGCGCCGCTCACGCTAGACTGGTAATTTGGTGGGCACGGACATCGATAACGCCAGCCGAAAGGTTGAACTGACGAAGCTCACTGTCAACAAACTTCCGCACCGGTCCCTTTCCAGTTGCGGCGTTCAACGTGGACATGCTGGTGGCAATGCCCGGCCACCAATACTCGGGGAAGGAAATCGTGGCGATACTGAGGGACGCAGGCTTCCATGAGGTCGAGGTCAAACCGACCTTTGGCTATTGGAGTATTGTCACTGGGCGTAAGCCGTGAGGGGTCAGGTGCGAGGTAAGCAATGCCTAACAAATGTGCTTCACTGGGCCACGTTCTGGCCGTGGCCCGTGAGCTAGTCGTTCTGCCCGATGGAGCGTCGTTTTCGAATGCAGCCACGCGCTCCGAACGCCTTGCGATTGTCTTCTGAAAGAAGGTGATTATAGCTGCCAGAATAATGTCTTCATTGCTGAATCGTTCTTCTCATAGTTTGGTCCTGGCTTTGTAAAGACTTCCTCGAGCGCGACAAGGTCTACCATTTGGATACATCAAACAGCGGTTCGCGCTGAGTGCCGCCTCCTATTTGGTGAACGCGCAAGAGTTCGGTTCCTTTGGCTCCTATCCCGTAACATTGCGGCTCAGCAACCCGCGTCTTTCCCTTGTAGATAAACGCAGCCTGCGCCTTTTCGAATCGAGTCGACGATGATTTCGTTCATACCGTTCGCCTTAGCGCCACGATCTGGCCAATCAAGGCGAAGCCGGGCGCGATTTTGATCCTTTATCTGGCGCAGTCTTCTTGGTCTCTCCTCCGTAATTTTGGATCGTCTCTCCGGCTTGATCCATCAGTCTCCCCGTCTCTTCTGCAGCCCTTTCAACCGCCTTGTCAATTGTTTTACCCGCTTGTTCGGCAGGGCCTTCGCCCTGCTCATTCCTTTTACAGCCGGCAGTTGAAACGGCGACTGCCGCAATCAATACGACGAGCACGTACTTTTTTAGCAGTTCCATGGCAACCGATCCTCCTTCACGGTTCTTCACCTAGATCAAAGCTAATACACGCGTGCGGGTCTATTCAATACACGGTCAGATGTTAGGTCGGCCAGGGAGACCCTACCTTGCAAGAAGTCTTAGAATCGGATTCCCGCAACCTCCTCGACGGCGGTCCCTGGCTAGGGCAGGCAGCGTCAGGTTTAGCATCGAAGCATCACTTCTCATTCTGGTCGCTCCGCGCCGCAGTTGAGTGAAATTTAAGTGCGCTTCAATCTGCTGATAACTGGCATCGCAAGGCATGAATCTTGACGAGGGGCTCAACATAGCGTAATAGCTGCGCCTAATATTTTCAGTATACGAGGTGAACTGTGCCCTGGCAGAGCGGTCATTATTATCTTTTCAGCAAACTCTTAATCGTCAATGCGGTTCCGTGCGAATCGGGCGTGTTCGGGCTCTATAACATTCAAAATCGCATTTTTATCGGCGAGTCGGGGAACCTGCGCGCGGCCTTACTGCGCTTGTACGACAACATGCAGCGCTTCGGCTTTAATTTGCCGGCGGGATTTACCTTCGAGCTATGCCAGGCGCGGTCGAGAGTGGCGAGAGTGAAGGAACTTTTGGCTGATTACGACCTCGAGAGCAAAGCCGGTTGTCCTAACATCGTGCTTTATGGCTAAAGAGCGGGCAGCCCTGAAAAACAATCCATCGTCAGACTGTTCAGCCTGGCTGGAAATAAGATGCGGATTAGAAAGCCGATATTCGTCTAGTTAAAATCCTCGACGACTTTTCCGTCTATGCTGTGGTAGCCGAGCCGGATGCGCCGTTTCTCGTTTTTGTCAAGATCGTAGATGTCGCACCGGTCATACGGCTGCGAATAGAGATGTAGGCTGACTGCGGGCTCGGATACCGGGTTGGCGACGCTGTGAATATCCGCGGGACCGTCGAGATGGCCTCGTTCACCTCGACAAGGATCACTAATCTGCTGCACCACCAGCGGGCTCTCGGAAATTTCGCGGTAATTGCAGAACAATAAACTGCCTTGCTCCACCCGGCTCCAGCAGCGCTCGCCTTCGTGACCGTGAACCGGCGCCTGCTGGCCCAGGTTCCAGCAGATGACCAGCAATTCGAATGCCTCGTTTTTAAATACCAGGTTACGAGTATAACGATCGGTACGAAAGAAAACGTAGCGCTGCAGCGAAGCGGGCTCGATCAGGGTTTGCTGCAGGTAGGCGTGAATTGCCTCGGTGGCAAATCCTTGCTGGCGAATGTCGTGGATGGCTCCGAGGAAACTTTCCATGGGTACGGTTTTTTGGGTCTTCATCGTAGGTGCACCTAAAATTTTAAGAAAATATCTTTGGCCTCGTCGCCGCTGAGCTGTTTGATCGTGGTGATTCGATCGCTAAACTCCTTGAGCGTTCCTAAAGAACTCGAACCGACGTCGATGAGGATCGAAAACAGGGAAAAGCCCAGTCGTTCTTTTTTTCTCCGAAATTCCTCGGCCCATTCAGGACTGACCTGGCATTCGCCGTCGGTAATAAAGACGATGTCGCCTTTCTTGAACTGAGACTTCTTTAGGCACTCAAGCGCTTCGGTAAGGGGCTTTTCGAAGTCGGTGCCGCCGCCGGGAAAGTATTCGGCGAGATCCATAACCTTGTCCATTTCCGTTTCGTAGCGGGCACGCGAGTTCATTTCGACGACTTGCAACGGCGTTTCCGCCGAGGAAAAACAGATCGAGCGAAACAGGCGCCTTTGCTTGCGCGCGATTTCCAGCAAGGTCAGCGTCACGGCCTTGGACCAGATTTCCTTATCGCCGGCCATGGAAGAGCTGCCGTCGAGGCAGACGATCATCGGGCCTTTGCCTTTTTCTTCGACACCGCGCAGCGAATACTGGATCAGCTCCTGATCCAGAAAACGGCGATAAAAATCTTTGCGCAGGACGGGGTGGTGCAGTGTCAACATCTCATGCGGCAGTAAACGATGAATCGAATCGCCGCGCTCGACCTCAAGCACTTCTTCGCTGGAGCGTTCGAAGACCTTCTTGCGCAGCGCCAGGGAGTGGAACTTCATCCGACCCACCATACGCGCGAGCTTTTTCAGTTTCTCGTTGCCGGCGAGACGCCTTCCGAGCTCGAGTTTTTGTCCCGGAGGCGATTTTTCGCCGGTACCCAACGTCGAGCCCCATGTTTCGGCTTCTTCAGTGGCGTCTTCCAGCTCTTGGGCGACCTTGATGGCTTCCGCCTGCACCCGGTTGGTGGCTTTGGCGTCGATTTGTTTGAGGTCTTCCTTGAGTTGCGTCGTCTTATGCCGCAGCAGTGCTTCGGCGCCCTGGACCTCTCCTGTCATCCGCTCTCTAGCTTTGTCCAATGCCTTCTTTCCATCTTCCGAAAGATTCTCCTCCGGGATGGTCTCGGCGTTTTCGTACTCTTCGCGCTTTTGATTAACGAGCTCTTCCTGTTTCTGAATGTTCCAAAGATCGCGCAAATCCCGGCGGCTCAGCAACTTCTCCTCGCGTATCTGCGCGAGCAACCGTTCACCCAATAATAACGTGGAGAGTCCCGCCCGCGCATCGTTCAGGAGAGTCTGCTCGCGGAGAAATTCGTATTGGCTCCCTTGACCGATGGCCTGGAGAAACTTTTCATTGAGCAGAGCGCTGGAGAGGACCTCGTTTGCCGGATAAAAAATAACATTGGCCTTGAACAGCAGGCAGAAAATATCCTGGAGCAACGAACCGAAGTGGGGCAGAAAGGTGCTGCCATGTTCTTCTAAAGCGCGCAGCGACGGCGATTCGGACCGAAGATGCCCATAGACACGCCGGTCGTAGGCATCGCTGTCAATCCAAAAAGTATTTTCCGGCAGGGCCTGGAAGACGCGTTTGGTTGCTGTCTTTTTCGCCCTTTTGGGGGACATTAGAACTGCTCCAACATCTGCTTTTGCAGCTGCTCGATTTCATTGCGCACGGTGTTGACCCGCTCGACCGGCCGGCCAAGGCGCTTGGCCTTATCGACGATCTGATCGACTTTGGCGAGGATGTTGCGCAGCTTAGTGTGAAATTCGATGAGCGCGCGCGCCTTCTCGTCGCTGGTCGGCCAGGGACGTGAAGCGGAGTCACGAATCTCCCGCGACTCATAGAGCAGCTCGGTGATCTCTTCTTCGTATCCCAAGATCAGCTCGCGAATAGTGTTGCGCACCTGTTCCTGTTCGGAAGGGTCGCGCCAGAGGACATGCTCGAGAAAAAAAAGATTCTTCTCGTGTATTTCTTTTTCGCCTGCGAGAAAAGCGTGAGCTTGCAGCAAACCGAGCGACTGGCGGTAGCGTCGATCGGAGGCAAGAATGTTTTTCTTGTTTAGCGCGCGCCTGATATCGGCGATGCTGCGATAGATATGCGGCGGAATCGAGACCTCACGCACCTGATTCTGCAGATCCGTCAGTTCAGCCAGGCTGAGAGTCGTTCGTTCGGGAGTTTTCTGCGCTTCCAACATACGCAGGAAGCGAAAATCCTCGGTTATATAGCCCACCACGAAGCGCACCAGAAAACGATCGTACAATGCGGTCAGTTCTTCCTCTTCGGGAAGCTCGTTGCTGGCGCCGAACAGAGTCAGCAGCGGCACCCGCGTGACGGCTGTGCCGTTATGAAAAAGACGTTCGTTGATCAACGTCAAAATTGAATTTAAAATCGAAGAGTTAGCTTTAAAGATCTCATCCAGAAAGGCAATCTGCGCTTCGGGCAATTTATGACCGGTAACGCGGCGATAGTCGTCCTGTTCCAGCGCCTTCAAGCTGACTGCGCCGAAGATCTCTTCGGGCGTAGTGAAACGGGTGAGCAGCCACTGAAAATAATTGCCGCCTTCGATTCGACGGCAGAGTTCATCGGCAAGCATGGATTTCGCCGTGCCCGGCGGGCCGATGATCAGCAGGTGGTGCGAAGAGAGCAGCGCGGCAAGCGCGCCATCGATCAAGTCGCCCCTTTCAAGAAACGTTTGCCGCAGCTCATCGCGGATCTTCTTGAGTTTTTCTTGACCAGTCATCGTCGTATGAAATTACCAAATGGCCCGGAGAGAAACAAATAGACATCCGACAGTCATTTGCGATATTGAGATTATAGTTTATTTCCAAATCAGGGAGGGATCGGCTTATGTCTACTATAAGGTCTTTTATCGTCATGCTCGCCACGTTGCTTCTCCTGCCCATGTCGATTTACGGTCAGGAAAGGAAGCTGATCGACGCCGCCAAAAAGGAAGGCGGCAAGGTCGTCGTTTACGGTTCCATCGAAAATGATACGATGGATCTGATTGGCGCGGCTCTCAAAAAGAAGACCGGTTTGGAAATAGAATTTTGGCGCTCGTCGAGTACCAAGGTCATGGACCGGGTGCTTAACGAGATGAGGACCGGCAAGCCAATCTATGACGTCGTTTTGACCAACAGCGCGCCGATGGAGTTCATGTTCAACGAAGGCGCTCTCGCCAAATACGACTCACCATCGGCAAAAGCCTTTCCCCAAGATGTTATGCACCCGAATCTCGGCCCGCAGTATCGCAACAGCGTCATCGGTATCGTCTATCATGCCGGGATCGTCAAACCGGCGGAGGCGCCAAAGTCGCTGGAAGATCTGCTTAAACCGCAATACGCTGGAAAGCTGGTGATTCCGGATGCCAGCCAACATACCACTACGGCACAGTGGATGGCGAGTCTCCACAAAGTGATGGGCGGCAAGGACAAGGCGGACAAGTTCATTCGCGATTTGGCGGCGACCAAACCGTTGCTGGTAGAATCTCTGACGCCGGCCGGGGAGCGCATCACCACCGGCGAAAGGCCTATCGGTATTGCATTCCTCAAAAATGTCGTCTTCTACGGCAAAAAGGGAGTGCCTTTGGATTACGTGAGGCTCGGCAAATTTATGGGCGATGGTCAGGCTGTGGCACTTAGCGCCAAGCCGCCGCATCCCAATGCCGGCAAAGCGTTTATCGATTTCTTCATCGGCGAAGACGGTTTAAGAATAATGGCGGGGATCGGCGAGTTTGTTACCCGCAAGGGGATTTACCCGCCGTTGCCCGATGCCGACAAGATCGAGCTGGTCGAGATGATCGACATGGACAAGAAGGCGTACGCTGAAAAAATGGCGGAATACCGAAAGATCTTTTTGCGATGATCGACGGCGAGTGGGACGTCATTCTTATCGGCGCCGGTCAAAACAACTTTGCTCTCGGAACGTACCTGGGGCTGGCTGGACTTAGGACAGTCATTTGCGAGAGCCGGCTCGAAAACGGCGGGCGGCTGGCGAGCGAAGAGATCACGATACCCGGTTACTGGCACAACACGCTCGCCTATTTTCAGGATAACCGGGAAATCTCGCCGATCTGGAAAGAGCTCAAATGGGATAACGGCCATCATGCCGAATTTGTTACGCCGCCGGTGGTGAGTTCGTTGCTCCTCTTCGACGGTGGCTCGGTATCCCAGCACCAATCGCTGGACGATACGGTCAACTCGATTCAGTGTATGTCACCGAAGGATGCCGCCGCCTGGCGGCAGACCCACGACAAATACCAGGATCTCATCCGCAACTTTCTGATTCCCTACTATTATCAAGCTCCGGTAGCGGAAGGCGCGTTAAAGCAGCAGTTTGAATCCGAACCCGCCGGCAAAGACTTCATGCGGCTATGGCGCATGACGCCGCGCCAGGCCGTCGATGAGTTGTTCGGTAACGACGCGGTCAAAAGCCTCGTGCTATCGCAGATGGCCATCCCGCGCGGCGTTGCGGTGGACTATGCCGGCGGCGGTATCGAAGTCCTCAAAATGATTGCCGGCGGTGAGAAGCCGGAACTGGCGCGGGGCGGGTCGCATTCCATCGCCCAAGTGCTGCAGCGGGCCTATGTCCATGCCGGCGGTCAAATCCGCGCCGTGCATCACGTCGATAAAATTCTCGTCGAGGATGGCAGGGCGGCGGGTGTTCGCCTGCGCGATGGACGGGAGTGGAAGGCGAAGCTCGCCGTCGTTTCGAATAGCGATCCGTATTCGACTTTCATCGAGATGGTCGGCGAGGACCATCTGCCGCGCACAGTTACTGAACGGATCAAGGATATCAAGACCGATGAGTTCTCGTATTTTCAGATTCATCTGGCGTTAAAAGCGCCGGTGCGCTACGCGCTCTATGAGGCCAATGACCCGGCGGTGGGCCAGGCCATGAACGTCAACATGGGGCCAGCGAAAGCCGATGAGCTGGACGAGATGTGGAAGGAGATACGCGCCGGCGAGTTCCCGCAGCACGTCTGCTTGCATGCGATTTGCCCGACCGCCTTCGATCCGCTGCAGGCGCCGAGGGCTAAACATGCCGCTTCGCTTTTCATGCCGGTTCCTTATCAATTGAAAGGTAAACAACCGGAAGACTGGGTAAAGCTAAAAAATGGATTCATGGATTCAATTCTAAAAATCTGGCGGCGTTACGCGACCAATCTTACCGACGATAACATTGAAATGAAGACGGCGATGGATCCATTCTACATGGCCGGCCGCTGGCCCAACATGCGGCGCGGCTCGGTTTGGGTCGCCCGCAAAATCGCCACGCAGATGGGAACGAACCGGCCCAATGAACAGCTTTCCGGATATCGCACACCGGTGGCCGGTCTCTATCAAGTGGGCGTAGCCACCCATCCAGCCGATGCGGTGATCGCCGGATCCGGCTATAACTGCTGGCGGATCATGAAAGAGGATTTGAAACTTTAAATGCGTTCAACGGTTCAAAGGTTCAACAGTTCAATGACAGACTGGGGATTTGATTTCAGTCTTTAAATCTCAACGAATCGAATGGCTTGAATGGTTGAACGAACCCGCGGCGAAATCTGACGTTGAACCTTGAACTATTGAACTATTGAACGGTAACAGTGCGTTTGAACGCTCAATCGTGTGAGCACAACTGAGAGCAATTGTATGGCGAAAATTTTGGAGTACGACGGCGTTGTAATCGGTGCCGGTCATAACGGCATGATCTGCGCGGGTTATCTTGCCAAGTGCGGCCAGAAAATTATGGTCGTGGAAAAGAACATGGAAGTTGGCGGCGGTCTTGATTCGCACGAGGACCGCAATTATCCAGGGTTCTGGCACAACATTCATTCGGTTTTTCACCGCGGTCTGATGATGCTTCCCTGGTACAAAGATCTTGAGCTGGAAAATTTCGGCATTCACTACTATAAGCCCGATCCCGGCGTGGTGCATCATTTTATCGACAAGAGCTATCTCGGCTGGTTTGCCGACGTGAATCGGACCGCGGAGACCCTCGCGCGTTTTTCTAAAAAGGACGCGGCGACGTTTTTAGACATCTGGGCGCGCTGGCAGCCGGTGGTGAAAAATATCGTTTTTCCCGAAACCTATGCCGTACCGCTGGCGTTCGATGAAAAACGCCCGCTGCTCGAGAAGAGTGCCGAAGGCCGTGAGTATCTAAAATACTTTGACACGACGCCCGAAGAATTTGTCCTGCGGCATTTCGAGCACCCGTGCGTGCAGGCGTTCATCGGCTTTCTTGGCGTCATGCGCGGTTACGAGCTGGACGCGACGCAAACCGGTTACTTGATTCCGGCAATGATCGCCTGGGGCGTCAATCCGCAACTCTGCCGCGGCACCTCCCATGCATTGGGGGATAACCTGGCGCATATGATGTCGCACAACAGTGTCGACTACATCGAGTCCAATGGGGTAGAGCGAATTCTCGTCGAGAAAGGCCACGCCAATGCGGTGGTTCTGGAGGACGGCACGGTCATCAAGGCGCGCAAATTCATCGCCTCCAACGTCAATCCGGTGGAGACGTTCATCAAACTGGTCGGACGCGAGAACTTGGAACCCAGGTTTGCCGAAACGGCGAGCCATTTCAGGTTCTCCAAGACGACGCCGATCTTCGCGACCAATTTGGCGCTGAACGAACGACCCAGATACATCACCGAAGAAAAACACCCCGAAGTCGCCGGCTCGTTCATGCACATCGTCGGTCTGGAAGACTACGAGGACCTGCGCAATCTGTTCGAAGACTGCCGCATGGGACAGCTGCCGCGCAAGCCCTTCATGAACGGCGCGACGCCGTCTTTTCACGACCCGACCCAAGCGCCTCCCGGAAAGGCTACGGCGTTCATGTGGCAGTTGGCGACCTATAATCTCTGGGGCAATCCGCTGAACTGGGACAAAGTGCGCGGCGAATGGTTCGACAAACAGCTTGCGGTTTGGCAGCGCTTTGCGCCCAACCTGGATGAAAAAAATATTCTGTCCACGGATTCGACGACACCGCTGGATATCGAACGCCATGATAAGAACATGTATTGCGGTGATTGGATGGTGGGCGAGTACGCCGGGGATCAGGCGCTGGAAAACCGTCCGTTTCCGGGCTGGGGAAACTACCGAACGCCCATCGACGGTTTGTATCTATGCGGTTCTTCCTGTCATCCCGGCGGCAACATCACCGGCGCGCCGGGATATAACGCAGCCCGTGTCATCGCCGAATCCTTGGGAATGAAGCCGTGGTGGCAGCCCCTGGACTTTCGCGAGCATCTCAAGGGGCTCGTATGATCGCTGCGGAACGCAACACTTCGAACCAGTGTGGCGATGACGGTACTGATTGGATCGTCATGCTGAGTCCTTCGGCGGGACTCAGGAAAAACTCCGCGAAGCATCTGCTTTTCTCGGAGCTTCAAAAAGCAGATCCTTCGCCTCCGGCATAGAATGACAATGCGTTTGGGTCTTTCCCTGAGGTGGTTGTGAGGCTGGGTGGCCGCGTCGCCGTCGTCACCGGCGGAGCGCGCCATATCGGCGCCGCATATTGCCGCAAGCTCGCTGAGGAGGGCGCGGCGGTCGTCATCGCCGATATTCTCGACGGCGAGCCGGTTGCGAACGAAATTCGCGCCGGCGGCGGTAAGGCGCTGGCGCTCAAGGTGGATGTCTCGAACGAAGCGGACACGACTCGCATGGCCGCCGAGGCGGTGCGGGCTTTTCGGGCGTATCGACATCCTCGTCAATAACGCGGCGATCTTTATCAGTATCCAGCGCCATCCGTTTTATGAAATAACGGCGGACGAATGGGACCAAGTCTCCGCGGTGAACATCAAGGGGCCGTTCTTATGCGCGAAAGCTGTCTTTTCCCAGATGAAAGAACAGCACAGCGGCAAGATTATCAACGTTTCATCGTCTACGGCCTTTTGGGGCACGCCGAACTTCTTGCATTATGTCGCTTCGAAGGCAGCGCTGGTGGGGATGACCCGATCGCTGGCGCGCGAGGCCGGTGAGTTCGGCATCTGCGTGAACGCCATTGCGCCAGGCCTCGTGGAGCATGAGGGGCAGAACGCGCCCAAGGCATTGACCGAGCTGCAGCTCAAAGAGCGTTCCATCAAGCGGCTGCAAACGCCGCAAGACTTGTTGGGAGCGCTAACTTATTTGGCTTCGTCCG
>WHTF01000095.1 GCA_009379725.1 Deltaproteobacteria bacterium
GACGATCAGGACCGTTTGCTCTGGAAAACGGATCAAATCTCGGAGGGATTGGCGCTTGTGGAACGGGCCCTGGCGGCACGCCATGTCGGTCCATACAGCATCCAAGCGGCGATTGCAGCCGTGCACGCTAGCGCGCCCAACGCCGCCGCCACTGATTGGGCCCAGATCGTCGCGCTGTACGACCTGCTGGCGCGCGCGGAGCCGTCGCCCGTGGTCGAGCTGAACCGCGCCGTGGCAATGGCAATGCGCGACGGTCCGCCGGCGGGGCTTGCGCTGATCGACGCCATTCTGGGACGCGGCGATCTCGCCGATTACCACCTCGCCCATGCGGCGCGGGCGGATCTCTGCCGGCGGCTGGGGCGAACAGCGGAAGCCCGAGCCTCCTATGAACGAGCTCTAAGCCTCACAGAGCAGGAGCCGGAGCGGCGATTTCTGAAGCGGCGGTTGGCTGAATTACAGGACTGACACCGCGAACGCATTTTTTTACGCCGTTGTCGATCACGGGCACCCTCGAACGACTATTCAATGTTAGAGCGAGAGCGAAGTTAGTCATCCGATCCGGTTAGCTCCCGCTGCAAATAAAAAGGGGGATAAAACGATGCGATTCATGATTTTAATTAAGGCCACCAAGGATTCGGAAGCAGGGGTGATGCCAAGCGAGCAGCTCCTGTCCGAAATGGGCAAGTTCAACGAAGAGCTGGTGAAAGCCGGCGTAATGCTCGCCGGCGAGGGGCTCCATCCGAGTTCCAAGGGCGCGCGCGTCAGGTTCTCTGGCGGCAAGCGGAACGTGATCGACGGTCCCTTCGCAGAGACTAAGGAGCTGATCGCCGGTTTCTGGCTGTGGCAGGTCAAGCCTAAAGAAGAAGCCATCGAATGGGTCAAGCGCTGCCCACTGATTCAGAGCCTCGCGCAAAATTCTATATGAGCGTGCTCGGCGCTGAAACAAAGGAGCAGCTGGGCGGAGTCATGGTGCTCGAGGCCAGGGACTTGAACCATGCCATTCAGTTGATGTCGCAGTTACCATGCATGGGCATGGGCGGATGCCTGGAGATCCGGCCCATCAACGAAGAGATCACGAGTTAACAAAGGAAACAGCATGAAATACATGTTGCTGATTTACATGGACGAGAGGGCCATGAACGAAGCTGAGCGGGAGCAGTGTTACAAGGACTCTACGCAGCTCACGCACGAACTCAACGCGCGGGGACAGTATCTTGCGGCCTCGCCGTTGCAACCTGTGGCGACCGCGACCAGCGTCCGAGTGCGCGAGGGCAAACGGCTCGTGACCGACGGTCCGTTCGCGGAGACGCGCGAACAGCTCGGCGGCTACTTCATGGTTGATGCCAAGGATCTCGATGAAGCGATCGGCATCGCCGCTCGAATCCCAGCGGCCCGCAAGGGGACCGTCGAGGTCCGGCCGGTGATCGAGATCCCGGGCCTACCTAACGAATAGCATCCTCGACGGGTGGAACTGGATGCCATGAAGCACTACGCGACAGCAGAAAATTCAGGAAGGAGTAAGGTATGAGTGGAGTACGAGTATTGGTAGGCACACGCAAGGGCGCGTTCATTCTGACATCGGACGAAAAACGCAAAAAATGGGAGGTGAGCAGCCCCCATTTTGCCGGCTGGGAGATGTATCACCTCAAGGGATCACCCGCCGAGCCAAATCGGCTGTATGCGTCGCAGTCCAGCAGCTGGTTTGGGCAGATCATTCAGCGCTCGGATGACGGCGGCAAGACATGGCACCAACCCGGAACACCGCCCGGCGAACCGACCACCGCACCGGACGGCACGCCCAAGGGCGAGAGCAACAAGTTTGCCTACGACACGTCGGCCGAGACCGGTAAACCTCTTACCACGCATCAGTGGTACGACGGCACGCCACACCCGTGGGAATTCAAGCGAGTCTGGCATCTCGAACCATCGTTGACCGATCCGGACACGGTTTACGCGGGAGTTGAAGACGCCGCCTTGTTCCGCTCGACAGACGGTGGGCAGAACTGGCAAGAGCTTGCCGGGCTGCGCGGCCACGGCTCCGGTGACAAATGGGCGCCAGGCGCCGGAGGAATGTGTCTCCACACGGTCCTTCTGGATCCGAGCAATCACGAGCGAATGTTCGTCGCCATCTCCTCGGCGGGGGCGTTTCGCACCGACGATGCTGGCAAAACGTGGCGGCCGATCAACCGCGGCCTGCATTCACTCTACATTCCCGATCCGACTGCCGAGATCGGCCACTGCGTTCATCGCATCGCGATGCACGGCTCGCGTCCGGATGTGCTGTTCATGCAGAAGCACTGGGACGTCATGCGCAGCGACGATGGCGGTGAGTCGTGGCACGAGATCAGCGGCAATCTGCCGACTGATTTCGGCTTCGCGATCGACGTTCACGCGCACGAGCCTGACACGATCTACGTCGTGCCGATCAAGAGCGACTCGGAGCATTTTCCGCTTGACGGTAAATTGCGCGTCTACCGCAGCAGATCGGGCGGCAACGAGTGGGAGGCTCTCACGAAAGGTTTACCCCAGAGCGATTGCTATGTGAACGTGCTGCGCGACGCGATGGCGGTCGATTCGCTCGATAAGTGTGGCGTGTATTTCGGCACCACCGGTGGGCAGGTGTACGCATCGACCGACGCCGGCGACAACTGGGCGCCCATCGTCCGGGATCTTCCGCCCGTGGTGTCCGTGGAAGTCCAGACGCCGCCATGATTCGAGTCACGCTACCACCACATCTGCGCAAGCTGGCGCACGTCGATGGCGAGGTAAAGCTCGACGTCGCCGGCCAGATCACACAGCGCTCGGTTCTCGATGCGCTCGAGGCGCGTTATCCGATGTTGCGCGGGACGATTCGCGACCACGTCACGCAACGGCGCCGCGCGTTCGTGCGGTTCTTCGCTTGCGGGGAGGATCTGTCGCACGAATCGCCGGACGCGCCGCTGCCCGATGCCGTCGCGATAGGCGCCGAGTCCTTTATGATCGTGGGCGCGATTGCCGGCGGCTAGACGATCTTGACGCCTTTGAGAACCAATTGAACTCATCATCAACGGAGGATTTATGCGATACATAGATGGATATGTATTACCCGTCCCGAAGAAGAACGTGACAGTCGACCGGCGCATGGCGCAGAAGGCGGGCAAGGTCTGGCGCGACCACGGCGCACTCGAATACATCGAATGCGTCGTCCGCCAGGGCCGTGGATCGGTTCGCGCCTACCTGTACGGCCCGGAGGAGAACTCATGAACGTTGCACTTTGGATTGCTCAAGGATTGCTCGCGGCCGTCTTTCTATTCGCCGGTGGAATAAAGCTGGTCCTGCCGGTCGAGGAGCTGACGGCGCAGATGCCGCTGCCGGGCCTGTTCGTGCGGTTGATTGGCGTGGTTGAGGTGCTCGGTGCCATCGGCGTGATCCTCCCCGGCCTCGTGCGCATTCGGCCGGGCCTGACACCGCTGGCCGCCGCCGGGTTGGTGATCATCATGATCGGTGCGACGGTGTTTACGCTGGCAACCGGTAATGTCGCGATGGCGCTGATCCCGCTGGCGGTGGGGCTCCTCGCGGCGTTCGTCGCCTACGGCCGCTGGCGGCCAGCGCCGCATCGCCGATCGTCATTATAAGCAAGAGGCACTGTTTGAGTATTGACTCATTCTTCTCGCCGATTCGCTTGCACTTGCAACCTCCTGGGAAGACTGAGCCGCCGAAGATAACAGAGAATAGCTCCGCGGTACTCGGCCACCGATACTTTTCCGGTACTCCCTTTTACCTTTTAGTTAGTGGGGACCCTCTCAGGAGCAGGAAGGCGTTTGTTTGCTTCTTCGAATACTCGTCTGGCGTGCTCAATGTCGAAGGGCCGCTCCTGAAACGTGCCTGGATCCCATTCGCTTCGCGGCATGGCGAAAAAGTCGCCTCCGTAGACGTGGATCGCCGCTGTGATTCGATCAAGTGGATTAGTAACTGCGTGGATGACCGCTTCACCCAAGGGGATGGTCTCCTTGAGACTTAGCGTTTTCACGCCGTGTGGGATGAGACCGCTTACGCTCCTCTGATAGAATGAATTGTCCTCGCGCCCGCTATAAATCCCGATCACAGCCCACATTCGATGGTCATGTGGATACAAAGACATGCCTGGTCCCCACAGGACGTTCAGAATCGTCAATGTCTCGGAGCGGTAGAGCGTTTGGATACCCGAAAGTTTTGGCTCTCCCAGCGATTTCAGAACCTGACCCGGTTCACTTACCGTTCGTGCGACAATTTCTCGCAATGCAGCGTGTGGGTTTTGTTCTCGAAGGCCATTGCAACAATCCTGTATAAGTCTATCGGCTTCAAACATGATATGACTCCTTTCCGCAGGCGAGGAGTAGATACGCGGCGAGGCGACTAATGATCTTCTTAATCGCACAGACCAGGATGAGTCAAGCCCTGGGGGAGCAATTTTGGAGTTGCCCGGACAAAAGACTCCCGGTATCTTTTTCTTAACGGGAGCCGTTTAGGTCGGAAGAAAGGTCAAAGGCAAAAACGCGACCCGTGGACGCACGCGATGTCATAAATCATGGAAAACCGCGGCAAATTGCGAACAGTTGTTGAGTATTCAGCGGCTCGCCTTCTACTTTCCAGCCTAGAGCTGCTACCGCGACCGCTTGCGATTCGTGCGAGTTGCGCTATGGCACAAATTGCCTATCTCGTCAGCTGGAAACTGCGGCGAATCGGCGAGCTCAATCTCAAAATGGCCTTTCCGGAGATGAGCCGGCGCGAGCGAAGTCGTTTATTACGCGACTCTATAGTGAATCTGGGCCGGCACCTGGGCGAGTTTAGCCGGTTCTCCACGATAACTCCGGAGATTTTACGCAAGACCATTGACTGTGAAGGGTTGGATAATCTTGATGCCGCGCAAGCTCTCGGGCGCGGCGTCATCATGATCACCGGCCATTTGGGGGCTTGGGAAATGGGCAGCTTGGCGCTCTCCGCCTTTGGCTATCCTTTCGAACTCCTGGTCAGGCGGATAGAGAATTCTGCCATCGAGCGCCTGATCGACAACACCCGCACGCGTTTCGGCAATCGCACGATAGATAAACGCAGCGCGGCCCGCTCCATGCTGACGACCCTTCGAAAGGGCGGCATGCTCGGCCTGCTGGTAGACATCAATGTGGTGAGAAACAAAGGAATCTTTGTGGATTTCTTTGGCGTGCCGGCGTCTACTACATTCATAGCGGCAAAGCTCGCGTTGCGCACCGGGGCGGCCGTGGTTCCAATCTTTGTTCCTTGGGAAGAGCGGCGACAGCGCTTTGTGATGCATATCGGCGCGCCGCTCACGATTGAATGCAGCGGTGATGAGGAGAAAGATATTCGCCAGCTTACGTCTAGGTTTACAAAGACCGTCGAAGATTACGTCCGGCGTTACCCGGATCAGTGGTTATGGATTCACAAGCGTTGGCGCACCCGGCCGGTCGGAGAACAAAATTTCTACCATACTGTCACGTAGCACGCCCGTCTAGCAGGTAGAGCAGAAGCAGTGGGGTCACCCACATTAGAAGGCAGTGGGAACATGAAAAGACTCCCGACCCCTTTAATTTCTCCCGAGAGCGGGAAAGATCCGTTTAGCTCCAGCTAGTCAACAACGCCCGTGTTTTCCTTCGCAACCCAAGAACAGCTTTCCGCTAATCCGCCCGCTAAGCCTTGATTCCGCCCATTGTACGACTAATTTCTTAGTTTTCTGCTTGACTTAGGAAATTTTCGTTGAATAGTGATCAAGTAGTCCATCTTAAGTCGTATATTCACGTTGGGCTATTAAGAGGGCTCAAGAATAACCCTGCGGCAGGAAGGACGATTCTCTTGCTTTCGAGCCCGGTACCCCAAAGCTCATGATCATCGATGCTGCACTTGGCGCGTTGGAGAATTTGGCGGCTCCAATGCGCCTGCTGTTTATCTTCTTTGGCGTCCTCATGGGACTCGCGCTGGGCGCCATGCCTGGTCTCGGCGGGCTGGTTGGGCTCGCCATTCTATTGCCGTTTACCTTCGACATGGACCCGTTCATGGCGTTTTCAATCATGATCGGCTTGATCTCTGTCACGAGCACTTCCGATACCATCCCGTCCGTGCTCTTCGGCGTGCCCGGTACGGCGGCCGCTCAGGCAACGATCATGGACGGTCATCCCATGGCGAAGAACGGCGAAGCCGGGCGCGCCTTTGGCGCCGCTTACACCGCATCGTTGATGGGCGGTGTTTTCGGCGCTCTTATTCTGGCCGTTTCGATTCCGGTGATTCGCCCGGTCGTGCTGGCGTTCGGCTCGCCAGAGTTTTTCATGATGGGCATGCTGGGAATTTCCATGGTTGCGGTGCTGAGCGGCAATGCGCCTATGAAAGGGCTTATTGCAGGAGCGTTTGGGTTGGCCATCGGGATGGTGGGCATGGACCCTCAGACGGGCGTTATTCGCTGGGCATATGATGCCCTCTATCTCTGGGACGGAATTCCGTTGGTGCCCGTGGCACTCGGACTGTTCGCTCTACCCGAGGTCGTCGATCTGGTGATCAAGGGAACGAGCATTGCCGACGTGCCTAAGGACGCGATGAAAGGCGTGTGGCGCGGCATTCGCGACGCCTTCGAGCATTGGTTTCTGGTGTTGCGCTGCAGCGCCATCGGTGTTTGGATCGGCGCCACTCCCGGCCTCGGCGCGTCCGTTGTCGATTGGTTTGCTTATGGCCACGCTATTCAGTCCGAAAAAGGCGCATCGGAGTCGTTCGGCAAAGGCGATGTCCGCGGCGTGATCGCTCCGGAAACCGCGAACAACGCAAAAGAAGGCGGCGCGCTCATCCCAACGCTCGCGTTCGGCATTCCCGGAAGCGCGTCCATGGCGCTTTTGCTCGGCGCCATGACGATTCAAGGATTATCACCGGGTTCGGCAATGCTCACGAAACACCTGGACGTGACCTTTACCATGATCTGGAGCCTCGTTATCGCCAACATCTTCGGCACCGGAATTTGTTTGCTGTTTACCAACGCCCTGGCGCGCATCGCGTTGATCCGGATTCACCTGATCGCACCCATCGTTATCGGCATCGTTTTCGTCGCTTCGTTTCAGGCCACCAGCCATTACGGCGATCTTTGGTCGCTATTGATTTTTGGCTTGCTCGGCTGGTTCATGAAGCGATTCAGCTGGCCCAGACCGCCCGTCATTCTCGGCCTCGTGCTCAGCAAAATCATCGAGAATTATCTCTTCCTGTCGGTCACTCGATACGACTGGCATTGGTTGACTAGGCCGATCGTCATCGTCATCGGCTTGCTCATTGCGGTGAGCCTCTTCTACGGTTTTCGCGGCGCCCTGAAGCACCGCGGGCGCAATTTTGACGGTCCCAAACCGCCGATCCGATTCAAATTCAACCCGGGCGGTATTTTCACCCTAATATTTCTCGCCGCGTTTACTATCGGCGTCGTAACCGCCACGGAATGGGAGATCCACGCGCGGCTGTTTCCCTGGGTCATCGGCATTCCCGCCATCGTCTTGTGTCTCGGTCAGTTGATGGGCGATTTTTTCGGCCGCAAAAAGAGTGGCGAAGAGGATACCCGCGGCATGATGGATCTGCCCGTGGATCGCAGTGTGCCGACGTCCATCGTGATCCGCCGCGCCGTCACTACATTTCTTTGGATCTTCGGAGTGTTTGGCGCGATTTTTCTTTTTGGGTTCGTCGTCGCCGTGCCGCTGTTCGTATTTCTGTATCTCAAATTGCAGGCGGGTGAAAAGCTTGGGTTATCGTTGAAGACCAGCGCGGCCATGGCGTTGCTGCTTATCGTCGTGTTTCATCTGGTGCTCAACGTTCCCTGGCCTGAGTCGGTTTTGCCCTATATGGAAGAAGCAATTTTAAGGCGGGTGGAGGGTATTTATGATTGGTCGTGGGCCGCGTTTTCGTAACGCTTCCTCAGAGACGGCTCCTAACAAGAATAGAATTTTATTATCAGGAAGGAGGATCGACGTGAAATTATTAAAAAGTATTTCAACCAAAACAGCGCTTGCGATTGGAGGGATATTGCTCTCGACAACCCTCGGCTGCAGTCAGGCGGACAAGAGCGCAATGAAAGCCTCGGGCGCTTCGACGAACGCGATGGGTAACGCCAAGGTTATGATCTCGCCTTCGCCCGTACCGTACCAGCGCAAAGTTAAAGTCACCATTTCAGGTACCGGGTTCGCGCCCAATCAGGAAATTGAATTACAGGTGCCGATTGGCGGAGTTCCTTCGGATATCAGCGCCATGGTTAAACCTAAACCAAAGACCAACGGACAGGGCGCGTTCAACACGGTATGGACCCTGGATAACGAGATTCGCGGCAAACTCCTGGAGCCCACCAAGTACACGCTGGAAGTCTTAAACACGGACGGCGAAGTCTTGGCGAAGGCTCCTTTTGTCTTGGAGAAAGTTGAAACGAAGAAGAAATAACTACGCGCCGCGGTTTTCGCCGCGGAACCACCTTTCCAACCAAAGGAGGAAAACATGATGCGATGTATGAAATTCGTCAAACGATCGATAAAATACTTGGCGCTGATCGTCGCTCTTGGCCTGGTTGTTATTTCGCTGCCCGATGGGGCGCAAGCAGCTTCGGGATTCAATCCAAAGAGGATCAAAATCTTAATAGGTTTTCCGCCCGCGGGGGGTCATGATCTCGAGGCCCGAGTCATTGCCCGTCACCTGCCCAAGTATTTTCGCGGTAAACCGTCGATCATCGTGCAGAATATGCCCGGCGCCGGCGGCAAGATCATGGGTGCTTACATCTACAACCGGAGTAAACCCGATGGCACCACTGCGGCGATATTCGGTAGTTCACAGGTACAAGAGAATATTCTCGGGGCCGGTGTTGAATACGACGTACGCGATATGCCCATCGTTTGGGCCGTACGCTCGGTTCGAGTCGGTATCGTCCGCGATTTTCTCAAAGCCAAAACCGTGAAGGATCTGGCCACCATCGACCCCTCGAAAATCGCCGTCGCGGGTCGCTCGAAGACGGACTCGTCCTGCGTTACGGGGACCATGGCCTTGACGCTACTGGGAATTAAAAACTTCAAAAGGGTTTGCGCTTACGCCGGCACCGCCGTCATTCGCGGTGCCGTGGAGCGCGGCGAAGCAAGCTTTTTCGAGGCCAGCGACCCCCACTTCCTCGGCCAAGGCGCGTTTGTCGAGATGTATAAAAAAGGCATGGTCGTGCAAATGTGGCAATCCGGACAGGTCACGGAAGATGGCAAAATTGTCCGAGCGAAGACGGTAAATAAAAATACACCGACATTCCAAGAGGCGTACCGGGCAGTCCACGGCAAAGATCCTTCGGGGCCGCTCTGGGAGGCGTTTAGAAAGGTCTATAACGACGTCCATAGCACCCTGACTCGCACCTTGGTTTTGCCGCCAGGCACGCCGGGCAACATTGTGAATGCGCTGCGAGAAAACATCGAGAGCATGTCCAACGATCCGGCCTTTGTTAAAGACTGGGAAAAGGTGTTCGGGCAAGAATTCGCCAACGCTCGGGTCCCTGCGTTAGAAGCGGAAAAGGTTAAAGATGAACTTATGAAACCGGCGCCGTGGCAGGATACGTTTAAAAAATTCGTTGGTATGTAAGTTGTGCCTGCGGCGGTCCGGTGAATAACCGCGGCTGCCGTGCCAAAATCGCGCCGCGTCTTGCGGTGGAGTGATGCTCCGTCATCAGATGCGGCCCCGATTTTCTTCGGCCCCCGTGAATCGGCGAGCGCGCAGGATCCCGCGGCGATGCGATGCATCGCCGCGGTCACTCCACCCAAGATAATCAATTGCCTCATTATCCCGAACCTGGAGGAGGGCGAAAAGCCAAAACGGGGATAATATTGAGGATGTCCCAGAACGACGATCGCACCGAATCCGAGCCGCCTGCGCCGCTCAAGCCCGGCGCGCGGCGTCTAGTGAGTGTCAGCTCCTACCGTGGGGTAGTCACTGACATGGGGGTTGACACGCGCGCAACCGGAATTAAATTTCAGTCAGAAATTCTAATGAGGAAGGAAGGAGGTACTGAGTTATGTTCGGTGAATTAATGAGATGGAATCCGTCCGAAGAGCTGTCCAGCTGGCATCGTGATATCGACGATTTGTTCGGCCGGTTCTTCGGACGCCCTGAATCTCTTGTGGATAACTGGGTGCCCCGGATGGAGACATACCGTAAAGAGAATGACTACGTTGTGCGTATCGATCTTCCGGGTGTCGATCCGAAGGACGTTGCGGTCCATGCGGAAGGAAATCTACTGTCGATAAAGGGAGAACGAAAAAGCGAGGAGACTGGACCGGAGTATCGGGAAACTTTCTATGGCAAGTTCGAGCGGACCTTGGCTCTGCCTCAGGGCGTAGAGGCGGATAAGATCGCGGCGCGCTATGAGAATGGTGTTCTTGAGATCCGCGTGCCGCTTCCGGCGCAGCTTGCTGGACGGAAGATCCCGGTGCAGATGGAACAACAGGATACCAAGAAACTCGAATCCAAAGCGGCGTAAGCAAACAGCCCGCTTTTAAAACCGCCCTTCTGCTGGCGGTTTCACCAAGGGGTCCTCGTAAAGGCCCCTTGGTTTTTTGGCAGGATTTCGCGTCACCGGCTTGGCGAGCATAGTTAAGACGGATGAAAAGTGTCAAAAGCAAGACGCGACCTTACGTGTTGCTTTCCGCCTCTTGCGTTAGGAGCGATCATCCAGCTCAGGATAGTGGCGAAAGATGCCCTCCTGATTGAAGGGCAGACGCCGCTCGGACGCAAGATACGCGGCGAGCCGGGGGCGCGCCGCGACTCGGTCGTGCAGCGCGATCACTCGTCTATATTTGCGTTTCTGCTTTGTCATCGCGCGTGGAAACGCGTAGCGCAGGCCTTCGATCATCTGGAAGAGCGACAGATCGACGTAGGAAAACGCGTTGCTGGCGAGACCATGGCTTCGGTTACGCTCCAAGACCTGCTCGAAGTAATTCAGGAACTTCGGCAGACGCTCCGCTTTGAATGTCTCCGCGCGCCGCTTTGCTTCGCGCTTCTGCTCTTCGTAATACAGGCTGCTTGCGACCGGATGATGCGTATCGTGAACCTCGGCGACCCAATCGGCGAGGGTGAGCTGTAATTGATGCGCCCAAAGACGGCCCGCTTCGTTTTTCGGCGCGAGCCCAAGACGCGGGCCAAGGAACAATAGCATGTTCGCCGTCTGAGCGATGACCAGCTTGCCGGCTTTTAAAAACGGCGGCGCGAACGGTGGCCGCTTGACTGACCGGCTTTCCAGAAAACGCGACATCGCCGTCATCCCGCGAGGCCGCCGCGCGACATCCACGTAAGCCGCGCCGGCGTCTTCCAAGGCGAGCCGAACGAATTCTCCGCGTCCCTGTATCCCAGGCCAATAATAGAGCTCGTAGCGCATGATTTTCCTCCGCGAGATTTTATCTAGATCACCAGAAGGCCAACATCTCAAGTGGGTTCCGGACTTTCGCTAGGGTAAGTCTGTCAAGAAAGGCTTGGTAATCTTGAATTATCGAACGCAAAGAGTGTTGGAATCGGGCTTCAAGAATACCGCATCGATTTCGGGCCGGGCTATCGGATCTACTTTGGCAGGGAAAGTGAACGTCTGGTGATTGTGGTCGGTGGCGGGACCAAGAAACGCCAACAAGATGATATCCGGCGTGCCCGGGCTCTCTGGGCTGATTACAAACGTCGTAAGAAAGAGGAGAACTGAGATGTCCCTTACCAGAGACTTTAAAGAAACGATTCAGAAACGCGCTCGTCCGTGAAGCGAAATTGGGTGATCAGAATTGCGAAACAACTTGGGCTTGAATCGACTATGAACTCCCGTGGTCGTCTGAAGGGAACATGAAAAAGACTCCCGAGCCCTTTATTCTCGTCGGAGAGGACTGAATGCTGCTTCAGAGCATACGCTCCTTCGCCCTGGTGTGGATCGGTTGAGCAAAAATTCCTTGAAGGTCAAGGGCGAGTAAACAATCAAGACGTAAAAGTGTCCTTGATCAATATCGATGACTTGATAAGTTCATGGTATGTGCACCAGGTCGCGGCATCGCTGTGCTACATCTCGGACTTGGGCCGCAGTCCTCCTTTGTATCACTCTTTCCGCTGCGGGTTGCTCGGTTTCGACGCGCGTGACGACGACGGCACGCTCGAGTAACGAACAGCGGCTCCTGGTTCGTTCTCTTGAACGGTCCTTCGCACGATTGGACCTTGCACGATTAAACGGAAAGAGGATTAATCTAGATGTTTATGGTCTCACCGGCGATCGCGACTTCGCCAGAGAGTTGCTCGCGGCGAATCTTGGAGAAAAAGGGGTGAGGGTTGCCCATCCAGCCGAGACAGCCGACATCAACGTCAAGATATTTATCAATGCGTTAGCTGTGGACCAGGACGACAGTCTGATTGGCATTCCGGCCTTCACTGCGCCGCTCATCGGATCACCTGTTCCGGAAGTCGCCCTTTTTAAGGCGGTGCGCAACCGCGGCCATGCCGAACTGCAGCTTTTTGTGTTTGACGAGATTTCGGGAAATTTCGTTGAGAGAAGCCCGAGGGCAGTGGGTAGGGCGAAATACGACGAGTACACGGTGGCGGTATGGATCAATTTCACCGTGAACGACCTCGACGAGCCGCGTAGAAGTGAAGAGCGTTAGCCGCATCGCGAGTCAGCATAGGGGTCGAATTTGAAGTTAGATAGTTGACGGCCGTTGGCCGGGCTATCGGATCTACTTTGGCAGGACAGTGACCGTCTTGTGATTGTGGTCGGTGGCGGGACCAAGAAACGCCAACAAGATGATATCCGACGTGCCCGGGCTCTCTGGGCTGATTACGAATGCAAAGCCCACCGTCGCATTGATGTAATCACGCAGAACCGTCATGCCGGTTTCCACATCTCCTGAGAGTAGAGCATCGACAGCCCCTTTTCGTCGTAAGAAAGACGAGAACTGAGATGTCCCTTACCGGAGGCTTTAAAGAAACGATTCAAAAACGTGCTCGTCGCGATGCGGCATTCCGTGAAGCCCGACAAGCTCGCGACCGTCACCAAAAAATCACCAAAGAGTCTCATGCGCATGCTCGGTCCTAAAGGTAACCCTCAGGCTCGCAACTTCTTTGAGATCGTCGCCTATCTTCAAAAAAAAGAAGGTCTGCGTCTGAAAGTCCGGACGGCGTAGAACTGGCCACGCATCCTGAAGGGGCAATAGCCAGCTTCAAAGGTGCGGTGCGTTCAATTCCTTTCCGGTTCAGACCGACGAGCACTTTCTTACGGTCGTGAGATATGTAGAACGCAATGCTCTACGAGCGAAGCTGGTAGAACGCGCCGAGCAGTGGCAGTGGTCGAGTTTGCCCCGGATTGTGCGGGCGGATGGGAAAATGTCTGCCTTTCTTAATGAGTGGCCAATGGAACGACCGAAGGACTGGATTGAATTGGTAAACGGATCAGAGACAGATACCGAGTTGGGCGACCTGCGTTTGAGCCGCAGAGTGATCGGGCGCTACGGCAACGAAAATTGGGTGATCAGAATCGCGAAACAACTTGGGTTTGAATGGACGATGAATTCCCGTGGTCGTCCGAAGGGAACATGAAAAGACTCCCGACCCCTTTAATGTCCCTTTCGGGGATGGTTGAAATCCCTCGCCTTCAGGCGAAGTGAAGTGTAAATTGCGTTCGTGCGCAAGTATAGGTTAGGGGCACATACCAAGACCGACTTGAAGGTACACGTGGTGTGGCTGCCGAAGTATCGAAAGCCCGTTTTAACGGGAGACGTGGCAGTTCGGGTGCGCGACTTGATTAGGCAAATTGCTGCCGAGGACGAACTTGAGATCATCTCAGGTAAGGTGGCACGAGACCACGTGCACGTATTTCTCTCGTATCGGCCGAACCAGGATGTAAGCCAGATCATGCAGTGGCTCAAGGGGATTAGCTCGCGAATTCTGCTGCAGGAGTTCCCGCATCTGCGCAAGAGATTTTGGGGTCGGCACTTCTGGGCTCGAGGATATTTGGCAGTAAGCTCAGGCACAGTGACCGATGAGATGATCAAGGAGTACATCGAAGAGCAGGAAGGTGAACAGATCATTGATGATAGTCGATTTCCAATCGACAGCCTTTAAATCCCTCGGCTTACAGCCGAGGGTCGTTTAATTAACGTAGTAGGCGTAAAACCGCTGAACGAAAAGAAACTCGAGCTGTCCTTTGCCGACGGACTCAAAGCCGTCGTCGATATGGAAAAGGTCATTCAAAAATTCGAGGGAGTCTTTGCCCCGCTCCAGGACCCCGCCTTTTTCCGGCAAGTGAAGGTCAACCCCGAAGTCGGCACGATCGTTTGGCCGAACGGCGCGGATATCTGTCCAGACGTGCTCTATTCCTACGCCTCCGGCAAGCCGATCATCGTGAATGGTGAGCGCGTCTTGAATTAGATGAAGCTCCAGTTCGACGCCAACCAACAATTCCAACTCGATGCCGTTGCGGCCGTTACTGACCTCTTCGATGGGCAGCCTCAGGGCGCGCCTGAGTATTCCGTCATCAATGTCGCCGATTGGGGCGATATGTTTGCCGTGACCAAAGGTTTGGTGAAAACGATCAACTCAAAACCAACGCGGTGCAGACGATGAAGGCGAAGGGCGTGACGAGTTTTAAGACGGTGTGACGATGCCGACGATCAGCGTGTTCTACGGGATCGTGATACAGATGTTCTGGCGCGAGCATGGGCCGCCGCACTTTCATGCCTTATACGCAGAGCACGAAGCCATCATCGATCTGCGGGACTTTAGCGTTACGCGAGGCTATTTGCCGCGCCGGGCGTTAGCGCTAGTCCTCAAATAAGTGCTTAGCGGACAATAGAAATGCGGGAATAGATTTCGAGCGGGA
>WHTF01000096.1 GCA_009379725.1 Deltaproteobacteria bacterium
CTCCAGACCATTCTGAACGTGCTTGATTATCAAATGCCGGTCAAAAAAGCGGTGGAGGCGCCGCGAATCCACCATCAGTGGATACCCGATCATCTAAATGTGGAAGATGCTATTCCCGCCGAAACCAAAAGGTCACTGGAGCGGCGCGGGCATGTCGTGAGGGACAGAAGCTCGCTGGGGGTTGTGCAGGCGATTACAGCCGGCAGCGAAGGGGTAAGCGGTGCTGCCGACCCAAGAAAAGAGGAAAGGGCACGTTCAGAGCGATAGCCGCATCAAGAGAGCAAACAATGCCTGCCAGCATCTTTCAGTCGCCCCGGGCAACGTTAATTTGAACGGCTGCAAGGACCCCATCGAGCATTGTTCGCTCGGCCTGATTTCTCGATCCGTCATCGAGAATGTTTAATTGCGCCGGATGAGTACGCCCACCAGCAGACCCACGGCGCCGGCTATGGCCACTGCGCTCCAGGGGTTTTCCCTGACATAGTCGTCGGCAATCTCGGCGCACTCTTTCGATCTTTCGAGCACGACCTTCTCGGCGTCGGCTAGCGCCTTCTTGCCCTCGATCAGGCTTTGCTCAATTCTTTGCCGGGCCGCCGCGACCTTTTCTCCAGCCTGGCTGGTGGTGGCTTTTAGCAGCTCTTCCGCGTCGCTGACCAGGTTTTTTAAATCGTTGATAAGTTTTTCCTTTGTTTCACCGTCCATGGGCCCCTCCTGTGGTTCTGCTTCGACTGTACGGCCATGATAAACACCCGCCCCTGGCTATTCAAGGTAAGCGTTAAAAGATTCTCCTGTATCCTTTCGCGAAAGACTACCAGACTTTTAAAGCGACAGTGAAACAGTAGTTGGAGATTTTTAAACTACGTTAGCCGGGATCAGCCAAACGCACCAATTCTAAATATTAAACGGGTTTTTCAGCAGGATCGTTTGTTCCCGGCCTGGTCCCACGGAAACCACAATAATCTCGGTCTCCAAAATCTCTTCGATGCGCCGCACGTATTTTTGAGCAGTTGCCGGCAGGTCGGAAAAGTTTCTCACTCCTGTTAAAGGCTCGGTCCAGCCTTCCATGTCCTCAAGAACGGGTTCGGCTTTTTCCAGCACTTTTGAACTGGCAGGAAAATGCTCGTACTCCCGGCCATCGTAGCGGTAGGCCGTGCAGATCGGAATCTTCTTAAATCCAGTGAGTACGTCGAGCTTGGTGAGCGCGATCCCGGTGATGCCGTTTACGCGCACCGCGTGGCGCACGCCGACGGCGTCAAACCAGCCGCAGCGCCGCGCTCGGCCGGTGGTGGCGCCAAACTCCAACCCTTCGCGTTTCAGTGTTTCACCTTCCGGTCCGCCAAGCTCCGTGATAAAAGGGCCGCTGCCGACGCGGGTCGTGTAGGCTTTCGATATGCCGATCACATGATGAATATGCTGCGGACCGATGCCCGCGCCGGTGCAGGCACCCCCCGTCGAGGTGTTCGAAGAAGTCACATAGGGATAAGTACCGTGGTCGACGTCGAGCAACGTTCCCTGCGCGCCTTCGAACATGACTTTTTTGCCGGCGCGAATCTCGCGGTCGAGCAACAGACTGGTATTGGTTATGTGGACTCGCAGGCGTTCCCGGAATGCGGCATAGCTGTCATGGATGTCGTCGAAATCGAGAGTTTTTTCTTTAAGAATCGCTTTGAGATAAATGTTTTTTTCTTCGATGTTGTGACGGAGCTTGTCGCGGAAAGTGTCCTCTTCTAGCAGATCGATGAAGCGGATACCGACGCGCGCCACTTTGTCTTCGTATGCCGGACCGATGCCTCGTCCGGTTGTGCCGATCTTCCCCTTGCCTCTGAGCCGCTCCCGGGCCAGGTCAATGGCCTTGTGGTAAGGCATAATCAAGTGAGCTTCTTCGCTGATGCGAAGCAGAGAGTCGTCAAGCAGATGGCCCTGCGCCTTGAGAGCGTCGATCTCTTCAATGAGAATTTCCGGATCGACGACCACCCCATTGCCGATCACGCAAAGTTTGTTCGGATGCAGCGCCCCGGAAGGAACCAGGTGGAGCACGGTTTTCTTACCGTTGACCACAAGCGTGTGACCGGCGTTGTTGCCGCCTTGGAATCGAACGATAATATCGGCATCGTAGGTAAACAGATCGACGATCTTGCCTTTACCTTCGTCGCCCCACTGGACTCCGATGATTGCTACGTTGGACATGTTTTTAGCGATTAGGGTTAAGGCGTGCGGCCAAAGGTGTAGCGCACCGTCGCGACCGTGCCCTAACCGTGGCGGTTGCCTGTTGTCCGATTTTCATAGTTTTACCAATTCGGCTGAAACGGTTTGCGGTAGAGCGCGCAGCTCTTTCATGGTTTCTTTGGGAATTTGATCGTCGACATGAATAAACGAAATGGCATTGCCCCCTTTGGCTCCACGTCCGAGTTCCATGCCGGCGATGTTGATGCCATTTTTGCCGAGTAGGGTTCCAACATTACCGACGACGCCGGGCACGTCCTTGTTGCGCAGAATGAGAATATAACCTTGCGGCACCGCTTCCAGATAGAAACTATCGACTCTGACGATACGCGGATGCTTGTCCCCGAAAATAGCTCCTTCGACTTCGACTTCACGCTCGCCGATACTGACTTTGACGGTGATGGAGCTGGAAAAATCGCCGGCCTTGCTGCTCTTTGATTCGATCACTTGAATGCCGCGCTCCTTGGCGATGATCGGCGCGTTGACGTAATTGACGCTGGACTCCATCACCGGAGTCAGTATGCCCTTCAGCACCGCCAAAGTCAGCGGAGCGACATTGTACTGGGTCACGTCGCCGCGGAATTCGACGTGAACTTCCTGGGGCAATACGTCAGCCATCTGCACTTGTAAGCTGCCGAGTTTCTCAGCCAGGATCAAATAGGGACGAAGGATGTCCAGCAGTTCCGGACTCACGGAGGGCACATTGACGGCGTATCGGACCAGGCCCTTGGCCAGGAAGTCAACCATCTGTTCGGCTACGGCAATCGCCACGTTGAGCTGGGCTTCGTCAGTGGACGCGCCAAGATGGGGAGTCGTAATGACCTTATCCAGTTTGACCAGCGGGTGGTCGGCTGACGGCGGTTCATCGACGTAAACATCCAGAGCCGCTCCCGCGACTTTGCCGTCTTTGATGGCGTCGGCGAGATCGTTTTCATCAACGATGCCGCCGCGCGCGCAATTAATGATGCGCACGCCGGGTTTCATTTTGGCGAAAGCATCGCGATTGATGAGCCCCTGGGTTTCGGGCGTGAGCGGGACATGGACGGTAATAAAGTCGGCTTTGGCGAAAATCTCCTCGAGCGTTGCCGGTTCAACGCCCATGCGCGCGATATTCTCCGCGGCTATAAATGGATCGAACCCGACGACTTTCATTCTTAAACCGGCGGAGCGTTCGGCCACGATCCGGCCGACGTTGCCGAGGCCGATCACGCCGATTGTCTTATTGCACAACTCGACCCCGATAAACTTGTTGCGCTCCCATTTGCCGCTCTTGAGAGAGGCCACGGCCTGCGGAATGTGACGCGCCAAAGCCATCATTAGAGAAATGGTATGTTCGCCGGTGGTGACGTTATTGCCCCCGGGTGTATTCATGACGACGATGCCTCTTTGGGTCGCGGCATCGACGTCGATATTTTCAAAGCCGACGCCGGCCCGTCCGATGACTTTTAAATTCTTCGCCGCTTCGATCAGCTCGGCGGTGATTCGAGTGCCGCTGCGGATGACCCAACCATCGTAGTCGCCGCAGATCTTTTTTAGTTCATCAGGCTTGAGGCCGATCCTGACATCGACTTCAAACCCTTCGGCCCGGTGAAATACTTCCAGGCCCTGAGACGCGAGAGAATCGCTTACTAGAATCTTCATCTTGCTACGCCAGCGCCTCCATAAGTACTTCTTGTGCCGCCGCCACGCCTTTGCCGAAGGGAAGCTCGACGCCGAATTTTCGCAGTGCCATTTCCAGCGCCGCGACGGCAGTGATCACGTCAAAGGCGCCCATGTAACCGACATGGGCAATGCGAATGACTTTTCCTTTCAATTGATCTTGCCCTTCGGCGAGCGTGATGTTCATGTGATCGCGCAAATAATCGAGGACCTGGTCCGCGTCTACCCCGTCGGGCAAGTAGATGCCGGTAGCAGCGGGGCTGGGGCTGTCGGGCGCGAGCAGCTTCAAACCGAGCGCGGTGGCCGCCGCTCGTGTCGCTCGAGACATACGCGCATGCCGGGCATAAACTTTATCTAAACCTTCGCGCTGCATCATGCCCAGCGATGCTCGCACGCCGAAAATCAACGATACCGCCGGTGTAAAAGCTCCGGAGCCTTTTTGCTGGTTCTTGCGCTCCAGGTTGAGATCGAAATAAAAGCGCGGCAATTTTGCTTTCTTGGTTTGTTCCCAGGCACGGTCGCTCAAAGCAATGAAACCAAGGCCGGGCGGCAGCATCATCGCTTTTTGCGAACCGGTCACCAAGACGTCAATGTCCCAATCATCGAGGGGCACCGAGACCACGCCAACCGCAGTTACGCCATCGACGAGAAACAGCGGCCCCTTCTTTGTCAGTTTGGCGATCTCCTTCACCGGATGAAGTACTGTCGTGGAGGTCTCGCTTGCCTGAATCATGACGCCTTGAAGATCGGGATGAGCTTTTAGTTGCTTTTCGACCTCTTCGACTTTGACGGCATGCCCCCATTCGACTTTCATTTCAACCGGATTCAAGCCGAAAGCATTGGCGATATTAAGCCACCGTTCGCCAAACTTGCCGCCGTTGATCACGAGGACTTTGTCGCCGGGAGAGAACAAATTCGCCACCGATGCCTCCATGGCGCCGGTGCCGGAGGAGGCGAGCATCAGTACGTCGTTTTGCGTTCCGAAGAGCTTCTTGAGTCCGTGGCGAGCCTCCTCGAACACCTTGTTAAACTGCGGCGTCCGATGATGGATCATGGTTTCGGACATCGCCAGAGCCACTTCATTGGGAATCGGCGTGGGACCCGGCGAGAGTAAATAATGCTTAATCATTGGTTGATTCCTTCGAAACTCTAGAACCCAAGCGACGTGCCGAGTCAAGCAACGAGCATAACGAGGCGTGAGCCCTGAGTCGACTGAGGCGTACGGGAGTTGTACGCCGCAGGGAGAGCGATGGGCGATAAACGAAGTTAGGCGAAGTTGATTGGCACGGCATAAATAAAAAAGCCTGAACCTCTTAGACTAAGAGACCCAGGCGTTCGGCCGTCTTAATGCTTTGCACTCCCTCGTGGTTAATTCCACGTTGACGCCAGTCGCGCAAAACTTACCAATTTTTTTTATCTTAGAAGCGCCGGGTTGTCAACGCTTTTGAAGCGCCGCTGGCCGGCTACGGAATTTGCCATTGAGGGTTGGATTGTGCGACTATCGAGTGCTTCATGAAACGGCTTTTACTTTTTGATATCGATGGAACTCTTACGCGGAGTCACAACGGTCACATTCCGTTCAATGAAGCGATTTTGAAAACCTTCGGAGTTCCCGGCGATATTCGCTCCGTCATTGCGGATGGCAACACCGATCCGCTTATCATCGCGGACATATTCGCCACGGCCAATCTCAGCATCGAGGACATTGACGACAAGTGGGAAGAGTTCGCGCGAAACCTTCGTGAGAGCTATTCACGCGCCATAAAAAGCGGCATCACTACGCTTCGCGCTTTGCCCGGGGCCGTCGAACTGCTGCGGAAACTAACTTCCGGCGGGATACTCGGTTGTAGCGTGGTCACCGGTAACTTGGAAGCCATGGCGCAAGTCAAGCTTGAAGCTGCAGGTCTGTATTCTTATCTCTGTCGCGGCGCTTACGGCAGCGACTCGCCGCGTCGCGCTGACCTGCCGGCCATCGCCAAGCAGCGCTGGGAAGCGGCCACCAATCTAACGATCTACCCCGACGACTGCATCGTTATCGGCGACACGCCAAAGGATTTCGAAGCCGCCCGGCATAACGGTATGAAGTGTATTCTTATTGCAACCGGCCGGTATCCGGTACAAGAATTACTGTGTTTGAAAGCGGATGCATGTTTGACCGACCTCACGGACACAGAGGCCGTCATACAGACGCTGCTGAAGATTTAAATTCCAGCGAGGTGTAACCATGCAATATCGAACCATCGGCAAGACCGGGCTACGAGTCTCGGAAATTGGTTTTGGTTGCGGCAATAATGCCGTTCTTATGGTCAAAGCGAGTTATGAAGATCAAGTGAAGGCGGTGCGCCACGCTCTGGATTTGGGGATTAATTATTTCGACACCGCGTTTGCCTACGGATTGGGAAAGTCCGAAGAGAATCTCGGAAGAATTCTCAACGAGCTGAAGACCCCGGCGGTCATCTCGACGAAGATTCGCCTTGAGGCCGATGCGTTGTCCGATATCAAAACCGCAACCCTACGCGAGATCGAAGCCGGGCTTGGGCGCTTACAAAAGGATTATGTCGATCTTATCCAGCTACACACAAGAGTTGTAACGGAGCGTCAGCAGGATAAACGTTTCGGCATGATCCCAGGCGACATCCTGGGTCGTTCCGGTGTGCTCGAAGGTTTCAAGACGATGCGTGACAAGGGCAAAGTAGGATATTTCGGCTTTACCGGGTTGGGCGATCCTGCGGCGCTGCACGAAATTGTCGACAGCGGCGAGTTTCATTCCTTTCAAGCATACTACAATTTGCTCAACCCGAGCGCCGGCTATTCTGTTGCGCAAAAGTTTGGCGCTCTGGACTACCGGCTGCTGATCGATCGCGCCGCTGACAAGGGCATGGGCGTCGCCGTGATCCGTGTTTTGGCGGCGGGCGCGCTCACTTCCAGTTCCAAAGCCGGTGGCGGCAGCAGTCCGGAACCGCTGTCTGCGGGATCCGACTATCCGCTCGACGTTCAACGCGCGGAAAAACTCAAAGCAGCGCTCGGAGTCGAAGGCAGGGCGATGACACAAACCGCGATCCGCTTCGGTTTGATGAACCCGAAGGTTTCGACAGTCCTCGTCGGCTTTTCAAACACCACCCATATCGATGAAGCGGTTGCATGCTCGGGCGCCGGCGCATTGTCAAACGATCAGATCTCTAAAGTCAGAGATCTGTGGAAGACGGACTTTGGAAAACTGGGTTGAAGTGGCTTATCCCGGTGGAGGAATTTAATGTCGTTATTCTTTCATTCCGATGAAGTGGATCATTTGATCGCATTCCGAGAGGCGGTAACCATTACTGAAAATGCTCTACGAGATATGGTCTTGCCCGCCGGCGTCAATGCGCCGCGTAAGCGGCTCAACCTGCACCGCAATGTCGTAGAGGGTCGATATGATACGGTGCTCAATATTTACGCCGGCGGTTCCGCGTCTTATGGGGCCATCGGCGCGCAGGTGGCGCTGCACCGCAAAGCCATCGTCGAGAACCAGCAGCGCCGTCCGCCTTTCAATCCCGATCAGACGGAACTGGCACTGATCTATGACGCTGACAGCGGCAGTTTGTTGGGCGTCATGGCGCATCGACCGCGCGATTTCACAGGTGTCGCGGATCTGCGCACGCCGGCAACGAGTTTGGCCGGGCTGGACCTTCTGGCACGCAAGGATGCGAAGCGCGTTGGTATTTATGGTTCCGGACAGCAAGCCTGGGCGACGTTTGCCGGCCTCACCGAGCTCAGAAAAATCGACAGCGCCAAGGTTTATAGCCCGACTGCGTCGCACCGGGAAGGCTTTGCCAAAAAGATCGGCGCAAAAACTGGAGTTTCCGTAAAGCCCGTGGACCGGCCGGAGCTTGCAGCTGAGGATGTCGACATAATCCTCTGCATGACCAACACTAATGTGCCGGTCATCGACGGCTCGTGGCTCGAAGAGGGACAGTACATCATTTCCGTGATCGGCAGTAATATCGAGCTCGTCAAGAGCGGCAATCTCGCCGCGCCGCGAAGAGAAATCGATGACGCGACTTTAACGCGGTGCGACTTCATTGTGGCGTTATCGAAAGCGCAAGCCATCGACTCCCAACAGGGCGATATTTACTGGCCGGTTCAAGATGGCGTCATCACCTGGGAAAAGGTCGTTGACATTGCCGATGTGCTCGCCGGAAGAGCCAAGGGACGAACCGATGACAAACAAATCATTTTATATAAGAACCAGGGTGGACAGGGCATCGTCGACGTCGCTCTCGCGAAAAGGTGTTACGATCTCGCTAAGCAACACGGCAAAGGCTATGAGCTTCGCATCCAAGCACGCCAAAACTGGTGGGTGCAGGGCGGCAGGGCCAAGACCTGGTGATGCGTCCGTAGCTCGATGGCTGTGACGTTTGTCCAGTGTAGTTTCCAACCGTGCGCTGCGTATTCGCCACTGATCTTCATTTTCGAACCTCATTAACCGCCGGATCAAGCCGATGGTTATTAGGCGTAGCCACACGTATCACCCCAAATTCTACGGTTTAATGTCCTGCAGGAACCATTCACTGGGGATTTCGTGTCCCAGGCCTTTTTCTTTTGCTGCTTTATACGCGCAGTAGCCCATGGCGGCGAACTGTACGCCGGTGCCGACGTTATTGAGGAAAAATGTGATTTGCCGGTTGTTGGTGCGCGTGGGAGCTTTGCCGGCGATTAAATCGCAGATTTCGGGATACTTCGTCCAATCGCGCGGTTTTTCTCGGCGCACGCCGGGCATATCGTCGTTGATTCCAGGCGGTTGGTAGTGTTGAATGCCGCCGAAACTTGTGTGAATGGCGATGACATCGCATTTCTCCAGAGCGGCAATATCGGTTTCGAACTCCCGAATCGAATTATAGTGCATGCCGGCTTCAAGCCAATCGGCCTTTAATACCGGGCCGGACGAGTTGGTCGCGCTGCAGACGACATCGCAGCCTTGCACCGCTTCTTCGGCGCTGCTAACCGGTTCGCCCTGGACTCCGGTTTCCTTCTCCATCTCTGCGGTGAAAGCTTTGCGGTGCTCCGGGTTCGGGCTAAAGACCTTGACCTTCGTAAGCCCCATCATCGCCGTCATGAAACGATAATGTGCTTTGGCTTGCCCGCCGCTGCCAATCAGGCCCATGACTTGAGAGTTCTTGCGCGCCATGACTTTCATGCCGAGGGCGCTGGTCACGCCGACGCGGGTTTGTTGAATGACTCCGTCCGGCATGATCGCCAGGATCTCGCCGGTCTCAGCGCTAAAGAGCTGGACCAGGCCGACAAACATTCCCTTGGCCAGCGGTAGTTTTTCCAAACGCGTGCTGCCGTGAACCTGCTGCTCTTGCACAATATCGGAGGTGACACGCAGCGCCAGGACTCCGAGTTTGCCGACGCCCCCGTCCACCGATTTAAAGCTGTATGTGGAATTGGGAAGAGAGTGGGGCAGATACGAGTGGCAAGTGGGACGGTTAACGGCGCGGCCGGCGGCCTGTTCGCGGTAAGACTCTTCCATAACATCGAGGCATTCGTTAACGTTCAGCGCTTTGTGTATTTCGTCATTGTTGAGAATGAGAGTCACTATTTTCCTCCACGCATCATGATTTTTGAGGTATGACTTATCCGATCCATGTGGTGTTGTCCAATCGACCGGAAGCTCGCCGCGTGTCGTTTGGAGAGCGGTTTGCGCTGCGCTCAAATTCGGCTTATTGAATATAGCCACAACACCGCAAGGGTCAGGAAATTGTCGAAAACCGAAACTGCGCAAGCGTTAAACACCCCGCTAAGCCGTTGGGGCCGACTGGCGGCTAATGCCAGCGCGCATATGACCGAGCATCTCTTTAATGGAGTCATCGCCGTCATCTTGCCGCTCATAACGTCCGCTCTCGGGCTAAGCCTCGCGCAGGCGGGCATGTTGGCTTCGGCCCGCACCTTGATGGCCGGGGTGGCGAGCTTCCCGTCGGGATTTTTCGCCGATATCGCGAGCCGCCGCAATCTCTTGCTGGGACTCTGCATCGGCATGATCGGACTGGCCAGTCTGGGCTTGAGCGCCGTGACGAGTTTTCCCTTGTTGATGCTTTTCATGGGACTTAGCGGTTTGGGCGGCGGCGGTTTTCACCCGCAATCGTTGGCGATTTTATCGGCCAGGTATCGCGATCGGCGCGCCTTTGCGCTTGGCGTGCACGATAGCAGCGCCAACTTGGGCGAAGTCCTTGGCCCGCTTACCATTGGCCTGCTGCTCAACTTTTTCGACTGGCGCACGACGCTGCAAATCTGGGCCATTCCCGGCCTAGCCATCGGCCTGCTGTATGCGCTCTTCGGCGCGGAGGGCGATGTCGCAGCGCCGCGCACGCGCGATTATCGCCGGGCATTATGGGAAGACGTGATCAAGAACAAAGCGGTATTTGCGCTCGTCGTTGTCTCAACCCTTCGCGCCATGGGTCAGACCGCTCTGGCGGTGTTTCTACCGCTTTATTTGTTGTTGCACTTAAAGCTTTCGGCGGCAGCGGCCGGCGCGTATATGTCGATCCTGTTTCTTTTCGCCGGGGCCGCGCCGGCCTTGGTCGGTTGCATCTCGGATCGTTTCGGTCATAAGTTTTTGATCGTCGTTTTTTCGCTGCTGAGCGTGGTCGCAATCGTTGCGATTCCTTATTTCGAATCGGGGTTTGCGCTGGGGTGCGGTCTTGCTGCCCTGGGCACGCTCCTATGGGCTTTGCGGCCGGTGATTGTCTCGGCGGCAATGGAAGCCGCGCCGCAACATATGACGGGCAGTATTGTCGCGTTTATCTATGGCGCGAATATGGGCGTGTCGTTTCTCGCGCCGATTATCGCCGGAATCATTGCCGATGCCTATGGCTTACCCACCGCGCTGACTTCTCTTGCGTTTTTTCCCTTTGCCGCTTCTGTCCTTACGTTCATGCTGCTCAAGCCCGCGGCCGTAATCAAGCGGTAAATCTATTTGAAAAGGAAACCGGATGACTCTCATTCTATCGAATGAGGAAATCGCAAGCTTGTTCACGCTCGACGAGTGCTTTGATGTGCTGGAGCCCGCGCTGCGCGATCTGGGTAACGGCGCAGCGGTGAACATGCCACGGCAGGATCTCTTGGTGCCGGGACTGCTCAACGGCAGTTATCACGGTTTGAAGACCTCCTGCGCTTCACTGCCTCGGTCGGGTGTGACGACGATGCGGCTGACGTCCGATATCCTCACCTGGCCGATCGTTGGCGGGCGGCAGCGCCGGGTCAAGGTTCCACTGGCCATGGGCGGCAAGTATGTCGGTTTGGTGTTTGTCTTCAGTACAGAGACGGGAGAACTTCTGGCGATTCTTCCTGACGGATTTATACAGGCGATACGCGTCGGTGTGACCAATGCGCTTTCGGCGAAATACCTGGCGCGGCCGGACTCTTCCATTCTTGCAGTGTATGGCTCCGGTTGGCAGGCGCGCCCGGCGCTATTAGCCATGTGCAAAGTTTTGCCGATCGGTGAAGTGCGGGTCTATAGCCCGACAAAATCGAACCGTGAAAAATTCGTTGGCGAGATGAGGGAACTGACCGATGCCAAACTTATGGCGGTCTCTGCGCCGGAAGAAACGGCTAAAGACGCCGATGTGATAGCTCTCGCCACCAATGCTCTTGACCCGTTTTTCCCCGCTTCATGGATGAGTGCGGGGATGCATATTACCACCGTAAGGCCCAGCGAGATGATGCTCGACGCATTGCTTCGTTGCGATGTGATCGCAGTTTCCACTCGTGAGGCCGCACAACTCTTTACGCTTCCAGGCCAGGAGAGCGACATTCCCGAATTTGGCAAGGGCGACTACGGCCGCGCGGAGCTGGAGAAGACCGCGGCGGACTGGCGCGACAAGCCGGAGTTGGGTGAAATCATTGCCGGCAAGGTCAAAGGGCGGCAAAAGCAATCCCACGTAACGTGCATGCTCAACCACCTGGGCTTGGGGCTTCAATTCACCGCTTCGGCGGCAAGAGTCTACGAATTGGCCAAGGCAAAAGGCGTCGGAAGAGAGTTGCCGGCGCAGTGGTTTGCCCAGGACGAGCACTCGTAAGTGACGGGCCGCCTCGTTCAACGGTTCAAACGTTCAACAGTTCAATGTCAGAGTCCGAATGCAGCGATGGAGTATCGGTGCTGAATGCAACGCGTCATAACCTGGACCGTACAACTCGTGTATCAGTGTTCGCGAAGCAGCCGGCCGAGAGAAGGTAACCTTTCGCTTATTCCCACTATTCGCAGCGCCTGCCATAGGCCGGCTTGATTGCTCGTGACGACCGGTAGGCCGGTATCGGTTTCAAGAGGTTCGATCGCCTCGAATGTGCGCAGGTTGCCGCACGAGATTAGAATCCCGTCAGCCTCCGGCGCTGAACGGACGACCTCGCGCGCCAGCCGGTAGGTTTCTTCGGGCAACACTTTGCCCATGTCGATGCTTTTCTTAAGTCCCATACCGCGGATGGCGGCGACTTTAAAACCGGACTTCTCCAGGACATCGACGAGTCGAGCGTCGATGTCGGCAAGGTAAGACGTCGCTATCGCGATCCGGGAAATTTTTAACGCGCGCAACGCCTCGACCACAGCCGTGAGCGATGTGGTCGCTTTGATGCCGGTGGCGGCATTGATACGGGCGCTCAGTTCCTGGTCATGGCCAAAGCCGGCGAAAAAAGCGATCGCGGTGCCGGCTTGCAGAATCACGTCCACTTCGGCGGAGGCAAGCTCTAGGGCCGCCCGCTCCACTTGCTTGACGGTCTCGCTGAGTCCTTCCACCGTAACGTCGTGAATGAGCGTGCGTGTCTCCACCAGGCAAACGCCGTCGGGCAAGGAGCGGCGCCATTCTTCGGCGCCGACGGTTTCGGGAGAAGGGGAGATGCGTCCGATTTTTGCGCGCCAGCCGTACATATTTTTCTAAGGGATCAGGAGAATTTTGCCGACCGATTTCCGCGATTCTAACTCGCGGTGCGCGTCCGCGGCGTGGCGGAGCCGGTAGGTGTTGCCAACCGTGACGGAAAGTTTTCCATCGGCGAGCCAGTTAAATAGATCGCCGGCGCGCCGAAGTACATCGGCGTGATTTGCAACATGGTGTGTCAGGCTTGGCCGCGCCAGCGTCAGGGAGCCCTTGGCGTTGAGTACCGCGGTATCGAACGGTGGCACCGGGCCGCTGGCTTGGCCGAAGATGACGAGCATGCCCAGGGCCGCGAGGCAGTCCAGGCTCTTTTCAAACGTTGCTTTTCCGACCGAATCATAGACGACGTTGACACCGGTGCCGTTTGTCAATTTCCTAACCTCGGCGGCGAAATCTTGTTCCGTGTAGTTGATCGTCGCGTCGGCGCCGGCAGCTTGGGCGAGCCTCGCTTTCTCAAGCGTCGATACTGTGCCAAAGACGCGCGCGCCGCGCATCTTGGCTAACTGGATCAACAACAATCCAGTTCCGCCGGCCGCGGCGTGGACTAAAACGGTATCGTTCGGTCTGACTGCATAAGTGCTGTGCGTGAGGTAATGAGCTGTCATGCCTTGCAGCATGATTGCCGCAGCAGGCTCGAATGCGATCGACGACGGGATTTTGTAAAGATGCCACGCCGGCACAGCATAGAACTCGGCGTACGCACCGTACCCGTTCGATATCGCGTAGGCGACACGGTCTCCGGTTCTCACATCCGTGACGTCAGGGCCTATCTCAGTGACGGTCCCCGCCGCCTCGGCGCCTGGAATATAGGGCAACGGACGTCCATGATGGCCGCCCCAGTGAAAGCCGGAACGATAATAAATATCGAGATAATTAACGCCTGAGGCAGCGATTCTAACCAAAACTTCGCCGGCTTTTGGTTTAGGTTCGGGGACTTCCTCATAGCGGAGCACATCGGCGCCGCCGAGCTCGTGTACGCGCACCGCTTTCATCGAAATTTTGTGCCTAGCACATTGCTGAAAAACTCTAGGTGCAGTTTGCTAGTTGTCGAGAATGGCGATGACCCTCGCCGGCGCCGATTCGGTTTTCCATTTCACCGGCAGAGCGACAACTTGCGCCGTAGGGCCGATCTGGTCGAGATTGATCAGATTTTCGATTTGAAAGGTGACTTTGGGAAGAATCGTTCGGTGCACGCGCATGGCACTATCAAGAATCTGATCGGCATTCTGATAATCCGTTCCCTTCTCTTCCTGCGCGAAATCGAAGCCGACAACTGCGGGTTTCCTGGCAACGATCCACTGCGCCGCCTCCTTGGTGAGATAGGGCGAATCGTTCCACCACTTCGGGTCGGTCGTGTCGTGACCTTTGGGCCAATCGGTTCTGAGAAAAAGCATCCCGCCTTGCGAAATTTCAATTCCTTGCTGCTTGAGCTTGCGTTCGGCCTGATCCAGGTCCTCGGGAGTAATGATAGCGCGCGCAACTCCCTTTGCGGTCAGATCCAAGATCACTGCCTTGCCGACCATCGGTTCGAGCGGTAGTTGTTCGATCGATGGCTTGTCGCGAAAAAAGTGATGCGGCGAGTCGATATGAGTTCCCACATGCACGGTCATCTGCACGACGTTGGAGACAAAACCTTTGTCTTCCCACTTGATGATCGGTCTGAGCTTGAAATAATTTTCATCGGGAGCAAACGGTGCGGAGTCGCACTCACCGACGGTCATGCTGAGATCAACGATACGCATAGTGTTTCAACCTTTCTGCCCGGGAATGCAGTCATATTTCCTCGGATACCGGTCTAAAGTCAACGGCGGCACTCGGTGTGCAATTTTATTGCGTCGGCGGTGTTAGCGATCCACTGATAAGATGGCAGTTTCGCGTCAACAGCACATACTGG
>WHTF01000097.1 GCA_009379725.1 Deltaproteobacteria bacterium
CCCAGGCGGAATTTGCGGCCGTGGCGCAGGCCTTTGATGAGGTATTCTTTCTCGTAGTAGTAATAATCGTCGTCGGTGAGCGAAGCGATTTTCACCAGCCCTTCGACGAAATAGTCGTCGAGCTCGACGAAGAAACCGAAGTTTGCCAGGCTCGTAATAAACCCGCCGAACTCCGCGCCGATTTTGTCGATCATGAATTGAGCTTTTTTGAGGTCGACCATTTCACGCTCGGCGTCCATGGCGTTGCGCTCCCGGTTCGACGTGTGCTTGCCGGCTTCGACTAAATAGGAGGAGAGGTCTTCGCGTTCGCCGGCTTTTAATTTCTCGCCTTGCAGCGCTTTATCGAGCATCCGGTGCACGATCAGATCGGGATAGCGCCGGATCGGCGACGTGAAGTGGGTATAACAAATGGATGCCAAGCCGAAGTGGCCGATGTTCTCAGGTTGATAGAGCGCTTGTTTCATCGATCGCAGGAGAACGCGATTGAGCACGCGCTCCTCGGGCTTGCCGCGCGCCGCCTCAAGCAGCTTTTGTAATTCCAGCGGCGTGATTGGGTCCTTTTTTAACTGCAGGCGATAACCCAGACTCAGCAAGAACGGCGCGATGGCGACGAGAGATTCTCTTTCCGGCTCCTCGTGCACGCGGTAAAGCAGCGGAATTTTTTCGTCCTTCAGATGCCGCGCTACCGCCTCGTTGGCGGCGATCATGAACTCTTCGATAATGCGGTGCGCGATATTGCGCTCGGCGCGCACGATGTTTTCCGGCACTCCCTGGAGGTCGAGGATGATTTCCGCCTCGGGAAGATCGAAATCGAGATTGCCGCGGGCTTTGCGCTTCTCGAAGATCAGCAGCGCAAGCTCTTTCATCAGCTGAAATTCGTGCACCAGATTGCCATAGCGCGCGATGGTTTGCGGATCGCGGTCCACCAGGATCCGGCGCACATCGGTGTAGGTCATGCGCTCGTGACTGCGGATCACCGAATTAAAAAAGCGGCTGCCGAGGACTTCGCCTTTAGCGCTGAATTCAATGCAGGCGGTTTTGGTCAGCCGATCTTCGTTGGGATTCAGACTGCAAATGCCGTTGGACAGCGCCTCGGGGAGCATCGGAATCGCCCGGTCGGGAAAGTAAACGCTGGTGGCGCGGCTGTAGGCCTCCTGATCCAGAGGCGTGCCGGGGTTGACGTAGTAGGCGACATCGGCGATGGAAACATAAAGCTCATAACCGCCGCCGGTCTTGCGCACGTATACGGCGTCGTCGAAATCACGCGCGAGCTCGCCGTCGATGGTGACAATCGGCAAATCGCGCAGGTCCGTGCGCGCGGCGATTTCATCGCTGCTGATGGCAAAGGGGCACTCGCCGGCCTGGCGATGGACCTCCGTCGGAAAGCCGGTGGACAGTCCATAGCGGAAAACTATCGATTGCGCCTGCACCTCGGGATCGTCGGGATCGCCGACGACTTTCAGGAGCTCGCCTTCAGGCGGCGATGTCGCGGTGCCATAGCGTGAGATCGCCGCCGCGATGATTTTGCCTTTCTCCGGCCGCTCGTGCCCTCGCTTCAACGGGATGGCTGCGGCGATTCGTGGGTCCATCGGCACCAGATAGCCTTGGCCTTCGATTTCGTCGTAGCTTCCGACCAGCCGCGTGTGGGCTCGTTCGAGAACCTGCACGATGTGCGCTTCGACGCCACCGCGCTTATTGCGATCGACGCGCACCATCACCTGATCCCTGTGCATCACACGGCGCATCTCACGCCGGTTCAGGTAAAGATCTTCGGCGTTTTTGTCTTCGGGAATGAGAAATCCATATCCGTCGGGATGAGCGTGAACCCTGCCGGTCATCAGGTTTTGGCTGTCGGGGAGCCCGTAATGATTTTTTTTCAGCCGAACCATGCGTCCTTCGCGTACCAGCCGGCGCAGTGAGTCGATAACGACTTGAAGGTCGTCCTTTTTCAGACCGGCCCGCCGGACGATTTCCACCGGGCTCAAGCGCAGGCGCGGCTTACCGTTGAATAACGCCAAGATTTTTTCCCGTGCGTGGGGGGAGCCGGCCGATGCCGGTGCGGATTTAGGCTTCATAACGATCTTAAGAATCTAATGGAACCGATGGGTTTGCAATGGTGCTCGGAAGAGTTTTTGGGCGATGACGTGCGGCGATCAACGCTGTGGCGGCTTGGTGGCAAGCTCAGTCATGAGCCAGTCATCGGTCAGATCAGCCGGGGGTGGAATCTCGCTCAAGGGGATTTCCTGCTCGAGCGATTTCACTATTTCGTGGGCGACATCGACAAAATCTTCCACAGCCAAAAAAACGATGACCGCTTTCTTGCGGTCGACGGTTCGAATGATGCCCACTTCCTCGTAAGACTCGACGATAAATTTTATGTAGGCAATATCTTGCGGGCGGACTTCCAGGTAAATGGCGGCTAAGTTCATCGCAAAAACCTATCCTAGCGGCTGAGAAATTGCTCGAGCTCGGCCGGCAATGATTCCTTTTGTTCTTGCTTTTCCTGCCGTTTATCGACTGGGGGCGGTTCTATTGCTTTCGGTAAAGACCCGCGCCGAATGATCTGAGCGATGATGCGCGTGTCGGGGCGGACCTTCAAGCTCTTCAGATCGCCTTCGGCGCGGAAGGGCAGCGTGATCTGGCCTTGCCGGTTTAGGAGATAGCGCAGGCTCTTGTTCTCGCGCAGCAGCTCTTGGCTGATCCGCGACGAAAGAACCAACATTCCGTTCCATCGGGTCGTCTGATCGATCATTACCCATCCGGCCGCACGGATATCGTAATCCGGAGTTGAAAGGAGCAAATTTTCCGCGCGAATAAGTTCTTTTTCCAACCTCAGCTGCGCCTCCAGACTGTCAAAAAACGTGTCTTTGGGTTTAGTCAGTTCGGTCAGACTGGGCGACAGCTCGATCGAAAGTTTCGACGCTGTCGAACTACCGACTCGAGAGAGCAGCAAAGCGATAGGATTAAAATCCTTGAGAGTTCCACGGCGAATCTGGGTGTTGCCGGAGCCCTTGAGCGAGGCTAGCGCCAGCTTACCGTCGTGCGCCTCGGCATTGAATTGCCCCTGAAAATGGAGCCGGCCGTCTATGCGGTCTTTCAGCAATGGGAACTTGCGGGTGAACAATGCCTGCAAGTCGACCGCTTCGATTTGAGAGTACAATGCCAGCCGTTGTGATTTCTCGGCGCCGGAGATCCACACATCGCGATTGCGCAGAATGCCGTCCAAGGCCCGGAAAGACAACTCCTTGAAACTCATTCCCGCCGGTGACCATGCCATCTCGGCGCGCAGATCGTCATAGCGAAGATCTTGGAGGGTGCCCTCGGGGGATGAAAGGGTACCCCGCAACACCGGCATGCCGTCTCTCAACTCGATGTCACCGGCGAGCGCCACGTTCTTTAAACGGTCCGATTTGGCCACCGGGAAGCCGGCAAGGTCACTGAGATTCAAGTCGGCCGATCGAATTTCGCAATTGAGCGCGGGACGCGCCAGATCCGCGAAAACGCCCTTCATTTTAAAATGAGAAGATTTAACGCGGAAGGCGGCGTTTTCGACGCGGGCTTGCTTGCCGAGAAATATCAGGTTGGCATTGAACCGGTCGATCTCGCGGCCGCTGGTTTCGTCTCTGAACTCGGCTTCAGCGATGCCGAGCTTGCCGCGGATATTCCATTGCGGATTGACTGCGGCGAGTACCTTTGATGCATCGATATCGGCATGTAGTTTGCCCTTGGCGCTGTACGCCAGCAGTGCCGGAAAAAGCGCAATCAACTCGGCCAACTCGGATCCCCCGCTGCGCGCTCTGACTTGCAGGTGAGGTTGGGCCCCTTGCTCATAAATACCGGAGAGATTGAACCGGGCACTGCCTAGTGTTAACAGGGATTCGTGAAGCACCCACCGGTTCTGCTGCCGCGACAGTTTCGCCGACCATTGACCGGTCACTCCGCTCGGCTTGCGCAGCCAATCGCGATAACGAATATCACTTTCGCGGGCGCGCACGATCGTTCCCAAACGCAGGGTGTTCCAGGTTCCTTCAAAGAGACTTTCGACGCTGACGACACCTTCGATGGTCAGAGCTTCAGGCAGAACTCGTTGAAACATCGCCGTGCTGCGCAAACGCGTGACATTGACGGAGCTCAGACGGAGCTTGCCCTTGAGTTGAGCTCCGGACCAGGCGCCGTTGTTGGGAAAATCCACCGATCCGTTAAGAATCGCGTTGTAGTCTGAAGAACCCATCATCGGGGCTCTGAGGATGAAGTCGACAATTTGCGGGCGAGTCAGGATGCCGCTCAACTGTAGCCGCAATGACAGCGGTCCGGCGATATCGAGCTCCGGCGGAATCTTGTCGCGAAAAAAAGGCACCGCGCGGGTTAATAGCGGCACGAATAAAGAATCGAACTCCACGGTCAGGTCGACGGGTTGCTCCTTCCATCCGGCGCCGCGCACATACGGTCCGACATACCCCTCGATGCGCACGTCTTGTCCCAGTCCCTCGGTGAGCGCGGCGGCCAGCGTCATTTTGGCTCGGCCGTTGGGAGTGATTCCTTTGACATCCATTTCGATGTTTTTGATGCGCATTTCCGCCGGCTCCCGAACGGAACGGTCGATGAAATCGATGCGGCCGTCTTTAATCTGAAACTTGGTAATCAGAAAACTGACCGAGTTACTCTCCTTTCGGGTCGAGGAGGAGCGTGGCCGAGGCAACTCCGCCAGTTGTTTTCTGCGGTTCTCCAATGAGGATACGTTCATTAAGCCTTCCTCATTGGTGATGATCTGGAATTCCGGCGCGACGAAGGTCAGCTTATTGATGACAATCCTGCCCAACAGAAGTTGCAGCAGGCTCACCCCCATGCGCAGTTCCTTGGCCCGAAGCAACGGAGTTGCGGCAAAAAGGGGCCGGTCGGCGACGCGGAATTCCTTGGCCGAAAAACCCAGTCCGGTCCATAGCGTCACGTCGAAATCGTCGAAAGCAACGTCTTTACCGAGGACTTGTTGAATCTCCTGATAGACGAGATCGCGTTTGTTGTCGGCGAGGATGTTGAGAGAGTACCCCAGGATGATGGCCGTAAGGAGAATCGCGCCCAAGGCAATGGGAAAGAATTTTTTTAAGAATTTCATGCGGCGGTAACGGAAGCCGAAACCCAGCTTGTCAATGTCCAGCGGTGGCCGATAGCCGAAGGGTTTTCCCGTGGCGCCCGGCCCGCGTGCTCACATTCACGGCGGTCCGGATCAAGTTGCTGACTTAATTGATTCGCTCCACGATGGTAGCGATACCTTGGCCGACGCCGATGCACATGGTGGCCAGACCATAGCGGCTGCCGCGTCGCTTCATTTCGTGAACCAGCGTCGTCATGATGCGCGCGCCGCTGCAACCCAGCGGATGACCGAGAGCGATGGCGCCGCCATTGACGTTGAGTTTATTCAGATCGATGCCGAGCTCGCGCGCGCAGGCGAGCACCTGCGATGCAAAAGCTTCGTTGATTTCGACGAGATCGATTTGGTCGATGGTGAGCCCGGCCCGTTTCATCGCCTTCTGAGACGCGGGTATCGGCCCGAGGCCCATGTAGTTTGGATGAACTCCAGCGGCGCCTGACGCGACGATACGCGCCAGCGGTTTGAGCTTTAACTGTGCGGCCTTCTCCGGCGTCGCGATAAGCAGCGCCGCGGCGCCGTCGGAGAGCGGCGAGGAGTTTCCCGCCGTCACTGACCCGCTTTTCTTAAAGGCCGGCTGCAATGCCGCAAGCTTTTCCAGCGAGGTGTCGGCGCGCGGTCCTTCGTCTTTGGCGTAAAGCAGCGGCGCGCCTTTTCGCTGCGGAATCTCGACGCCGATGATTTCGTCTTTCAGACGGCCTTCTTCATGCGCTCTCAACGCTTTTTGATGGCTGCCCAACGCAAAGGCGTCCTGATCCTGGCGGCTGATCCGGTACTTTTCGGCAACGTTTTCGGCGGTCTCGCCGTTATTGATCAGCGAGTAAAGCTCGCCCATGCGTTTATTGGGGAAACGCCATCCCAGCGAGCTATCGTACATCGTCACATCGCCGCGCTGAAATGAGCCGGCCGGTTTGCCCATTACCCACGGCCCGCGCGTCATGCTCTCGACGCCGCCGGCAACGAACAGATCGCCATGGTCGGTTTCCACGGCGCGGCCGGCTTGATTGATCGCCTCTAAGCCCGAGCCGCACAAACGATTGACCGTTGCGCCGGGAATCGTATAGGGCAGTCCAGCCAGCAACGAAGCATTGCGCGCGACGTTGCGCGAGTCTTCGCCGGCCTGGTTCGTGCAGCCGAAATAAACGTCTTCGATCTCTTCCTTAGGGATGCCGGTTTTTTCCACCAGCTTGGCGATGATGTAGGCTCCCAGGTCATCGGTGCGAATATCCTTGAGGATGCCGCTGTGGCGCCCCATGGGCGTGCGCACGGCCTCGACGATTACGGCTTGTTTCATAATTGCACCTGATCTTCGTTATAGAAATAGAATCCTCTGCCGCTGGTCTCGCCGAGAAAGCCGGCCACAACCAGTTTCTTCAGCAGCGGCGCGGCACGATAGCGGTCATCGCCGGTTTCGCGCTCCAGCCCTTCAAGGACCGCGAGGACTTCATCCAGGCCGATGCGGTCGGCCCAACGCAACGGTCCGATGGGATAATTGACGCCCAGGCGCATGGCGATATCGATCTCCTCCGCACTGGCGACGCCTTCTTCGAAGCTGCGCGCCGCTTCATTGATAATTAAACTTAATATTCGCGGGAAAGTCAGCCCGGCCGCGTCTTTGACTTTGATCGTCTCTTTACCCAACGATTTAAAATACTCTTGCGCTTGCTGCATGGCCGCGTCGGAGGTTTTCAAGCCCGCGGCTATTTCGATGACCTTTCTGTCTTTCAGCGGGTAGAAGGTAGCGAAGCCGACCACCCGCTCAGGCCGCTTGGTCCAAGACGCCATCAAGGTGGTCGAGCAGCCGAGACAAGACGTGACGATGACAGCGGCAGCCGGCAGCGTGCCGTCGAGCTTCTCCAGCGTATCTCTTTTGACGATTTCGTCGCCGATCGAAGTGTCGAGGACAAGCGCTGCCGTTGATGCAACGCGTGCCGGGTCGCTTACCAGATCGGCATCGAGTCCGATTTCTTGGCTGAGCGCAAGCCAATCCCGCGCCAGCCGGCTCGTGCCGACGATCGCAGGACTATTTTTTGTCGTAGACATAGAAGCCTCGGCCGGTCTTGCGTCCTAGGTTGCCGCCCATGACCATGCGCTGCTGAATCGGGCTGGGGCGAAATCTCGGATCGTGGAAAAAAGATTGGTAGAGCGAATCGGTGGCGGCAAAGTTGATGTCGTTGCCGATCAGGTCCATGAGCTCGAAAGGCCCCATGCGAAAATTGCCCGCTTCTTTCATGATGCGGTCGATGGTTTCGACCGCGGCATCGCCGTCACCGAGAATGCGCAGCGCTTCGTTGTAAAACGGCCGGGCGATGCGATTGACGATAAAGCCGGGCGTGTCTTTGACGCGCGCCGGGGTCTTGCCGATGCGGCGCATCCAATCGGTGGCGCTTTCCATCGTCGCCGCGCTGGTGCGATCGCCCTGGACGACTTCGACCAACGCCATCAGCGGCGGCGGATTGAAAAAGTGTAAGCCGAGCACTCGTTCCGGATGCTGCGTGCTTGCCGCAATGGCGGTGACGTTAAACGAAGAGGTGTTGGTTGCCAGAAGCGTTTCCGGCGCGCAGATCGAATCGAGTTGCTTAAAGATGTCCCGTTTCAATTCGAGCTTTTCCGGCGCCGCCTCGATGACCAGCGCGCTGCCTGCGCAGTCTGCAAGATCGGTGGTGCTGCGCAGCCGCTCGAGTATCTGCTGCTCCTGCTCCGCGGAGATTTTGCCGCGCTCGCGGCTGCCGCCCAGGAAGCTGCGAATGCGGCCCAAGCCGGTATCGACGAACTCCTGCTTGATGTCATAGAGAATGGTTTCAAAGCCGGCGTGCGCCGCGACCTGCGCAATACCGGCTCCCATGGTGCCGGCGCCGAGGACGGCGATTTTTTCGCTGGTGTTGCTCATATGCCTTTGATGAATTCAGTTGCGGCTTTCGACGTCTCACAAGACCGCAGTGCAATAATCTATTTTCGCTAGTGGCTCAGTTCCTTCCACAATGACAAATAAAATAAGCGAATGTCACCCTATTTTCCGGTAAAAACCGGCGCGCGTTTTTCAAGAAATGCGCGCACGCCTTCATCGTAGTCGGCGCTTCGCCCGGCGATTTCCTGCAAATAGGCTTCGTATTCGAGATCCGATTCCAGATTCGGCAGGTTGGCATGATTCACCGCCCGTTTGATCAGTCCAATACCCCGCGGCGCGCCGGCTACTCGCTCGGCGATCTCTCTGGCCGAGTTGGCAAACTCAGCGCTTGGAAACACCCGGGCGACCAGCCCGATCCGCTGCGCCTCTCCGGCATCGACCGTGTCCCCCAGGAGCAAAAGCTCCAGGGCTTTGCTCAGACCGACCAGCCGAGCCAGTATGAAGCTACCGCCGGAATCCGGCGCCAGGCCGACGCGGACAAAGGACTGGATGAACTTGGCGTCTTCAGAGGCAACGCGCAGATCGCACGCCAGAGCCAAGTTGCAGCCGGCTCCGGCCGCGACACCGTTGACGGCGGCGATGACGATCTTCTCCATCCGGCGGATTTGCCGGATCATCGGATTATATTTTTCGCGCAGCGAAGCGCCCAGCGATCCTTTCTGCTCCGGCGTCCGTCCTTTCAGGTCTTGTCCGGCGCAAAAAGCGCGCCCTGCTCCAGTGATCATGAAACAGCGCACTGTTTTGTCGCGCTCGCCGTCTTTGAGCGCTTCCATGAGTTCCTGGTTCATTTGCGGCACGAAGGCATTAAGCGCCTGCGGGCGATTGAGAGTAACAACGGCGACGCCGTTTTCCTTCTCGTAAGTGATGGTTTCGTAAGCCACGGTGGAGGTGAGTCCCTTACTTGCCTTTGTACTCCGGCCGGCGTTTTTCCAGGAAGGCCTTCATGCCTTCCCGGCGGTCTTCCGAAGCCAGCAGCATGTAGAAGGATTTGCGTTCGAAGTCCAGACCTTCGTCGAGGGCTGTGTTGGCTGACTTGAGCACCGCCTCTTTGGCCGCCTTGATCGCCAATACGGATTTTACGGCGATTTTCTTGGCGATCGTTTTGGCTTCTTCGAGCACGAGTTCCACCGGGACCACGCGATTGACCAAACCAAAGCGTTCGGCGTCCGCGGCATTAATGATGTCGCCGGTCAGCACCAGCTCCATGGCGCGATGCTTACCGATCAAATGTGTCAGCCGCTGCGTGCCGCCGCTGCCGGGAATGATGGCTAAATTCACTTCGGGTTGACCGAAGCGCGCCGTCTCGGAAGCGACGATGATGTCGCAGCTCATGGCCAATTCGCAACCGCCGCCCAGGGCAAAGCCGCTGACGGCGGCGATGACGGGTTTGGAGATCTTATTGATCTGATCGCGGTAGGCGAGCCGCCCTTGAACCCGTTCGTCGAACGGGCCGAGATCGGCCATCTCTTTGATGTCGGCGCCGGCGGCGAATACTTTCTCCCCCCCGGTAACGACTATCACTCGGACGGCATCGTCCTGATCGAGCGCTTGCATCGCCAGGGACAGGTCCTTGACCAAGTCGTAGGAGAGCGAATTGAGCTGCTGCGGCCGGTTCAGAGTAACGACGGCAACAGCGCCGTCAGTCTCAACGATAACATTGTCAAAATTCATGGGGGTTTAGCCTTAAGACATACACCATGGTAGGGGGTGATTCAAGAAACAGATTCGGCAGCCGGGCTGTACCGGGGGATGGTGATTTGACACGCCTACGGCGATTTGCAAATATCCATTCACCCATGTCCAGCCGCTTGGAACCCGCGACCCGTCATTACGACGAAAAGCTTCAACACATCCTTAAAACCTCGGCGAAAATCTTTGCCGAAAAGGGGTTTCATCGCACCTCGGTGCGCAATATCGCGCGCGCCACGAAGATGAGTTTGGCGGGTCTGTACTATTACTTCACGACCAAAGAGGAACTCCTCTATCTCATCCAGGAACGCTGTTTTCTCACTTTGTTGCAGCGCTGGGAACAAGCCGCCAACGCGGAAATGGACGTGCGCACGCGGATTGGTCTGTTTGCCGAAAATCACCTGAGCTTTTTCTGGCATAACATGCATGAGATGAAAGTGATGGCGCACGAGGACGAGTCTTTGACCGGCGAGTTCAATGACAAAATTTTGGTGCTCAAACGTCGCTACGTGAAAGTCCTCATGGATCTTATCGAAGAGTGGCAGCAATGCGAAGGCGGTAAAGGGATCGACCTGCGCGTGGCGACTTTTTCTTTTTTCGGCATGATGAACTGGATGTATACCTGGTATCAGGCCAAGCGCGACTTGCCGCTGCCTCAGTTGATCGAGCAGATGCTGCGAATTTTCTTCTTCGGAGTCTTGAAAGCCGGGCAAATCGACGAGCGTTGGTATAGTGCGAGGCCGGACGGCGAAAAGGATACCTTTTCGCTCTGGCAGAATATTTCCTAGTTGAGCGGATCGGGAGGAGTAGAAATGAATCTTGTACGAGTCGGGGATAAAGCGCCGGACTTCTCCCTCAAGGGGATTCTCCACAATAAGATTTCCGATTACCGGTTGTCCGGCTACCAGGGCAGATGGCTCGTGCTATTTTTCTACCCAGCCGATTTCACCTTCATTTGTCCCACGGAGGTTACCGGTTTCAGCAAACTGGTTAAGGAATTCGCCGCTGAGAACGCCGGCATCCTCGGCGTCAGCGTGGATTCGCTCGACAGCCATCGTTCGTGGGCCGACGAATTGGGCGGCATCGATTATCCGCTGCTCAGCGACGAAGAAAAAACTTTGAGTCGGGCTTATGGCGTTCTCGATGAAAAAGAAGGGGTTTCTTTAAGAGCTACTTTCATCATCAATCCCGGCGGAGAAGTGAGTTACGTTGTGATCAGTCACGTCAACGTCGGCCGCAGCGTCGAGGAAACACTGCGCGTTCTCAAGGCCCTGGGCAGCGACCGGCTCTGCCCATCGGAGTGGAGGCCGGGCGAGCCGACGGGAGATCTCGATCTCAAATACTAAATGGTCGAAGCCCACTCTTGTTTAAATTTAGCGGTCACAAAGACGACGAACGCCGATTATGATTCGCGCAAAGGCGCAAAGGGCACCGCGTCTCCTCAAGCAGCTGACGTTGAATAGGCGCGAAGCGCCGGTTGAACTTTTGAACTATTGAACCGTGCGCTTCTGTGCTGGCGCTCTTGGCGCGGGAAAAAGAATCGTTCAACCGTTCAACCGTTCAACACCGGAAGAAAGCAATCGGATAAATACTTGTTTCGCGCAAAGATCGCAAAGTGCGCAAAGGGGAAGCCGATCAATTCGTTGCGGTCTCTGATTGACGTCAATCGCTCAAAATGGCTCTGGAAGGCATCCAACAGAAAAAGCAGTTTATCGAAAGCCGCGCGCGCATCCGCGAGTTTGTCTTCGGTATTCAGGACGGGCTGATCAGCACGGTGGGGCTGCTGGCCGGCGTGCAAGGCGCCACCGAGAATACTCTCGTCGTCGTCATAGCGGGCTTGACGGCCATGTTCTCGGGAGCGATCTCGATGGCAGCCGGTTCCTATCTCTCTTCGGCGGCGCAGAAGGAAATATTCGATAAGGAACTGCGCGAAAGTGAAAAACTGCTCGAAAGAGAGCCCTACATGGCGGCCGAAGGGCTTCTCAAGGCCCTCGGCGAGGAGGGGTTGAGCAAGGAACAGAGCTATCGCATGGTCAAGGTTCTGAGCCAGGAACGGCATGTCTTCATGCGCACGTTTCAGGAGAAGGTTTTGGGGCTCGGCAGCGCTGAGATTAACCGGCCGCTGCAAGCCGCGCTGGTGATGGGGCTGTCGTTTATCGTCGGCGCGATTATTCCGATGGCTCCCTATATGATCTGGTCGGGTCTCTCGGCGCTGTCTGTTTCCGCGCTTCTCGGCGGCATCACCCTTTTCGGCGTCGGCGCCTTTAAAGGTAAACTTGCGGGCAAGTCGCTCTTTCTCGCCGGTTTGGAGTTTTTCCTGGTCGCGGTCAGCGCCGCAGGTTTGGGGTACCTGATCGGCTTGGTCGTGCAGTACTTTTTCCCCGGAGTCAGCATTCCCGCAGGTTGATCAGCAATCTAACGCCCTCCTCAGAATCCTGTCTCGCCCAGCGCTTAATCCGGCACAAACAGGCTGCGCAGCAGCGTCAGATTCTCGCGGTCTTCGGCCAAATCCGGTCCTTTGGGTGTTTCCAGACACATCGGCAGGCCCCAGAAGCGCATGTCGTTCATGAGCAAGCGAAAGGCTTCGACACCGATGTGGCCTTTGCCGATATGCTCGTGGCGGTCGACCCGCGAGTGAAATTCCTTCTTCGAATCGTTGAGGTGGAAGGCCGCCAGGCGATCGAGACCGATGGTCTCGTCGAATTCGCTAAACGTCCGTTCATAGCCTTCTCTCGTGCGGATGTCATAGCCGGCGGCGAAGGCGTGTTCGGTGTCGAAGCAAACGCGCAGGCGTTCGTTTTCTCTGGTCGCGTCGAACATTCTGGCGATGTGCTCAAAACGGTAGCCGAGATTGGAGCCCTGTCCGGCGGTGATCTCCAGCGTGACGTTGACGTTATAGTTAGGACATGCCGTGTGAACTTCATCGAGTGAGCGCGCGATGGTCTTGATGCCTTCGTCTTCTCCCGCGCCGACATGGGAACCGGGGTGAGCGATCAGATTTGCAATGCCCAAAAATTCGCAGCGCTCCAGCTCATCGATAAAGGCGAGGATGGAACGTTGCCGCAAAACGCCGTCCGGCGAGCCAAGATTCAGCAGATAGGAGTCGTGGGCGATGACCGTGGCGATGCCGGTTACCTTCTGATTCTCCCGGTACTGTGCGATTTCTTCTTGGGTGTAAGGCTTGGCGGCCCACTGGCGCGACGACTTGGTGAAAATTTGAATCGCGTCGCATTCGACCTTCGCGCCTGCCAGCAGCGCATTGCCGACGCCGCCGGCGATGGACATGTGAGCGCCTAGGAGCGGGCGGCACGGACCAGCGTTTTTAGTGGATGCGTTCATGGATTTGGTTCAACGGTTCAAACGTTCAACGTTCAAGGTTATGAAGACGGAACGGTTTTCGCCAAGATTCTTCGACCGACATTGAACCCTTGAACCTTGAACTTTTGAACTCGCCGCCGAACAGTCACGCGTTCAAGCGTCCAAACGTTTCCATGCGATCAGACTGTAAACCGGCGTTTTTCGACCAGTGGCAGTGAGATGCTGCCGGCGCTGAGCAGCCGGTCGTGGAAGTCGCGCAGATCGAAACGGGCGCCGCGTCGCGCCTTATCCTGCTCGCGCAGTCGATTGATCATCGACCAGCCCAGGGCATACCCCATGGGCACCGCCGGCGACTGGCTGTACCAGTTCAGGTCGCCGCAGGCCTGCGCTCGCGGAAAATGCAGTTCGCGCACCATCAAATCGGCGGCTTCGTCGTAGGTCATTTTCCTGGTTTGCGTCTTGACATCGATGATGATGCGCAACGCGCGCCAGAGCCGGTCCTTGAGCATGACGAATCGGTGTTCCTTGCTCTTCAAGAAGCCCTGCTCTTGCATGAGTTGCTCGCAGTAAAGCGCCCAGCCTTCGTAAAACACCGAAGACTCGTTCATCAGGCGTGGCAAGGTCGCCGCCGCCGGGATGGAATTGGCGACGGAGAATTGCAGGTGATGGCCCGGATAGCTTTCGTGCACCGAGGTGTTCTCGAGCCCGACCCAATTATGTTCGCGCAACAAGTCCTCATCCCTCACCGGCGTGACGTAGTAGTAGCCGACCTGATCGGGATCCTTCGGCGACGGCGATAGATAGGCGGCAAAGGGGATCTCGTGGCGGCGAAACTCCGGCGTATGAACCACGTGCAGTTGTTCTTTCGGTGCAAATGACACCAGCTTTTTTTCCTGCACGAACTGCCGCGCGTTCTCCATTGCTTTCCGATAAGCGGGGAGGATTTCATCGATGGCAGGATGATCATCCTGGATCTTGCGCGCGACCTCCTCGATACCTCTGCCGGGAGCCAGCTCCTCGGCCAGCGCCAGCAGCTCTCGCTTGGTCGTTGCAAAGAGACTCTCGCCCAGCGCGAGCAGGCTCTCGGCGTCGTGATCGAGAAAATGTTTCTTCTTGAGCAGCAGATTGTAGTGCTCTTCGCCGACGGCATAGACGCCGCGGCTTCGCGGCAGCAGGTCGCGTTCGAGAAAAGCCGCAAAGTCTGCGAGCGCGGTCTTTGTCTGGCCGATGGCTCTTTGCAGGATGCCGCTATCCTTGATGGTTGCCTGAACTCTGGGGTGGCTTGGCAGGCTGTCAAGAAAGCTGATGCCGCCCTTGGCGCCCTGGATGGACATCTCGGTCCACAGGCGCGGTGGGTTGGCTTTCTCACGGCTGAGATTGGCGATGCCTTGCCGGATCAAGTCGGGCGCACGATCGAGCCGGCTCAAAAGATTCTT
>WHTF01000098.1 GCA_009379725.1 Deltaproteobacteria bacterium
TCCAAGCAGGCGGTTCGCCTTACCAAGTCTTTTATTATAAGGGCAAGAATGCCAAAGGTTCGTACTATGACACGCACGGCAAGGCTTTGATGAAAGCCTTTTTGCGCGCGCCTCTGAGTTACAGCCGGATTTCTTCGCCATTCAGTATCAATAGAAAACATCCGATTTTTCGCACCGTTCGTCCCCATAAAGCCATCGACTACGCCGCGCCGACTGGCACACCGGTGGTGACTGTTGGAAGTGGTCGAGTCACCTTTGTCGGCACGCATGGCGGGTACGGCAAGATGGTGGAGATTCGCCATGACAAAGGTTATGTGTCCCGCTATGCGCACTTTTCGAAATTCGCTAAAGGTGTCCGCGTCGGCAAAGCGATCACTCAAGGTCAGGTAGTGGGCTATGTCGGTCAGACCGGCCATGCTACCGGCCCGCACCTCCATTTCGAGATGCTGAACAAAGGTAAAAAAATCAATTTTCTCGCTCTGAAAAATACCTCTAGCGAACGGCTACGAGGCGCGGAGTTGCAGGAATTCCTGGCGTTGCGCGATAAGAAATTGCCTTTGCTGCAAGGTAATGTAATGCCTGGCGCGAATAAAGCTCGCGATTCACTTACCCAGTCCGCAGGGCGGCAATCTTAAGGTCGATATTTCTGACCCAGGGCTTCAAGCTAAGCTGATTGCTTGTTTCGAGCGAAAACGATGGCTCGATTTTTAGTTCGACCGCCGGCCCATCGTCGTCCGAAGTATTTGAGGTTTAACTCCTCTTTGAATTCAGGCCGGTCCGCTTCACAGCTTCTCCCAAGAAATCAGCAGAACTCCGAATATCACCAGCGCCGTGGCGCCGATCTTGCGCGCTGTCAGCTTCTCCACGTCTTTGAGAAAGATGATGGAAAGAGGCAGGACGAAAAGTGACGAGCAGTTGACCAAGGGTGAGATGAGAGAAACTCGTTCCATGCTGAGAGCCGTGTAGATGAACACGTAGGAAAGAAAATTCATGAATCCCGATGCGGCGAAAAGAGCCAGACCGCGCCGGCCGGCATCGTCCAGCGGTCTTTTCTCGGCCAACGCACAATAAATCAAGGTCATTGTCGCCAGCGATACGATCGACGCAATGGCGGCGCCTACAACCGGCGAGTGAATCTGGAGCACGCCGACACGGACCAGATTGTCTCGGCCGGCAAAAAGAAAGGCCGCCGCGAGCGGAAAAACCAGGTCGCGGGTGCGCCAAGTTTTGGCGGCTCCGCGCCATGAGAGCGAAACAATGCCGGCGACGATTGACAGCGCGCCCAGAAGGTTCGTTAACGTCGGACGTTCGCCAAGAAAGAAGACGGCAAACACGATCGCGAACAAGGGGGTGCTGTTAGTCAAGCAGGCGGAAATAGACGCGCCCAGGCGTTCCATGCCTTTGAAGATAAAAAAACGCGACACACCTGGAACAAAAATCCCGATGGCGACGAAGATCAGATTGGCCGGAGCCCGGAGATCGATACGATCGGACGACAGCGACAGGTAGATACAGAGGCATAGCGCGTTCACTCCCAGATTGGCCAGGAGGCCTCTGAAGTAGTCGACGGCTAAGATGCCCCGATTGATAAAGATCATCGAGACAGCGAACCAGAATGAGCCGAAAAGGCCGAGAAGAATCGGTAACATGAAAGTTAATGGGGGGAACTTATCCTGCAGTAGGCACGGGGTTCAAGGTGCGAGACGAGCTTTAATCTGTCGAGTTAAGATGGCAGTGTAATAAAATAAATAGTCGTTCGTCTAATCAGGGTGGCGCTGCTAACCTGTATGTCTCTGTCGAGATGGTGCTTAGGCAGGGTTTGCTAATCTCTGGAGTCGCTTAAGAACCGGCATGTTGAAAAACACTGCGATTATTCTTGCCGCCATCGTGGTTTCGTCGACACTGGCCGTTGCGTCAGGGCCGCGCGCGGCGCGCCGTACTGATGCTCAAGTCATGCACTCGGCCCCGGCAGTGTCAGGTTCCAGCCGACATATTGATTCAAACCAACGACATCGGCGACATCGTCATCATGGTCACCGGCGTGACCGGCCTGCGCAAGTCATCATAGCTCCACTTTATCACTACTATGCCCCCTATCCTTTCATCCCTCAGCCGGTGGTAGTTAATGCGCCTTTCTTCTGTGTCGACCATCGCTCCGGCTTCGTCAGCCGGATCGGCCTTATCGATCATCTCGGTGGAACTCACAAGTTGGCTCTCAACCACGCTGCAACGATTTGTCCTGAAGATGTAGATACCTGCGTCTTCGACGGCGATTGGCCGTACTAGCGGATCAAGAATCAAATTTTTGCCGACATTGTTGTCAGTTCGCGTCATCTTTGTTGCGGTTGCTCTTTAGTCGCCGCATGGGTTGGGGGTTGTCGCCATTAAGGATTGAGCTATATTCTAGCTGGGTCACGCTTAAGGTATGAAGAACCTGGTACAGAGGCTCGCTTCGATCACTCCTCCGCAATGGATTACAACCGATCCATTGACCTTAGATGGATTGTCTTGGGACGCACTGAGCGAGGGGCGCATCCATCCCCTAAAAAAGCCGGAGACAAGATTACCGGCGTGCGCGATCTTTCCCGGTTCGGTGAATGAAATTCGACAAATCGTTCTTTTGGCCAACGAAGAGAAGATACCTATCATTCCATACGGCGGCGGATCGGGACTCATGGGCGCTGCTCTTTCGGTTCAGCCGGGTATCGTTTTAGATCTCAGAAGAATGAACCAGCTTTCGGAAATCGACGCGGCTGCACGCTCGGCCCGGGTTCAGGCGGGAATGGTATTGGAGGTTTTAGACCAGCGGTTGAACGAGGACGGTTTCATTCTCGGTCACGATCCCTGGACTTTACCGGTGGCGACGATCGGCGGCGCAATTTCGACCAACAGCGTCGGTTACAGGGCGGGAGCTTACGGCTCGATGGGCGACCAGGTTCTTGGCCTGGAAGCGGTCATGCCCAATGGTGAAATCCTGCGCACTCGAGCCGTGTCCAAATCCTCCACGGGACCGGAACTAAAGTCGCTGCTCATCGGAGGAGAAGGGTGCTTCGGCATCGTCACAGAGGCCACCATAAGGATTTTTCCCAAGCCGGAACAGCGTGTTTTCCACGCGTTCCTGTTCGATTCCTTCGAGCGAGGCTTTGGCGCGATTCAAAGAGCTTTTGCCAAAGGATTACAGCCCGCATTGCTGGATTTTGGTGATGACGACGAAAAGAATCCCGACGGTGCCGTGCTTTATCTCGTTTTCGAGGGGAATGAAAAAATAGTTGAGGCGAAAAACCAACTGGCTATGGCAATTTTTTTGCAAAGCGGCGGAAAAGAACTGCCGGCTCACGAAGCGGAAACGTTCTGGCGCGATCGCCATGCCACCGCGCGGCGCTTCATGGCCAATCGCGCGCAACTGCGCGGGCGTGGACGGGAGGGTATGTATCGGGATTGGATTCATGTGGCTTTGCCGGCCTCGAAGGTATTGACGTTCAAAAACGCGGCTTTGATGATCGTTGAACAACACGGCGCGCATCTTCACGAAAGCGGTCTCTGGATTCGACCGGAGTTGTTTTCCATGCGCCTCGGCATCGAAGATAACGGTGTAAATCAGGCCCAGCTGGCCTTGCAAGACACGGTCGATGAGCTGCTTAGACTGGCACAAAGCATGGGTGGCTCGATGGAGTACACCCACGGAGTGGGAGTAAAACTTGCGCCGCTCATGTTAGAAGAACACGGGTATGGTCTTGAAATAATGCGCCGGATCAAAAGGACGCTCGATCCGAACAACATCCTGAATCCGGGGAAGATGGGACTTTAAGGGATCGGGTGTGGTGACGATCTGTTTAGGGTAACGATGACTAGCCGGCCAAAGAGAGGAGCACAAGTGCACACTTCGAAGTTTGACAGATCCTGGAAGACGAATCGGTCGAAAGTGCCGGCGACATCCTAATCTTGCGTACAGGCACGCGAACGGTATCGGCTGCTGAACCTGCTTTGACAACGTAGAAAAATAAATATAAATATTAGGATCAGGAGTTCTGAAGGAGATTGAGTATAACAAGCCGCAAGCGCATTACTTTTAACAGGCATTTGAGGTCTAGAAATGCACCCACCGCGGGGTGCATTTTTTTTTGCTGATCGGGGGAAAAAACATTGCGCGCACAGATTGAGATTTTAGCTTCATTACAAATTGTTGATCGAGAAATAAAAGAAAACGCCGGCATCAGGCAAGGACTATTAGGGGAACTTCAAGAAAAGGAGCGAGGAATTCGTGCGAAAAAGCAGGAAATCGAAGTACTGACCGCCGCGTGCACCGCGAAAGAGAAGCTGCGTCAGGAAAAAGATCGAGTACTGCAAGACGAAGGCAAAAAAGCCGTGGACAAGCGGATGCGGATGAACCGCATCAAGAATATCAAGGAACTGCAGGCATTGCAGCGTGAAATCGATCAGATCCGTCAGGCTAACAGCGAGTTGGAAGAAGAGCTGCTCAAGATGATGATTGAAATCGACGGCATCAAGGGTGAGCTTAAAACCAAACAAGAAGAGCTCGTTCAGGCTCAGCAGGAATGGCAACAAACGCAGCAAGGTTTGCAAGCACAAGTTTCTGCGATCGATCATGCCGTCGATGAAGCTTCCAGGCGCCGGCAGAGTATCGCCGCCGAAATCGCCGCCGATATCATGTCGCGCTATGAATTGATTTTTTCCCGGCGCGGCGGTACCGCGGTGGTGGAAGTGACTGGAGGAATTTGCCAGGGTTGCTATATGAATATTCCGCCCCAGCTACGGAATGAGATTATCAGGAACGAAAAATTAAACCTCTGTCCTAGCTGTCAACGCATCGTTTACTACAAGCCCTCTGAAGCACAGGAAAAGACCGCCTAGGCAGCGCTTGTGCGACGGTTGATTCCTCGTCAGGTCGAACAGCTGAAAAAATTTTAGGTCATGGGACGGTCTGTTTTGAGTGCTGCGGGTTCTGTATCGGCACAATGGTGAACGCTCTCTGTTGATTTAAACCCAGTTTGCTAGGATTAAGATTGGACGCATGACTGACGCGGTAAATGAATGGCTCCTCATGGTTGACGGAGCGGCAAGAGGGGATTCCGGCAAAGCAGGATGTGGCGCCGCCATTTGTTAAGTCAGTTTGATAGCTCTCGGATCGTTCATGTCTATCGAGAAGCCAACAAGATAGCCGATCGACTGGCTAATCGCGGCATTGATCAGGCTCGGCGGCAGGCTCAGGCAGGCTAAAGTGGATCAAGCGATCGCTCCTCCCAAGCATCACGCTTGTGAGGGGAGGAAAGTCCGGACTCCGCAGGACAGGGTGGCCGCTAACGGCGGCCCCGAGTGATCGGGGGAAAGTACCACAGAAAAAATACCGCCCGTCGTTATACGCGGGTAAGGTTGAAAAGGCGAGGTAAGAGCTCACCGGTTCATCAGTGATGATGGACGCTTGGCAAACCCCACCTGAAGCAAGACCAAATAGGAGGGTTGGGTGGTCCGCCCATCTCCCTCGGGTAAGGTCGCTCGACCCCAGAAGCAATTCTGGGGCAAGATGAATGATCGCTGTGACTTCTTTTGGAGGTCATTACAGAATCCGGCTTATCGATCCACTTTAGCCTTTAATTTATCCCTCGCGTCAGAGTTTATCTTAACGTTCTCCGGCTGATTTCTTCGTTCGGTATCGACCCAATCGAGATTTGGGTCGTTATCCCACTCCAATGTCCGTTAAATTTCTTTCAGTGGCCAAATCGCGCATTCGCTTGTATCCGCCGTGACTGCACTCATTCACGATAGAGAAACGGTGGTATGCAAAAAACATTAAAGAAAATCGCAAAAAACGAATAAATTTATTGACAGTCATTATTGTTGAAGTTATAAGTGGCGCTTAGGTGGGGAAAAGTGGGATAGATTCCCAAATTATGAACCGGTTTTACAGAATTTAAATGTTTCGTGGCAGTTTTGAACATACCCTCGATGGTAAGGGGCGACTGAGTATCCCGTCGAAGTTTCGCGACGTTCTGCTTGGAAAGGGAGATGAGCGGATCATCATGACCAATTTCGTCTTCGAAGGCATGCGCTGTCTCGATGTCTATCCCATAGACGAATGGTTACGCCTCGAAGAAGCGATTGGTAAACGACCCAAATTCGACCGTCGTATGGTGATGTTCCAAAACTTCTATCTTGGCGGCGCGTGTGAGTGTGTTTTAGATAAGCAGGGTCGCATCCTCATTCCGCCACAGTTAAGGAAATACGCTGATCTAAAGCGTGACGTCGTTCTGGTTTCAGCCCTGGAAAAGTTTCGTGTCTGGGACCAGGAGATTTGGAAGCAGATCTTCGCTGATGCCGAAGATAAACTGATGCAGGATCCTGATTTTCTCGGTGAGTTGGGATTGTGAGATCAATAAGGCGGATTTATCCCGTGGTTTGAAGAAAGGAGAGTGAGGAATGCTGCCGCAAAACACCATCCAGGATATTTCGGTGATCGACATCACGGGTGATATCGATTTTCGTGAGATGATCCGGATCAAGAACGTGATTGGCGGTTTAATTGAAAAGGATCGCTTGAAGGTGGTTCTCAACCTGAAGGCAGTAGACCACATTAACTACCTAAGCATCGGCGTGTTACTGGAGCGGTTGAAATTGCTGAGGAATCTAAACGGCGACCTCAAACTTGCCGGGATGAGCCCGTTTTTAAGGGACATCTTCAAGGTGGTCGGTATGGATCGTTTTTTTGAAGATTACACCTCTCTCGAAGACGCTATAGAGAGTTTCGACGACGACTGGGAGGGAGATGGCACCAGTCACTAAATGAAGTTTGCTCATGTTCCGGTTTTGGTTCAGGAGGTGATGGGGCTCCTTAAGCCCAAACCCGGCGAGCGTTACCTTGATGGGACTCTGGGCGGAGGAGGACACACAGAAGAGATACTTCTTCGTAGCAGTCCGGATGGGCGGGTCTTGGGGCTGGATTGGGATGAGGATGCAGTCACAGCGGCGCGGCAGCGATTAAGCCGGTACGAAGATCGGCTGACGATTCGCCAGACAAGTTTCGAGAAAGCGAAAAATATTTTGACGGAGATGAACTGGGGCCAGATCGAGGGTGTGGTCTTGGACTTAGGTGTCTCGTCTCATCAGTTTGATGATGCGGAAAGGGGATTTAGTTTTCAAACCAGCGCGCGACTCGACATGCGTATGGATCGTCGCCAGCCGTTGACGGCATTCGATATCGTCAATGCGCATCCCGTTGCCGAGATAACGAGAATTCTCGCGGAGTATGGGGAGGAGCCCAGAGCCCGCCGCATCGCCGCCGCAATTGCTACCGAGCGTAGAAATCGCACCATCGAGACCACCGCCGATCTCGCGGAAATAGTGGCCAAAGTTAAGCGACGGAGAAGCCATGGCCATCATCCGGCAACGCAAACTTTTCAGGCCCTGAGAATCGCGGTGAATCGGGAGCTGGAGAGTCTTAATGTATTTTTGGAGCGCGGCTATGAGTTGCTCCGGCCGGGCGGACGGATGGTCATTATTTCGTTTCATTCGCTGGAGGATCGGCTGGTAAAAACAGCCTTTCGCAAATGGACTCAGAGCTGTCTCTGTCCGCCGAGGACGCTTCGATGTGACTGCGGTTGGAGCCAAAAGGCGCACCGGTTAACGAAAAAACCGATCGTCGCGTCGGCTGAAGAAGTGAGAGCGAATCCGCGCGCTCGTTCGGCAAAACTGCGCGCCGTAGTGCGAATATGAAAACGAAAACAGCTAACGCCGTCAGCATGAATCCACGCCGTGTCGCAGTCGCGAAAGCCGAACGACCGGATCGTCGCGGCGGCGGCAAGGGACGGCGCCATCTCCTCGGCCTGTGTACAATGGGTTTCTGCCTTTTCATATTGGGCTTGGTTCATGTCTGGTTGCGCTTGCAGGTGGTTCATATGGGCTACGTGTTGTCGACCACCGCCAAGCTGCAAGGCCGGCTGGAACAGGAAAACCGTGAGTTGAAAGTGGAACTGGCGACGCTGACTTCGCCGGATCGTTTGGAAGCGATGGCGCGAAAGAGGTTGGGGCTCATGCCTCCCGAGAAAGGCCAGGTTATCATACTGCCATGAGACGAACTCTTCAGACAAGTCGTGTCCGGCTTGGCGTGGCCAAAATTTTGTTCCTGGTGATCTTCCTGGTCGTGGGTGGGCGGGCTTTTCAATTGCAGGTTCTTCAAGGTGATAAGCTCATGCGCTTGGGCCAGCGGCAACACCTTAAAGAGTGGACCGTGCTACCAAGGCGGGGTGCGGTGGTTGACCGCGCGGGTGAACCGCTCGCGTTGAGCTTGGAGGCGCAGTCGGTTTATGCGCGTCCTCAGCGTCTTCAAAATTCCGCCAGGGCTGGCCGTGACCTGGCGGGAATTTTAAAAATCAATCCCGCGGAACTGAAACGGAAACTCAGCGCGGCGAAGTCTTTTGTATGGATCAAGCGACAGATTGCTCCGGGCGAGGCGCGGCAGATTCAGGCACTCAATAGCGAAGGCATCGGCATGTTTTATGAACCGCGCCGGTACTATCCGCAGGGCCAGCTTGCGGGTCAGGTGATCGGATTTGTCGGCCGAGATTCGGAGGGGCTGGAAGGTTTGGAGCTGCGGTACAATGACTACATTCGCGGCGAAACCGGATCGTCGGTGGCCGAGCGCGATGCCCTCGGGCGCCGGGTGCTCGTCGAAGGAGTGGAAGGACTGCAAATCCCACCGGGCGGCGATATTCATTTAACCCTCGACACGACCCTTCAGCATCTCGCGGAAAAGGAATTGGAGGCTTCCATTACCAAGTACCGGGCCAAGGCGGGGGTTGCGATCGCCGTCGAACCTCGAACCGGTGAAATTTTGGCACTGGCCAATTACCCGACGTTCAATCCCAACAATTATTCTAAGGAGTCTGCGGAGCACCGGCGGAACCGGGCGGTGACCGACAGTTTCGAACCAGGCTCCACCTTCAAAACCATCTTGGCGGCCGCCGCCCTCGAAGAAGGCATTGTCGACAAAGAGGATCTCTTTTTCTGCGAGGAGGGCAAGTATCGATATGCCGGCAGGATCATTCATGACACGCACCCGTATGGATGGTTGCCGTTTCATAAAATCCTGCAGGTTTCCAGCAATATCGGTTTTACAAAGGTGGCCGACAAACTCAACAAGGAACGATTCTTCAAATACATTGAAAAATTCGGATTCGGCCAAGTGACCGGCGTCGATATGACCGGAGAAGTCCCTGGGTTATTGCGGCGGCCGGAAACGTGGGCGGAAATAGATCTGGCGACCCACGCCTTTGGCCAAGGACTGTCAGCAACGCCTTTGCAGATGGCGATGGCTTATGCCGCCATCGCCAATGGCGGATTTTTAATGCGTCCCTATGTGGTAAAGCGAGCGATGAGTCCCAAAGGCGAAGTTTTGATGGAAAACCAGCCTCACGTGGTCCGCCGGGTGATTTCTGAGAAAACTGCCCGCTCTCTCGCGTCCATGCTCAAAGAGGTTACCGATGAGGGCGGTACGGGCACGATGGCTAGCGTGGAGGGTTTTGAGGTTGCCGGAAAAACCGGTACGGCGCAAAAAGTGGATCTTGTCAATGGTGGTTATGACGCGCGAAAACGTGTCGCATCATTCGTCGGGTTCGCTCCCGCGGACGACCCCCGGCTGGTCCTGATGGTCCTTGTCGATGAACCGCAAGTCAATGTCTACGGCGGTGTCGTCGCCGCTCCGATATTTCGAAATATTGCGCGTGGCGCGTTGCGCCATCTGGGGATTGCAGCGAAGACGCCGGCACTGATTCCCGCGCCGGTGGCCGACACGGAAATTCCATTGCGGCGCTTGCCTAAAAGAAATAGCCAGACCATTGTTGATGCAGGTGCCACGCCAGATTTTCTCGGCCTTAGTTTGCGTGAAGCCGTAGAAAAAGCGCGCAAATTAAATTTGCGAGTGAAAATGCATGGCAACGGTTATGTCGTCAAGCAATCGCCGGGACCTGGGGGCCGGTGGCACGATAATGGCGTTTTGGTGCTAAATCTTCAGGGATGAGTCCGAGATGCGCCTCAAGGAGTTTTTGGCTCTACAGGAGGTCGAGGAGGCCAAAGGGGATCTTCATCAAGAAGTGAGCGGGCTGGCGTACGACTCGCGACAGGTGGCCAAAGGGCAAGTGTTTTTCGCTGTCCCCGGCGAGAAGGCGGATGGTCACCAATTTATCCCTCAGGCGCTCGACCGCGGCGCGGCGGCAATCGTTGTAGCACATAAAACGGTATGGCCCGCCGGAACCACTTGGATTCGCGTTGGTGATGTCAAAGCCGCCATGGGTCTATGGGCCGCGCATTTTTTTGGCCGGCCGTCAAGCCGTCTAAAAGTCGTTGGAGTTACCGGCACGAATGGCAAAACGACCATCGCCTATCTGGTCGAGTCGATACTCACTGCGGCCGGGATGGAGCCCGGCGTGATCGGGACGATTAATTATCGCTATCGAGGCAGGGAAACGCCTTCGAATCAGACGACGCCCGAATCTATAGATCTCCACGCGCTCATGGCCGAGATGGCGCAAGCAGGAGTAAAATCGGTGGCGATGGAAGTTTCGTCCCATGCATTGGTTCAACAACGTGTCCGGGGAGTCGATTTTGACGTCGGTCTGTTTACCAATCTTTCGCGCGATCATCTGGATTATCACAAGGACATGAGCGATTACTTCGATGCCAAGAGCAGCCTGTTTACGAATTACTTACCAGCCAGCTCGAAACCGGCGAAAGCGGCCGTGATCTGCGGCGATGATTCCAGAGGATTGGAACTCCTCAAAAGAGCGCGTGACGCGGGTTTGGCGACTTGGAGTTATGGCCGAGAGGGAGACTGGGACATCAGACCTTTGGACGTGCAAAACCATGTCGGTGGCCTGAGCGGAAAAATACAGATCAAAGATCGTGTCCTCGATTTTTCATCGGACTTGATCGGTACCGCAAACCTGGAGAACATTCTCGGCGCTGCCGGCGTTGGCTTTGCCTTGGGACTTCCCGAGGCCGCGGTCTTCGAAGGAATCAAGCAATTGAGAGCGGTCCCCGGTCGGTTGGAAAAAATCGAAAACATTCGGGGTATCGTGGTTTTGGTCGACTATGCCCACACGCCAGATGCGCTGGAGAAAGTTCTCGGCGCAGTGCGGCCGCTGACACAAGCAAGAGTTCTGACGGTTTTCGGTTGTGGCGGCGACCGTGATCGCGGCAAGCGGCCTTTGATGGGCGAAATTGCCGCCCGGCTAAGCGACATCGTGATTTTGACTTCGGACAATCCGCGTTCCGAAGACCCTCAGCGAATTCTCCATGACGTTGAGGCGGGAGTGCGAAAAGCCGGTATTCCCCAACTCGATACTCGAGCCTCGCGACTCGATGCTCGACGCGGTTACGGTGTCGAGGCCGGCCGGCGCGAGGCCATCGGCATCGCCCTGCGTTGGGCACAAGCGGGCGATGTGGTTTTGATCGCCGGCAAGGGACACGAAGACTATCAAACGCTCGGTGCGCAGAAGATTCACTTCGATGACCGGGAGATTGCCCGGGAAATGTTGGCTCATGAGGCGAGCGTCTAGCGGGCCGGAGTATGGCGTGGACGCTCGAGGAAATCTTGACAGCCACCGGAGGCAGCTTGGAAGGCGAGGCGAAGGCGAGACGGTTCGGTGAGATCGTCACGGACTCGAATAGGGTGACCACAGGGTCTGTCTTTGTCGCCCTCAAGGGCGAGAAATTCGACGGACATCGTTTCGTCAAAGACGCGGTGAGCCGGGGAGCGGCTTGCCTGATGGTTCATCAAGGTTTGCGCCAGTCCCAACGCAAAGACGTGACGACCATCAAAGTGCCGGATACGCAACGAGGGTTAGGAGATTTGGCTCACTTCCGGCGCGAACAATACCGGCCAAAAGTATTGGCAATTACCGGTTCGAACGGCAAAACGACGACCAAAGAGATGCTAGCGGCAATTTTACAACAGGCTTGCCTCGACGGTAAGCCGCTCAAAGGAAAGATTTTGAAAACCGAGGGCAATTTTAACAACTTGGTCGGATTGCCCATGACCTTGCTGCGTCTGCGCAAAAAGCATCGAGTTGCGGTCGTTGAGCTGGGAACTAATCGTCCTGGCGAGATCGCACGTTTGGCTGAGATCGCCGCTCCAGACTTGGCGATGATAACCTCGGTGGCTGCGGCGCATTTGGAAGGGCTGAAGAGTCTGGCGGGAGTGGCGAAGGAAAAAGGCGCGTTATTCAGCCGTGTTCGCGACGGCGGCGCCGTTGCCGTCAATATGGACGATCCTTGGGTGCGACGTCTCGGTAAAAAGTTCGACGGGCGCAAAATTACTTATGGCCAACGGGGCCAAGTCCGTGCGGAGTCGGGTTCGTTAATCGGTTCAGGCGCTATGCGATTTACGCTTCGAGCCGGGCAGCAGCGTTGTCAAGTGCGTCTTCATTTTATCGGCCGGCACAATATCGCCAATGCGGTTGGCGCCGCCGCCATGGCCCATGGTTTAGGGGTCCGTTTGGCGGCGATTCGGCGCGGGCTGGAAAACGTCAAACCTTACGCCATGCGGATGCGGGTTGAGAGCTGGCGCGGAATCGGCATTATCAACGACGCCTACAATGCCAATCCGGCATCCATGGAAGCGGCCATCAAAACGCTGTCCGAAATCGAATGCCGCGGCCACCGGATCGCGGTGCTCGGCGATATGTTTGAGTTGGGTAAACATAGCCGGCTCCGGCATCTTGAGTTCGGCAATCAGCTAGCGCAGGCTCGACTCGACTGCGTTTATCTTTTAGGCGAGCGCGCGCCGGATGTCAGGAGAGGAGCGCTGCGCAGCGGTATGAAGCCGGAACGAATTTTCGTCGGTGAAAGCCACAGCGAAATCGGCCGGCGTTTGCACCGGCATGTAAAGAAAGGCGATTGGCTTCTTGTGAAAGGTTCCCGGGGTATGAAGATGGAATCCATTCTGCTGCAGCTGAAAGGTTTAGAAGCGGGAGAATGACATTGCTTTACTATTTACTCTTCCCACTGCATACAACCTATTCGGGCTTCAATGTCTTTCGTTACATTACGTTTCGCGCCGCCATGGCCGCTCTATTGGCGCTGGTGGTCTCGTTTCTTTTGGGCCCGCGATTGATCCGAGCGTTGATACAGATGCAAATCGGCCAGCAGATCCGCGACGACGGCCCGGCTTCCCATGCCGTAAAAGCTGGAACACCGACCATGGGGGGAGCGCTGATTTTATTGGCGCTGACGCTTTCCACCCTGCTCATGGCGGACGTCGCCAATCCGTATGTGTTACTCGCGCTCCTGGCGACGGTGGGGGCCGGCACGGTGGGATTTGCCGATGACTATTTGAAACTCACCCGTAAGAACAGCAAGGGGCTGCGGCCGCTGGCCAAATTGCTCGGTCAGTTTGCCGTGGCTTTTCTCGTTGCCGTGGCGCTTTATTATCTGCCCAGGTTCAGCACTGAAATCAGCATCCCTTTTATCAAGAATTTTCGCCCGGATCTCGGCGTGTTTTATATTCCCTTTGCCATGTTTGTGATTGTCGGCGCATCGAACGCCGTTAATCTCACCGACGGACTCGACGGTTTGGCGATCGGACCGGTGATGATCGCCGCCGGTACATATGCCGTCATTGCGTACGTTACCGGACATCTTAAATTAGCCGAGTATCTGCAGATTCCCTATGTGGCCGGTGTCGGTGAACTGAGCGTCTTTTGTGCCGCAGTGGTCGCCGCCGGTCTGGGATTTCTCTGGTACAACGCCTATCCCGCGCAGATGTTTATGGGCGACGTCGGCTCGCTGGCACTGGGGGCGGCTTTGGGCGTGGTCGCGGTGATGACCAAAAATGAAATTCTACTGATTATCGTCGGCGGCGTATTCGTCGCCGAGGCGCTTTCGGTGATCTGTCAAGTCGCCTCTTACAAGCTGCGGCGCAAGCGGGTTTTTTTAATGGCGCCGATTCACCATCACTATGAGCTGAAGGGTTGGAAAGAGCCGCAAATCATCGTCCGGTTTTGGATCATCGCCTTCATCTGCGCGGTCATCGGACTCAGCACGCTTAAGCTTAGGTGAAAATGGCATCGATCGATGGAACTCAAAGGCAAGCAAGTCATGGTGTTGGGTTTGGCGCGCACGGGTCGGGAATCGGCCCGCTTTCTCGCGCAGCAAGGGGCGGTCGTGCGGGTTAGCGACATACGTGCCGCGGCTGAGCTGCAACAAGAGATGAACGCTCTTGCCGGCTTGCCGATTCAATATCATTTGGGCGGACAGGATCGAAGTTGGCTCGAAGGCGTCGATCTGGTGGTGCCTAGCCCGGGCGTGCCGATGGACAATGTTTTGCTCCGCGAGGCGGGGAGGCGGGGCACGAAAATTCTCAGTTCACCGACA
>WHTF01000099.1 GCA_009379725.1 Deltaproteobacteria bacterium
CGGAGTATTGAACGAGCCGATTCACCTGGTGCGCGGGCCGCATACGGGCTTGCCTATTCCGGCCTATTCCGAAATCGCCATCGAAGGCGAGATGATTCCCGGCGACAACTTGCCGGAAGGTCCGTTCGGCGAATGGCCCGGCTACTACGCCAGCGACACGCGACCGGAACCGGTAATGCGCATCAAAGCGCTTTATTATCGAAACCATCCCGTGCTCTGCGGCGAGCCGCCGTTGCGCCCCTCCGCCGGCCAGGGATTTCACCGCTCCATCCAGCGGTCGGCGCTAATCTGGAACGCGCTGGAGGATGCCGGCGTGCCGGATGTCCAAGGCGTCTGGCTCCATCCGGGAGCGTATCGTTTTTTCTCGATCGTGAAGATCAAGCAACGCTATCCGGGCCACGCCAAGCAGGCCGCGTTAGTCGCCAGTCAGTGCCGCCCCGGCGCGTATCTCGGACGGTACATCGTCGTTGTCGACGACGATGTCGACATCTACAATCCCGATGACGTGATCTGGGCGATCGGCACGCGCTCGGAACCTGAGAACATCGACATCCTCCGGCGCTGCTGGAGCGGGCCGTTGGATCCCGCGATTCCCAAAGAACGAAAAGGCTTTAATTCGCGCGCCATCATCGATGCCACACGCCCATACGAATGGAAGGACAAGTTTCCGCCGGTGAATGCCGTGAGCAATGAATTGAAAGCTGAATTGGATAAGAAGTACGCGCCGTTGCTGAAGGAGATTCTTGGGCGCAGTCATTAGGTGTTCCCCAACTTAGACGTAGACGCATTGATTGTCATGCCCAATCACATCCACGGCCTTATCGTAGGGGCGCGGTGAATGGCGCCCCTACATGGAGACAAATCATGCGGGTAAGGCTCAAAACACCGATCTGTAACGGAGGTAAAACATGGTCAGCTCATGGGAAAGTACCCAAGTCGACAACAGCAACATGCCACTTTATCTGAGTTTGCCGGAACGCGGCGGCCCGGTTCCGGGTATCGTGGTCGTGCATGGACAATCGGGCCTGGAAAATTTTATTAAGGACACGACTCACATGCTGGCGCTCCAGGGTTACGCCGCGGTCGCCCCAGACCTGTATCATCGCGACGGTCCGGATTGTAAAGACGATAACATGACCAAGAAATCGCGGGTGCGCGATACCAACATCATCAACGATATAACCGGCGCAATGCAGTTTTTAAGAAACCACCGGCAGGTCGATGGCGGCCGGTTAGGCATCGTCGGCTTTTGCATGGGCGGACGCATCGTTTATCTCATGTCGGCAGCGAGCCCGGACCTGAAAGCCGCTGTGATGTTTTACGGCAGCAGCACCATGGTGCCGTTCGGCGATGGTCCATCGCCGTTCGACCGAACGCGCGAGATCAGCTGCCCCCTGCAGGGACACTTCGGCGCCGACGATCAGAATCCGTCCCCGGAAGATATGCGCAAGCTCGATGCCGAGCTGTCTCGCTGGAATAAGCCGCACGAGTTTCATACTTACACCGGCGCCGCTCACGCCTTTGCCAACGCTACTTCCGCCAATTACCGGCCGCACGCAGCAGCCCTGGCGTGGCCCAAAGCCACGGAATTCTTCAGCCGTCATTTGGTGGGATAGACCCGCAGAAGGCAACGCGCTGGGACTTTTAAATGCGTCCGATCGTAGTTTAGTAGGAAGGAATTATGGAGAACCAGAAATTCGTCGATTTACTTGTGCGCGAAATCGTGCAGCCCGGCGTCGATCAACTGTTGAACAACCGCTTTTTCACCGAGCTTCGTGAAGGCAAGTTGTCGCAAAAACGAATTGCGGGTTTCGCGCTGCAGCATTACCATTGCAATCATGCGATCAATAAAGGCCTGGCGTTCTGCATGGTCAGAAACGCCAACAACCTGCCGCTCTACAATCAATTTCTGGAGTTGTTTACCGAAGAGCAGTCGCATCCGGACTTGATGAAGCGCTTCGGCTTCGCCATCGGCTTGACCGATGAAGACTTTGACAAGGAACTCCTGATTTACGAATGCGTAGCCCACACCGCGGCGGTGATCCGCGGCATGTTTCTCGGCACTCAGGCCGAATCCCGTGCCGGTGCCTTGGTCAACGAAACCATGGTTTGCCGCTACTCGGGGGAGTTCGACACTTATCTCGAAAAACACTACGGCTTCGATAGCCGCGCCCGAACGTTTTTCATCGTTCATAGCAAAGTCGATCAAGAGCACACCGCAATGGCTTCCGAGAGCATCGCGCGCAACGCCAATACCGACCGTGACAAAGAACTGGTTCGCGCCGCCGCGCGCAACATGGTCCGCTTCAAGCTCGCAAAGTTCGAGGGCATTTACGATGCGTATGGATGAAAAACCAGTTCAACGGTTCAAAAGTTCAACCGTTCAACGACTGACTCGAGGAAACTAAGATCATCTGCCACAATCGCAACCTCTTGTTAAACGATTTGAACATTTGAACGGCTTGAACGTTTTGAACTTCTTCGAGCGCTTTGCGCCGTCCGGCTCGTTGAACTGTTGAACTATTGCCTCTTGGAGGAGAAGAGATGAAATACAGTGTCGACCGAATTTTGACGACCCACGCCGGCGCCTTGCCCCAACCCGACGATTTGAAGCAGATGCACGCGGCAAAAATCAACGGGCAGCCGATCGATGAAACAACCTTCACCCAACGGGTGCGCGAGTCGGTGGCGCAAGTCGTCAAAAAACAAATCGCCTGCGGGCTCGACATCATCAACGATGGCGAAGTGGGCAAATCCAATTTCTCGCGCTACGCCCGCGAGCGTTTGAGCGGCTTCATCGAACGCGAAGCGAAGCCGGGAGATCACGTCTCGTCGATTTTCGCCCGGGACATCGTCGAGTTCGGCGATTATTTCCGCAAACGCATGGGCGGCATCCGCGGCGAAAACGTCAAGCGCGTATTTTGCAACGGCCCGCTCAAATACATCGGCCACGCGGCGCTGAAAGCCGAGCTCGAAGATTTTAAAGCCGGACTGCAAGGACAAGAATACGCAGAGGCTTTTCTCCCCGCCATTGCGCCGGGAACCATCGAGCACTGGATGAAGAATGATTATTATCCCAACGACGAAGCCTATTTGATCGCCATCGCCGATGCGATGCGTGACGAATATCAAGCCATCGTCGACGCCGGCTTCCTGCTGCAGATCGATGATCCGGATCTGCCAGACGGTTGGCAGTTCATGTCGCAAATGTCCGTGTCGGAGTATCGCCGCTATGCCGAGCTGCGCGTCGATGCGCTCAATCATGGTCTGAGAGGCATTGCACCGGAGAGAGTTCGTTTCCATACCTGCTGGGGCAGTTACCACGGCCCCCATAAGTTCGACATTCCATTGCGTGACATCGTCGATATTATTTTAAAAGTCAAAGCGAATACCTATTCCATTGAAGCATCCAACCCGCGCCATGAGCACGAGTGGCGCGTTTGGGAAGAGGTCAAATTTCCTAAAGACAAAGTCATCGTTCCGGGCGTCGTCGGACACGCCACCGACATCGTCGAGCACCCTGAGGTTATCGCCGAGCGGCTATTGCGCTACGCCAAGATCGTCGGGCGTGAGAACGTAATGGCCGGCACCGACTGCGGCTTGGGCCCGCGCGTGGGCGATGCGCAAATTGCATGGGCGAAATTCGAAGCGATGGCGGAAGGCGCGCGCATTGCCACTGAAAAGCTTTGGAGAAAATAAACGCAAGATTGCATTCGATAGGCTAACGAACGTTGACACTAAAAAACGCTCAAGCTAGAGCAAGCACCCACTGAAGGAGGATTATCCTATGTATGCGCGATGGAACGGACACCGACTCGTAAGAGCGATTCTTTTGGTCATTCTGCTCCTCTTGCCAAACTCTAGCATCGCCCAGCCGATACCCAAGTCTGTCAACATCGGTTCCAATCCGGCGGGATCTCTCTTTTACGCTTTGGCCAGCGGCTTAGCCAAAGTCGTCAGCGAATCCGCCCCCTTTCAGGCGCAAGTCCAGCCCTATTCCGGCACCAGTACATTCTTGCCATTGATCGACAGTGGCGAACTCGACCTTGGCACCGTCAACGCCGTCGATATGGGCCTCGCCTTTCAGGGGCCGAATCGCTTGAAAATCGGCGGCAGAAATCCCTACCCCCATGTTCCCAACGCCCGTTTGATTATGCGCGGGTCGCCTTTGCGGAGTAGTTTGATTGTGAAGAAGGACTCACCGATCAAAACCATCCAAGCTGTCAAAGGGCAGCGGGTCACCGGTGAATATCCCGCCCAGCTCGCCGTCTGGTATAACGTTTTCGGTGCGCTCTCGAATGGAGGACTGACCTGGAAGGACGTCAAAGTAGTTCCGGTCCCAGCGGTCAACGAAGGTGTAGATGCTTTAACTCAGGGGCGCGCAGACGTTACGACGCACGCCATCGGTTCGGCAAAAGTGAAGGAGGCCGACGCCGCTGTGGGGATTCGCTATATTTCCCTTGACTGTTCACCCCAGGGCGAAGCAAGGATCAAAAAGGCCGTGCCCGGTTACTATCTTTCAATGATGAAAGCCGGCTCATCGACCGGCATCGTCGAAGACACCTGCACGTATACCTATGATATTTACCTCGTCGGCCATAAGGCACTTCCCGATGGCGTCGTTCAGGCAGCGCTCAAAGCGATCTGGGATAACGTAGCAAAGCTACCGCCCGTGCACCCCGGGTTCAGGGAATGGACGCGAGAGCGAGCCGTGGATCCCGAGGTAACGATACCCTACCACCCGGCCGCAGTGCAGTTTTACAAGGAGCACAAGAGCTGGTCAGCCAAGATGGACGAAACCCAGCGCAAGCTCATGGCTTTGAATCCGTAGAAGTGTTCCGGCCAGCGATTTAAAAAGTGAGCGACGATTACAACCCCGCTACAAAATTCCGTTCTCTGACCGGATACGCCAGAACAATTGAGCGAACTCTACTGTTCACTCTCACTTTATCCGGAGCGGCGTGGGCCGGCCAAATCCATACCTATCTGGACTTCACATTCTTCAAAGAACAGTTTCTCGGGCTTTTCTTTGGCATCGGACTGGCTGGAGTTTTTATCCATGTCAAAGTCCACGCGAAACAGTCGGGCCTGAACGTGCCATGGTATGACTGGCTCTGCTGTCTCGGCAGCCTACTTACGGGCGGCTACATCATGGTAATGTATCCGTCCATCGCCTACCGGCTCGGCATACTATCGCCGGAGCGCTGGCTTCTAGGCGGGCTAGCGGTCATTCTCATCTTCGAAGCGACCCGTCGCCTTGCCGGACCCGCGCTCGCCTGGCTTGGGGCGATATGTATTCTTTACGCAAAGTTTGGATACCTGCTTCCCGGCGTTCTCTATACCCAAGGCTCCTCCTGGCCGCGCCTTGCCACCTATCTCTATCTCGATTCCAGCGGTGTCCTGGGAATTCCTCTGACCGTCGCCGCCAGTGTTGTCGTCGCGTTCATTTTTTTTGGTCAGGCCCTCTATGCCGTAGGCGGGGATAAGTTCATCACCGATTTAGCCTTGATTGCCATGGGAAGGTATCGCGGTGGGTCGGCAAAGGTCGCGGTAGTTTCTTCAGGACTCTTTGGCACCGTGTCAGGCAGCGCGGTGGCCAACGTCGCGGTAGATGGCGCCATCACGATTCCCCTCATGAAGCGCACCGGCTATCCATCCCATCTAGCTGCCGCCATCGAAGCGGTCGCATCCAACGGGGGACAAATCGCGCCACCGGTCATGGGTGCGGCAGCATTTCTCATCGCCGAGTTCTTGAATATTCCATATGGTCAGGTCGCCCTGGGAGCGGCGATCCCCGCATTGCTCTACTATATCGCTCTATTCACTCAGGTCGATTTGGAGGCGGCAAAGTATGGTCTCGGCGGACTGCCTGCTTCGCAGCTTCCACAGTGGCGCGGCGTCTTGCGTTTCGGATGGGTGTTTCTGTTCCCCCTCGGCTTCTTGATCTACGCTCTTATGATCGAGAACTGGGAGGCCGGGCAAGCCGGAATGATTACAGTGGCGCTCACATTTATTGTCGGAGCCTTACAAAAGGAGACTCGCCCGACATTTGATGGGATCGTAAAGTGCATTGAAGATACCGGACGCACGCTCTTGGATATTGTCGTAATCTCGGCTTTGGCTGGTCTCGTGATCGGAGCCCTGCAATTGTCGGGTCTGACATTCAAACTTTCGCTCATCCTGGTGACCCTATCGGGAGGCAACGTCTTTCTTCTGCTGGGCCTCACCGCCATCGTCTGCATCTTCCTGGGCATGTCCTTGCCCACTGCGGTAGTTTACATCACGCTCGCAGTGCTCGTCGGACCGGCATTGGCGCAACTCGGTATAGATCCGCTTGCTGCGCATCTTTTCCTTTTCTATTTTGGCATGCTTTCATTAGTCACCCCGCCTAACTGCCTTGCCACTTACACTGCCGCCGCAATCGCCCACTCTGACTTCTGGAAAACAGGCTGGACCGGGATGCGCCTCGGCATCGCTGCATACGTGGTCCCGTTTGCTTTTGCTCTCCATCCTGCCCTGATTCTAAAAGGTAGCATTGGCGAAATATTGCTTGCGGTCGTCGCCGCCTGCACCGGAACCTTTCTGCTCGCTGTTGGATGTGCCGGCTTTCTGTTTCACTTAATGGGGTGGACAAAACGAGGACTTTTCTGCCTCGCGGGTCTCCTCCTGATGCTTCCCACCTGGCACGGGAAATGGATCATACTTGATGGGCTCGGCCTAGCTCTTGGAATGGTTTTGCTCTTCTCGGAGTGGAACAAGAGGAGCGCGGCACGTGACGCGGCCCTCGCTCAGCCCGAGAGCAACTCCTAAGCAGTCTCGCATCAGCGGTTAAAGCCGATCACCTTTGCCCGTCCCCCTGATTCTACATCTCCGTCAATTTCGTTTTTATCCTGCATCGCTGTTTGAAGACATTGTCTTGAAATCGGCACGGCGATAATTACAGCGACAATTGGTGTGATTCTCTTAAGGGAAGTCGGTCAACAAATTGCTGGCATAGCAATTGCGGATGCGCAGTTGGAGCGCAGGAGAAAACGACCTCCGGAAGCCGACAACGTAGATGATTCGCGGCCGCCATTTACTTTAATGTTGCGGATGGCACAGGGAAATCGTTGGCTAAAATGCGCGAATAAAAATCAGTTTTTCAAAGCAAGCCGGGTTCGGAGGACGTAAGATAGGTCGATAATCAAAAGGAGGAACAAGCTTATGAACATATTCTATATCATCGGCGTCATCGTCGTCGTGCTGTTTATCTTAGGATATCTAGGTTTGGCGTAGGCCCGCGCCAGCGCTTTGGACATGGGCGGAGCGGCAAGCTAGCTTCAATCGAAGGTTCTGTCCGCTTCGCCTGTCGCAAAAGTCGCACGCATCCACCCGTGGCTGTGCCGCTTGTGACACAGACGATGCACTCTCTATGGGCCGGTTTAAAGACTCAAAAACATTCCTCGACAAAAAAATGGTTGAAGCGGTGATCTTCGATATTGACGGAACGATCGTCGATTCGGTCGATCTGCATGCCGAATCGTGGAAAATGGCATTTGAAGCATTCGGTAAAACAATTCCCTTCGAAGACGTCCGTCGTCAAATCGGCAAGGGCGCCGATCAGTTACTGCCGGTCTTTTTCTCGAAAGAAGAATTATCCCGTTTCGGCGAGAAGATGGAAGAGTACCGCAGCGATTTGTTCAAAAAAGAGTACCTGCCGCGTGTGCAGGGATTTCCGAAGACGCGCGAGCTCTTCAAACGAATCAAAGATGACGGTAAACAAATCGCGCTGGCCTCGTCGGCAAAGGCCGACGAGCTCGAGGCATACAAGAAAATCGCTCAAATAGACGATCTAGTCGAAAACGAAACTTCGTCCGACGATGCCGATAGATCCAAACCGCACCCGGATATATTCCAGGCCGCCGTCGCGCAGTTGAAAGATGTCGCGCCCGAAAACGTGATCGTCGTCGGCGACACACCCTATGACGCGGAGGCCGCAGCCAAAGCCCTGATGAGCACCGTCGGCTTGTTGTGTGGTAAATGGACGAAAGAAGAACTGACGCGAGCCGGTTGTGTGGCCGTTTACCGGGACCCGGAAGATTTGCTCCTCCATTACGATGCATCCCCGCTTGGAACGAAGTGACGAAGAAATCTGCTTTTAACTGTATCCGGCTGATTGGACCGGCGACAGAAAGAAAGCAGATCCTTCACTCCCGTTCAGGATGGCGCAGCCTTATCAGCCTCTTCGGCTTGAGCCAGCTGCCGAGCACTCGCACCCGCCTTGCGCGCGATGCCGGCTAGACTCCGTCGCGACGCTACCGAACGTGATTTGGCTGCTGTGATATCTTCAGTCGCCGCGGCATCGTCACGGTGCTTGATCAAGAGCCATTGCCGCGGCCGCATGCGCACCAGAACCCACGAGCCGCTAAGCTTTTTGCCATGCAGTCTGAATTTGAGATCGCCTTTTGCCAGCGCCTTATCGACGTCAGCCACTTCCGGGTCCCACGTGCCGCGATCCCAGATCATTACCGTTCCTCCGCCGTACTCGCCTTCGGGGATCACGCCTTCGAATTGGTTATACTCGATGGGATGATCTTCAGTCTGCATGGCAAAGCGCTTGTGAGAAGGATCGATCGAAGGGCCTTTCGGCACCGCCCAAGACAGCATCACCCCGTCGTGCTCCAGGCGAAAATCATAATGCAGGCGGCTCGCACGGTGCTTCTGCACGACAAATTCCAAACTCGTTTTTTTCCCCTGGCCGAGCTTGCCCTTCGGCTCCGGCGTGACGCCAAAGCGGCGCTTACGATTGTATTCGGCAAGCCTGCCGTATTGGCTGAGATCGGCCGATGACGGATGGTCTTTTTTCATACGGTTTCCTTGGCAAGTGTTGAAACGATACTGTCTGCCTCTCCAGACAAATCGAAGGTTGCGATAACCGGCGCGTGGTCGCTGGTTCCGACTTCGCGATAAACTGAACATTGCGCCGCCCGCGACGCTAGAGATCCGCTTGCCAGGATGTAATCCAGGCGCCAACCGATATTGCGCTCGCGCATACGGCGCCACGGCGCCCACCAGGTGAAAAGATTTTCATTATCCGGATCGAGCGCTCGCCCGACGTCTACGAGCCCGCGGTCAAGAATTCGCTCAAACATTTGTCGTTCCTCAGGGCGTTGGCCGATAACCGCGGGGTTTCGCTCCTTCGGGTGCACGTCTCGTTCCGTTCGGGCGATATTAAGGTCGCCGCAAAAAACCAGCTGCGCGCCGCCGTCGTGAACTTCATGGACGTAGTTTTCCATGTCCCGCAGGAATTGCATCTTCGCCGGGAAATCTTTGCCGCCGTTGGGAACGTATGCGGACACGACCACGAGATCACCGATCTGTGCGGTAACGATGCGGGTTTCAAAATCAAAAGGAGGATGCTGAAAACTCGGCTCCTCAAGGAATGCGTCGCGTCGGATATGGAGACCGACACCTGAATAGGCGCGCGCACCGTGCCAGTAACAGCGATATCCCTGCAGCTCGCAAAGAGCCGCCGGAACCTGCGCCACGGTGGATTTCAATTCCTGCAAGCACACGATATCGGGCCGCTCGCGCTCGATCCATTCGAGCACCTGCGCCTCGCGCGCGCGAATGCCGTTAACATTCCAGGTTGCGATCTTCAAAGTTGGCATCTGTCTTTCTCCAATTCAAGAAAAAGTATAGATACACGCCGGCAGAACTTCAATGAAGCGACACGCGGCGGTTCTCAACGGTTTCTTCCTCAACGGCGATTGACAGTATATCTCAGCTTCCACTAGCATGGCCGCAATGAGTTTATCGAGTGAGAAAGCCGTGCAAACCATTTACGTCGATATGGATGACGTGCTGTGCCAGACGGCGCACCACTTCTTGACTATTTTGGAACGCGATTTCGGCAAACAGTTTTCTTTCGAGCAACTCACCGATTTCGATGTGGGGCAGGCTTGTGCGTTGACCGCGGAGGAGCGGGAGGAGTTATACCGTGTTGTCCATAATGGCGAGGAGCTCTTAAGCATCCCGCCCATTGAGGGAGCGGTTAACGTATTGCAGCAATGGAGCGCGGCCGGTTACGAAATTGCCATAGTTACCGGTCGCCCGCCCGATACCTATGAACCTTCTATCGAATGGTTAAAGCGACATGCAGTACCCCATGACCGCATCTTGATTGTTGATAAATATGGACGCTTTGCAGCCGACGGTACTCGGTGCATATCGCTCGACGCGTTGACGAAGCACCGCTTCTGCTGGGCGGTGGAAGATTCGCCGATCATGGCGATATACCTGGCGACCCAAATGAAAATTCCAGTCGCGTTGCTCGATCGGCCTTGGAACCGTAAAGACGTCAACCACGACCTGGTCGGCAGACACAGCCACTGGCATGAGATCGCGCGGGCATTGCCGGTGAAAAATTCGTGAAGCGCAAATAGTGTCTGGGCGCGGGACAATTCCCGTGAATCGGTTCGGCACTTTCCCTGAGGACCATGTCGCAATTGAAGCTCACCGTAGCCTGCCGCGACTACGATCACACCCGTGGTCTGGTCGACGGCACGGTTACGGTCGATGGCGCGGAGTTGAAAGTCCTGCGCATCACACCGCCGTCGCAGATCTTCCTGCGCATGTTACGCGGCGAAGAATTCGACGCGTCAGAAATGTCGTTGTCGAACTATTTGATCGCGCTCGGGTATGGGGACAAGAGATTTGTGGGGTTGCCGGTTTTTCCTTCCCGCGTCTTCCGCCATTCTTACATCTGGATCAATTCTAGTTCAGGCATCCGCGAGCCGCGCGATCTGATCGGCAAGCGGGTCGGCATTTCCGACTACTCGATGACCGCGCTGCTTTTTGCCCGCGGCATGCTCAAGCATCAGTACGGCGTCCTGCCGCAAGACATTCACTGGCTGCGCACACGACCGGAGCACGTGTCGATCGAGGTGCCGGCCGATATCCGTATCGATCATCTCGGCAAAGACCGTAAGCTCGACGAAGCGCTCGAAGCCGGACATATCGATGCGATGATTTCCACCTATTTGCCGCGCGGCGCCGGCCACGGCTCGCCATCGATTCGGCGTCTGTTTGCCAACGCGCGAGACACCGAAGCGGAATACTTCCGGCAAACGAAGATATTCCCGATCATGCACCTGATGGTCATGCGGCGCACCGTCTACGACCGGGACCGCCGGCTCGCGGCGAGCTTGACGGACGCTTTTCACCAAGCCAAGGAGCTGGCATTTGCCAGGTTCGATGAAGGATTGTATCCGCTGCCTTGGGTGAACTTGGATTTCGAATACGCGCAACAAGTGATGGGCGGCAATGTCTATCCTTATGGAGTGAAAGCGAACCTGCCGACTCTGGAAGCCGCGACGCTGTTCTCTTACGAGCAGGGACTGACGGGAAGGAAGATCGATATCAGCGAGATTTTCGCGCCGGAGACGTTGGAGATGCTCAAGGAAGGTTGAGAAGACCCTCACTTCCGCCCTCTCCCCCACTAATCTGTTTCCCAACCACCGCCCAACGCCTTATACAGAGCGACGAGATTCGATGCCATCACCGTTTCGCTCTGCGCGAGCTCGCTCTCCGATGCGTACAGCGAGCGTTGAGTTTCCAAAACGTTGAGAAAATCGATCAAACCTCTCGTATAAAGCTCGTTAGCCAACTGTACGGCGCGACGGTTAGCGGCAACCGCATCTGTGAGCGAGCGATAGCGCGTCTGTTCTTTGAGGTAATTCACCAGCGAGTTTTCCACATCTTCAAACGCCGTCAAGATAGTTCTTTCATACAAAGTCAACGCTTGCTCTTGCTGCGCGCTGCGCACCGCGATGCTGGCGCGAATTCTTCCGGCATCGAAAACCGGCCAGAGAATCGCCGGTCCGATCGACCAGAAGCGGCTGCCTGCCGAAAGCAGGTCGCCGGCGCTGATACTTTGAAAGCCAAACGCGCCGGAAAGAGAAAATCGCGGATACAAATCCGCTGTGGCGGCACCGACTTGCGCGGTCGCCGCGGCTAGCGAACGCTCGGCGCGTCGGATATCGGGGCGCCGCCTGAGAAGCTCGGCAGGCATGCCGACGTGAGCTTGCGGCGGCAATGCCGGAATCGGCGCTTCGTTGCCAACTTCAGTCCACAGCGCGCCCGGCTGTTGGCCGAGCAGTACGTCGAGGCGGTGCGCGCTCTGCTTGAGCGCGCTTTCCAAAGCGGGAATCTGCGCCGCGGTCGTGTTCACTTGACCTTCGGATTGCGCAACCTCGAAATCGCTGGAGAGCCCGGCTTCAAACCGCACTCGCGTGAGTTCCAGCGTTTCCTGTTGTGCTTTTAGGTTCGAGCGCGCCACTGCCAGCCGGCGCTGAAAACCACGCAGGTCGATAAAGTTTTTAGCGACGTCGCCGAGCAACGTCACCAGCGCATTGCGCCGTTCTTCCACGGAAGCCTGAATGTTGGCATCGGCCGCTTCGACGCTTCGCCGCACGCCGCCAAATACGTCGATCTCCCAGCTGGCATCGAAGCCCGCTCTAAAGAGATCCCGCGCGCCATTGGCGCCGAATGAAGACGAGCCGTCGGTGCCGGAAGAAAACGCATTCTCGCTCGAGCGGCTGCGCGCGTAAGAGCCCGACGTATCTAACCTGGGCCATGCGTCCGCGACCGTCACCGCCCTGAGCGCGCGCGACTCTCGGATACGCGCTTCAGCCAAACGCAGATCCAGGTTCGACCGCACGGCGCGCTCGACCAAAGTATCGAGGAGTGGATCGTCGAACTCCGTCCACCAGCGCGCCAACGCGGTAGGGCGGGTGTCGATGCCGAATGGTTGCGCTTCGTTCCATGCCGCGGGAACGGCAAATTCGGGCTTCTGATAATCGGGGCCGACAGCGCCGCATCCGGCAAGCGATAACAGCAATCCTGCGCCGGCAGCGCCGAATTTTGTGGCCAATTCGTTTAGATTCATTTCGTCCTTCCTTCTTTCGCTGGATCATGGCTCTGTTATGCGAGCCGATGCCGAAACATCCACGACGCAGCCGAAAGCGTGATCGCGGCAATAATCGCCAGCGGCCAGAGCTCCGGCACCAACAGAGTTAGTCCCGCGCCCTCAAGATAGACTCGGTGTGCGATATCAATGGCGTAACGCAAAGGGTTGATCAGCGTTAAATACTGAACCAAGATCGGCATACTGCTAATCGGTGTCGTCAAGCCCGACAACAGCGAAAAGGGCATGATTAACAAGAATGAAAAAAGCATCGCCTGTTGCAGGGTCGCCACAACCGCCCGTCGCGCTCTCAATCTGGATGTCTCATTGCCTGCTAGCGCATTCGCTCATCTCCTGCCTGAACGGCGGAATTGGCTCCAGCGCGCTCGGCGCGAAAGAACGACGTGCGGTCGAGGACCTTTTCCTGGAACTCTTCCAGATAGAGATAGATCACCGGCGTGATAAACAAGGTTATGAACTGTGAGACCACCAGGCCGCCGACAATGACCAAGCCAAGCGGTTGGCGCGAGGCGCCGTCGGCGCCGAACGCCAAGGCGATGGGGAGAGCGCCGAACACCGCGGCAAGAGTCGTCATCAGGATGGGGCGGAAACGGTCCATACTCGCGTCATGGATGGCTTTGTCGGCCGGCTCGCCAGCCAAGACTCGCTGAATCGCAAAATCGACGATCAGGATGCCGTTCTTTTTAACGATGCCCATCAACATGAACATGCCGACGAAGGCATAGAGCGATGCCTGTTCACCAAAAAGCCAAAGCGTCAAGAGACCGCCCACCAGAGCGGTAGGCAGCGTCGACAGAACGGTCAAAGGATGTTCTCCTGGGTGTCGGGTTCCAGTTGCGGCACAAGGTCACGAACCGAGCGGCTCGCGACGCGATCGCCGAAGGAGCCATCGGCCATCCGGTTTTCTTCGAGCTGTCGCTCGGGGCCGGCAAGGATCGGTTCC
>WHTF01000009.1 GCA_009379725.1 Deltaproteobacteria bacterium
GGTGCGCTGGGGGGACTGATTCACCTGGGTATAAAGGGTTTCGCTATTCTGTTTCCGATAATCTCGCAGACGCGCTTTCGGCTCAATCTTAGCTAAGCTGCTCGATGCGATATGCTGTTCGTAATCGTTAATTGCATTACCGTAAGGCCACGGACGTCCTAAAGCGATGTGCTGATTTCGCAATCTTTTGATCATCTGGGTTTTAGAATCGAAACTCAACCCCATGTAGGTCCCTTGATGACAGTGATAGTATTTGTGGTCCTCATCGTAATGGCAACCGTATAAATCTAACCGGCCATCATGGGCCGGCAAAACTACCGGCAAAAACAACGGGCTACTAGCAACAGTAAAAAAGAGAGTCAGTAAACGCATGTACATCATAAACTCCTGTCCGCAGAGTAATTGGAGGGAGGTGTGTCGCTAACCAACATAGTTGGCGGTTCGAATAATATTTTCATCCTTCCATACGCCTGCATCGGAATGCATACCTCGTTCCACACGGAGAAAAGCATTCTTTGCCGATCTTGAGGAAGTTTCAGGCGTGTTTCCGCCAGAGCTGTCAGACCTTCATGCCACCTTTGACATAAGTGACATTTAAGCGCCAATTTGCGCGCGGGCTGGGGCAAAGCTCTTTAGCATGCTGCGGTGGGGTTAGAGCATCGCGAACTGGGCGAGCACGAACGGGGATCATCATCGAGCCGACCGATGCCATTGTCGGCGTGCTCGATATTCGCTCTAGACGGTGGTTTTACTCTAAGGGATGGGTGGAGGTTGCCTGTGAACCTAACCGCAATTCAATCTGTCGACGCAATGCTCGAGTCAATGAACGTGCTAAGACAGCTACGATGATCACAGCTGCAAAAAGACCCAATGTAATAGGCCACACAAACAAAAAGAGGGCCTGATAAATGTCTCGTTCAACCGCATCCGCCCAGATTCCTATGTGCGCACTTCCGAGCTGCCCATCGAGAATTGGCTCGCGAGTTTCGTAAACAGGCTTTCCTTCTAGGGTGAGTTTTCGCTGGCTAACTTGACGGTCCTGATCGGAAGTGAGTGCTTCCTGAAGCTCAGGGGAAAGAGTTGCTAAGCTATGGGCGATCACTTTTCCCTCGCGGTCTCGAATAAAAACGTAGGCAACTCTCCTCAAGCGAGCGTACTTTGTCACCGTTGTTTTGAGCTGGAGCACATCTTTGCTGGCGAGGTAACTTGCAACTGCATCACTCAAATTAGTAGTGATGATGGCGGCATTCTCATTCATTTGGGTCCGCAGCACCCGGCCCACGAGCTGATTCACAATGACGATAAAAAGAAGCCCAAGAACTATCGAAATAATCTTCCACTCGATGCTTATACTTTGCCAGGAGAAACTGAGAGCGCTTATCGTTTCGTTTTTCTTCCCTGCTTTTATCAATGCGTTATATACGCTGCTCATAGCATCACCGAGGGATATTTGATCTACCGCTTACCTGGTGCCGTCCATAGGGTCAGCGAGGACAAGCCATTCGTTCCTTAGGCCCGTTAACCAAGTTTGACGGGCCTCCTCGTAGGTTTTCAAACCGTCAATTGCAACCCGATGCAGCAAGAGATCGTCCGAAACCCTTTTAGGTGTAACTGTAACTTGATAGCCTTTCTTCCTTAGGCGTCCGGCATATTCACCGGCTCCTGTGAGGCTGTGAAACGATGCCACGATGAGATGATATGATCCATCGGATTGCTTGCGTAGCAATGTTTCTGGCGTTAAGGAGGGCAGTAAGAGAGCCCACCCTGCGGGCACCCTACCGAGACTCTTGATCTGGGGGTTGAACTCTTTGATGAGGTCCATGCCGAGGGCAGTGTTAGTTCCATACGTATCACTGGCAATTTTGTAGATGCTGGAGCCACGCGGAACTATGACTTGCTGCTCCTTAGATTCGACCTTGACTTCTGCACTGGCTTTTGCCGGGACAGCTTGCTGATGAGTAATAAACAGAACCCATTGGTTTAGATTATGCTTGGCGATTTCGAGACCTCTCCCGGCAGTGGTGAGAAAGTTTCGCGGATCAATAAGCGATGCTACGGCGACAATACCGAAGACGACGAGGAAGGTCTCAGCTCCAACTTTTACCATGCGTTTCAGTTTGTGCCGAGGAACCTGGTTTGGCGCTTCACGGCTGGATGTTTCCGGTTCGGGTTTAGACGCGACAACACCAGGAGTGCGTTCCGTTTGAGTGACCTTTACTTCCGATCCTAACCTGAGATCGCGGGCCACTTCGTGGATGACATCTGCAGAAATAATTTTTTGAGACCGTCCGAAGGCACAAAGCAGGGAATTATCGCAGATGATGTTCACCAGCCGGGGAATCCCTTTCGAATAGGACGTGATCTGTCGAACGGCATCAGGATAAAACAGATCCTTACCGTTGTACCCGACAGCCCGTAGCCGAAAATCAATATAGGGACCCACCTCCTCGTTTTTGAGGGGAACGAGCCGGCATTGAAGGGCCACTCGCTGCTTAAGCTGCCGGAGACTAGGTCGGTCCAGTTTAGCGTGAAGCTCAGGTTGACCCATCAACACTATTTGGATCAGCTTTTCCTGATCGGTTTCGACATTGGAGAGAAGCCGGAGACCTTCGAGAGCCTCATCGCTTAAATTTTGAGCTTCGTCCACTAGCACCGAGACAATATGGCCCTGCTCGAGCTGCATGATGAGATAGTTGTTCAGCTCCTGTAGCAGCACGACCTTGTTGTTTGATTCGTTGGGGATCAAGCCCAGATCGTAAAGAATGACTTGGAGCAGTTCGGTGAAATTTAAATATGTGTTAAACACAAAGACCGTATGTATGTTCCCCTTCAGGTTGTGCATCATCAGTTTACGTAGCAGGGTGGTTTTCCCTGTCCCCACCTCGCCGGTAATGACTATGAAGCCCTTCTTGGCCTCAATCCCATACCGCAAATTGGCATAGGCTTCCTCGTAAACCGGATTGGTGTAAAAGAAATTCGGATCAGGGGTAACACTGAAAGGGGAGGCTGAAAATCCAAAGTAGCTGTTGTACATCGTACCTAGACCCTCCTCGCACTAGCTAATGCAGTCTAAGGCTCGTCGAACAGGAGGACCGAATCTCCTCCGTCGACTTTACTCACAGCTCCGGAGTCGAGTAATGCACTGATGTGGAAGTTGTTCGCCCACCAAATCGAAAACGGAACACTTGGTCATAGGACCGCTTATAATCGCTGCACGGACGCGTTGTCAAGAATGTTCTTTTGCACAATATCTTATGTTCTGACTGATATCTTTATATTATGAATGATACCCGTAGAGAACTGCAGAATGCAGGCACGAGAGAGCCGACAAAAATTCATTAACCGTATAAGAGTAAATAAGGGAGAGAGACGAGAGGGTGAGTTCCTTGCTTTTTATCTTTGGCCTTTTGTGATCGCGTTATTGTTGCAATCACGTACGGGGCAATTGCGTGTTCAAGCTCTTGGGCATTGCAAGAGTGTAGACTTCCTCCAGACCGATTGAAGTCAACCAAGCGCATGAACTCAAGTCCGGAGAATCGAGCTGATGAGGTGGGTTTTCGCTGCGCGAAAGGGTCACGGCAGTAATGGATTGCATTGCAAAATAAAAACTATTCGGAGTCGCAGCGCGGCGATTGTTACGGACGACTTTCCAATGTGACCTTCGACCTAAAGGATCAAGCAATGTCATTTTCGAAACGACAAAATATTGTCATGGTTTTGTTTGCCTCTATCATCGCGAGCTTGTTAGCGCGTCCGAGTTGGGCTGATCTGCAAGAGTATGTCCGCAAGCCGGAGGCTGAGTTCGGTTGGAAACTGAAAAGCAAAATCGACGATGAGCAGTCCGGGCATCGGATTTATGACTTCCATTTCGTGTCACAGAGTTGGCAGGAGAATAAATGGGAGCACCAGCTGCAGGTTTACCGGCCTCGAGATGTCACGCCAAATTCGACCATATTCTTGTGGGTCACGGGCGGCTCGGCGAGGCCTGCCAGTGTTGCGTTGGGGATGGAGTTGGCGCGAAAGATAAGAGCCCCAGTGGCCTTTCTTTATCATATCCCGAATCAGCCGCTTCTCGAAGGTAATCTCAGCGAAGACGATTTGATCGCCGAGACATTTGCCCGTTATCTCCAGACGAAAGATGAAAACTGGCCGCTGCTTTTTCCGATGGTGAAGAGCGTCGTCAAGGCGATGGATGTTTTGCAATCGTTCGGCAAAAAGGAATGGGACGAGCCGATTGATAAGTTCATCGTCTCCGGCGCGTCAAAGCGTGGCTGGACCACCTGGCTTACGGCTGCCATCGACCCGCGCGTCGGTGCAATTGCACCGGTGGTTATCGATACGCTCAACATGCGCGCGCAGATGCCGCGCCAACTCAAAGCCTTTGGCGCCTACAGCTCCCGGCTGGCGCCGTATAGCAGCCGCGGACTGTTGCCGATACCTGAAACTCCGGAAGGCCGGCGCCTCTTGAGCATGGTCGATCCCTGGGCGTATCGCGCCAAACTGATCATGCCTAAGTTGATTATTAACGGAACCAACGATTTCTACTGGGCAACGGATGCGCTTAATCTTTATTGGAACGGGATACCTGATAATAAATGGGTGCTTTATATTCCCAACGCGGGCCATGACTTGAAAAGACAAGACAGACCTCAGCCGGATCAGTTTAGCCAATTCATTGACGGCCTTGCCGCTTTCTCACGGCATCAAATCAGCGGCACATCCATGCCGAGCTTAACGTGGAAGCATGAAAGGGTGAACGGCAAGCTGCGCCTGACCATCGACGCGATCCCCACGCCTAAAGGCGCAAGGCTCTGGGTTGCGCAGACGGCGACGGCGGATTTCCGCGCCGCTAAGTGGAGCGAGCAGTCTGTGAGCTTTACGAACGGCAGGGCCGTCGGCGAAGTAATTCCGCCTGAGAAAGGTTATCTGGCGTTTTTCGGCGAACTGGATTATGAGATCGATGGACTGAAATACCAGCTCTCTACTCAGGTGCGGACGACGCAGTGAAGTTGGACCTCAACGCCCCTTTTGCGTACGATGCTGGACGATAACGGATGGTGATAATCGAATTTCTCATTACTTTTGGCGATGTACGCCGCTGTCCTGGCAGCCACTCTCGTTTGTTCGATTTCGCGACGGGTTGACAAACTCAATAAAGCGGTCGCCAAAAATTTAAGTACGATTGAACGGTTTGTCAAGTGAGTTGACACTCTCGGTTCCCGTGCTTAATTTTGTGATATTGCTGTACAAACTAAAAGGAGGAGTTCTATGCAACTAGTAAGATGGGAACCATTCGATGGTTTTAACAAAGTTCAGTCACGGATAAACGACTTATTCGGCGATGGCTTTGGCCGCTCATGGGATAACGCCGCTACGAGGAGCGAAAGTTGGTATCCGGCCGTGGATATTTTGGAAAGTAAGGAGGCTTATCTACTTCGCGCTGAGCTTCCTGGGATGAAGAAGGAGGATTTTAATCTCGAAGTCAAAGACGGAACACTCACGCTTACGGGCGAACGGAAGGCTGTTAAGCCGGCCGATGGCGTCGAGTACCGCAGTGTAGAACGGGTTAATGGAAAGTTCGTGAGATCCTTTACTCTTCCTGAAACCGTAAAACACGATGGCATTCAAGCCACCTACAAAGACGGTATACTCGAGATACACATTCCAAAAGCCGAGGAGGCCAAACCGCGGCAGATCGATATCACCGTGCAGTGATCCAATTCAATCAACCAGCGAGAAAAGGGGAGAGGCGCATCGCCTCTCCCCTTTTTTGATCGTTCCAGCACAAGTATTTTCCTCGTAACCGCCGGCACTACGCATTGTTCCCTCTTGCTCTTAATCAAGCCAATTATCCGCGGCGCCGCCTGTAAGCGGCAACGTTTAACGAAGTATTAAACGAGCGGTATTTTCTTGTTAAAATCTTTTTCTAGCCATAATAAATTCGGAGTCAATCGAAGAGTTACTGAGTCGGTCCGGCAGTAGCTGCGGACAGTGGGTTGGCCGACGGCGCCTTCAATGGCGAAAATAAAGTAAGGTGTTCATGTTCGCTACCACTCAAGGATTGTTATTAAAAGACAGGTACAGGGTCAATCTATTTGTTCGAAGAGGTATTCGGCATGAAAATAGGACTTCAAATATCGTCTTTTACGTGGCCAGGCGGCTCGGACCAGTTGGGTTCGACCCTGGCCCGCGTCGGCCAGGCAGCGGAGGAAGCGGGATTTGCAAGCCTCTGGGTTATGGACCATTTCTTTCAGATCGAAATGCTTGGCAAGCCCGAAGAGCCGATGCTAGAGGGCTACAGCGCGCTTAGTTTTCTGGCCGCTATAACCAAGAGGGTTCGCCTCGGCACCCTCGTTTCTGGAGTGATCTATCGTTATCCCGGCACTCTGGTTAAAACTGTGACGACGCTCGATGTGCTTTCCGGAGGGCGCGCTTATTTCGGCGTTGGGGCGGCATGGTATGAACGTGAGGCGGCTGGGCTCGGGATTCCGTTTCCGCCCTTGAAGGAACGTTTCGAACGGCTGGAGGAAACACTGCAGATCGCCTTGCAGATGTGGTCGGGAAGTGTGGCTGCGTATACCGGCAAGCATTACCGGCTGGCGGAGACGCTCAACTCGCCTCAGCCGGTCTCGAAACCGCATCCGCCTATTTTGATTGGTGGGGCAGGTGAGAAAAGGACACTGCCGTTGGTCGCGAAGTATGCCGATGCGTGTAACCTCTATGCATTCGAGAATTTAGCTGTTGTCCGCGCCAAGCTCGAAGTTCTTCGGCGGCACTGCGACGCCATCGGACGCCCTTACGACGCCATCGAACGGACCGCGATCGGCACTCTCGATCTGCGCAAGAACGGAATGAGCACGCGGCAAGCGATCGATTATTGCCGCAGTGTCAGTGATGCTGGCATCCAGCATTTGATGGTCAGCCTGCCGGGAGATTACGAGCTCACACTGATCGAACTAATGGGGAAGGAAGTCATTCCTGCGGTAGCGGAGTTGTGACGCTCGAGCAGCAACATACCCGCTAGGAAAACTTGTTGCCGGCTCGCTGGGTTTTGCTTTTCTTTTTCGAAAACCTTGGCGCCAGTTTCGAGCGGGGTGGACCGCGGCTGCTTATAAGATCGTGGCGGTTAATCGCTCCGTGGTTTCCGCCAGTCGGTCAAGCTGGTCCAGTTCCGCTGCGCAGGGCCGATCACGACGCTCGTCATGAGTCGGATACGGCGCGTTGCTCCGCCCGTGACCGCCAGAACCACGAGCGGCTCAAGGGCGGCGGATACCACCCTGTCTGTGACAACCACGCTTGAGAATGGACCTCGATCGACGCGTAGCCCATTCGAGAACCACGTTTTCCGGAAGCGGAAACGATTCGGCTGGGCAACCCGAGTGCAATGCCCATGGTACCTCCTGATATTTGAGCAAAGAGACTATTCTTCCAATCGATTTTTTGGCAAAGTACCGGGTGACGAAGTGCTGTGTCAAACTCTGTCGCAACTCCGGCGGGACGAATAAAAGATCGCAGACGTGTGCCAGGTGCTCACGGTCACGTGGATTTTTACGACCCGTCTGTAATTTGAGCTAATCATGCTGAAAACACCCATCGGTAGACTTCGAGTAATCGGTCTCATCGAGGGCGTGTCGTTCCTCTTGCTCCTGGGAATAGCAATGCCGCTAAAGTACTTCGCCGGTCTGCCAACCGCGGTCACTGTGGTGGGCTGGCTCCATGGGATCCTATTTATCGGATTCTTCATCGTGTTGATGCTGGCGCGGGAGAGCATGCAGTGGGGACTTCGGTGGACGGGCATTGTTCTACTCGCGGCGCTGCTTCCACTCGGTCCGTTCGTTATCGATGGCCGCCTGCGAACAGAAGACGAAATTTACCAAAGCCGTCGCCCCAGTCCAAAATGAAATAGGTTCAGGCAATGACTTCTATTTATCAGAATCCCACTTAAGAGGGAGATTGCCATGCCGTTATTTTCTTGTGCAGGCACGCGGCCGTCGAACCTCGGAGTCAGAGCGTCGCGGCTTGCGCCGTGCCCTTCATTGCCGAACTGCGTATCGAGCGACGCTAGGGACTCCTCACGCCTCGTTCCGCCATTCGACCTTGCGCTGCCGGCCGGCGATGCATGGCAGGCCATGCGTGCCACTGTTGCGAATCTTCCCCGTACAAAAATCATCACAGAAACGGGCGACTATATTCACGCCGAATGCGCCAGTGCGTTTTTCGGATTCGTCGACGACCTGGAGCTGCATTTGCGACCGGCTCAAAACATCATTGCCGTAAGATCGGCATCGCGACTCGGCCATAGCGACCTGGGAGTCAATCGCCGGCGGGTTGAAACTCTGCGTTTGGTTCTGGCGAAGCAGGGCGTGGTCCGTTGAGTTTGTTCGTGTTGCCTCACTCGGTTTTAAACTCGACGAAGGCTGATTTGATCGGCCTAAACGTCGATAATTTTGCATCAGGCCACGTCGAACGAGTTATCGTAGTGCACTACCCGTGCAGGCGATCATTCCTGAATTCTCTTTTCACGGAGTGAGAAACTGGAGGCACCCGGGTTCAACCGCGATGTCGATCACGATTGACGAAGGCGGAAATGACCCACCTTTGTCCGGCCATGCCTGATCATCGATATGGATCGGCGACCCCTCCCATTCGATGTGCACGGATTTTCCCCTGCGTACGGGTAGACCCGAAGGCGCAGGGTTGTCTTCCTCGCACTCCGCCAGACAATGGCTCAACTTGTCTTGGGCTCCCCGTGTCAGACAGACAATATCGAACAGCCCGTCGCCGGGGTCCGCCTCCGGCGCCAGGAACAGATTCGGCCCGATCGACTTGATATTCATCACTTCAAATAGGACGTATTCGCCGGACAGGTCGCGCCCGTCCAATGTAATATTAAGCTTTATTTCCGGGGAGTCGCTGAGGCGAACTTGCAGCATCTGCAAAACGGTGGTGGTTTTTTCTTCAGGCCCGGTCAAGTGCGCGAGATCGACGTTGCCTCTGGCATCGAGGCGGGTCATCATTTCGGTAAACAGCCCGATACCTAGACCCTCGATGAAGTGCGTTGATCCCCATGGTCCGGTCGCCACACCGGCATCAAAATTTTTGCGCCGCGCCGTGCTCCATCCGGCGATCGATTGCTGCAGCGGCGCGTCCATCATGCCTAGAGTTCTGGCGATGTTATTGGCCGTACCCATCGGTAAGACTGCGATGGGCGTGTGCTTACCCACAAGACGCTTGGCCACTTTGCCGACTATGCCATCGCCTCCAGCAACCGCCACGAGGTCGCCTGGTTCTTCCAGCGCGGTATCCCAATCTTTTGCTTTTGATGACCGATACGTAGGTTCGTGCCCGGCCCGGCGAATCAGCTCGAGTAACTCGTCGCCGGAAGGTTGATCGTCGCTGCCGGCATCGGGATTGTGAATAAGCGTCACCTTCATGTTTTTTCCTATAGTGATGAAGCGCGGTGATTAATATGAAATACTTACACAATAACACTGCCAGACAAAATTGTAAGTTTCAGCTCTGGTGAACGACGGTTTCGGCGGGGCCAGTTTTCATAGCCGGCCTGGGATGAAGGAGGCAGGATTCATGCGTATACTCGTTTGTAATGACGATGGAATTTACAGCCCGGGGATTGCGGCGCTGGCAGAGGTGGCGAGCAAATTCGGCGAAGTGCGTGTCGTGGCGCCCGACGTGGAACGTTCTTCAGCCGGACACTCTATTACCGCTTTGCGCCCGCTTTCGTATAGGAGGACTCCCATCGGCAAGTTCGAAGCCTACCGGGTTGATGGAACGCCGGCGGATTGCGTTGCCCTGGGGATATTTCATTGGGAGAAAGTGGACGTGGTGCTTTCAGGGATCAACCTGGGTAGCAATTTGGGTAATTCGATGTGGCACTCAGGGACTTTGGCGGCGGCTAAGCAGGCGACGCTTCTAGGGTTACGCGGCATCGCTTTGAGCTCAACTGTGACCATCGATGAACCGAATTTTGACCTCTTAAAGCCTTCTTTAGAGCAGGTCCTGGCGCTTCTTCTGCATGAAAACAGGGAGTTATCGCTGGTCAATGTGAATTTCCCCGATGAAAAGCCGAAAGCTCTGCGCTGGACTCGTCAATCGGTGCGGCATTACGATGGTAAGATCGTCATGGGTGAAGACCCCTTGGGACGCAAGCATTTCTGGTTCACGGTGGTTCCCGTCGAAGAAACAGAAGAAGGGACCGACCGCTGGGCGGTCGAGCAGGGTTACGTCTCTTTGACTCCTCTGCGTCTCGATTTGACCAACGAAAAGGAACTGGCCGCTGCGATAGAGCGTTATCCGCTCGAATGACGCAATTCGTTATCTCAGTAGATGTGATGGATTGATCTGGTGATTACGGACGATCTTGCTAAGCCTTACAAACCTAAATAAACTCCTGGCCAACGACTACCGGCAACCGCCGGTTTCACGAAAGGGAGACCACATGTCTGACCAAGAGCTTCATGGAAGTTGTCTTTGTAAAAACGTCCGGTATGAGGTGAGGCCGCCGTTTCTGAGATTTTCTCATTGTTACTGCTCACGCTGCAGAAAAGCTACCGGCGGTGTGCGGGCAACGAACATCGCGGTGCCCGTCGATCAATTTCGTTGGACTCAAGGCGAGGAATTGATCTCACGCTACGATCTGCCGGAAGCGAAAAGCTTTGCAAGACAGATTTGTACCCGTTGCAAATGTCCGGTGCCGCATCGGTCGCGCGATGGTCAGAGGGTCATTGTGCCAGCCGGCACTCTAGACGATGAACCAGCGACCAAGCCGGCCGCTCATGGCCATTGGTCGAGCCGGGTGAGCTGGGTTGCAGTCGACGAGTCGGATTTACCCTGTTCGGAGTAGTGGGGCAACCTATCCGCTCATCGAGCGTCCGTCACCTTCTGTGGATCGGCAGAAGCGCGGAGCACGGGCGTCCCTCGGCGACTACAGGGGTTGTCCCGACAAATTTTCGCGCACTGAACCACGACCCAGTCGTTTGTTAAGTCACCGATATCATGTCTATATAAGAAGATGCCTTTTTCTAAACTTGGACTATCGCCTAAAGTGGTCGACGGCGTGCGCGCTGCCGGGTATACCGATCCGACTCCTATTCAATTGCGCGCCATACCGATTCTACTGGAGGGGCGGGACCTCATCGGCTCCGCTCAAACCGGCACGGGAAAGACGGCTGCTTTTGCATTGCCGTTGATTTCGCGTTTGGCACAGCGTGGCGCGTTACGCGCGCTCATCCTTGAACCCACGCGCGAACTCGCGGCTCAAGTTGAAACCGCCATCCGCGATTACGCGCGCTTTACCAATCTGCGCACTGTCGTTTTATACGGTGGCACGGGTTATGGGAGACAAGATCAAGCGCTGCGTCGGGGCGCCGATATCGTCGTCGCAACGCCCGGACGTTTGCTGGACCACATTAGCCGCGGTATGTTGCGTCTCAACCAGATAGAAATACTCGTTCTGGACGAAGCGGATCGGATGTTGGACATGGGATTTATGCCCGACGTGCGCAAGATCGTCGAAAAGTGTTCCCGAACCCGGCAAACGATGTTGTTCTCCGCGACGGTGCCGCCCGAGATCGACCAGCTTTGCAAGTGGGCATTGCGCAATCCGGAAAAGATCGAAATTGGCCAGCGCCGCTCTCCCGCCGAAACCGTCACGCATGCATTATATCCGGTGGATTCCGAACAGAAGCAGGAACTTTTGGAAGAACTGCTGCGGCGCACCGACTATGATCAAGTGCTGATTTTTTGCCGGACAAAAAACGGCGCCGATCGCGTTGTGCGCAGGCTCCATCAGCAAGGCCATGCGGTTGCCGTGCTCCACTCCCGCCGGACTCAACGCGAGCGCGAGCAGGCGTTGAATGGATTTCGGAACGGCCGTTATGAAGTGATGGTGGCCACCGACATCGCCGCGCGCGGCATCGACGTCGCACAGATCAGCCACGTCATCAACTTTGACGTGCCGCACCATCCCGAAGACTACGTTCATCGTATCGGTCGCACGGGGCGGGCGCAGAGCGTCGGTGACGCTTTTACTATCATGACCGGCGAAGATGTCCAGGAGATTGCCGCGGTCGAACGGTTCATTGGCCAGAAAATTCCCCGGGTGAAGCTCGATGGGTTCAACTACTCCTATACCCGACTGCTCGATCCAAATCCCAAGCCTATTTTCGGTCGCGCCCGCACGGCTCCCGGTAAGCGTTCGTTCGGTTACGGCCGAAGACGACGATAACGCCCGGCCGCGATGCGACGAGTCCGAACGTGCCGTTGAACGAGCGCGCAGGGCCTGAAGCTATTTCTTTTCCGCATCATTTCAATCGCTCCAGCTCAGCCGATTTCCCCGCAGTTCGCGTTTTCGTGCCCTAGCCGTTTAAAAACAACACTCGCCTCAGTATACTCATTGCATGGTGTCGGCGCTCCGCGGACCGGCTTCGTGCGTTTCTTAATGTGCGAACTAAATCAACCTGGTTCGGTCGAACGCCCTGGGAAAGATGAGACTCCGGACTGACTTCCCAGAATTCATTTTGAGAATCCAATGCGCAAAATAGTTGACCTGGAAACATTGGTGCAGGCGGCGGGCGATGCGATCATTGCCGCCGATCCGAACGGCAAGATCGTTTTGTGGAATCCGGCGGCCGAGCGGATTTTCGGTTTCGGCGCGGATGAGGCCATGGGACAAACGCTCGATTTTATTATTCCAGAGAGATTTCGCGAGCGCCACTGGCAGGGCTATCGACACGTCATGAGCACCGGACAGACGAAATATGGCGCGGATGTCTTGCGAGTTCCGGCGTATCATAAAGATGGCCGTCCCCTGTCGATCGCATTTACCGTGGCGCTTCTGCCCTCGCAGGATGGTAAGGTGGGAGCGATCGCTGCAATTGTTCGCGACGAGACGTCGCGCTGGAACGAAGAGCGCATAATGCGCCAGCGGCTGCGCGAACTCGAGGAGCAATCCAAGTAAAATTCGTTTGACCTCGACGTTGCCTGGCTTTGCGCAAGGTTCGTGCTTCAAGGTCAACTGATCTGGCGATGAACCTTATATGGGAAGAATTGGCTGCCGGGTTTGCCGATGGCAGACAGATGGTAAGCCTGACGATCCGGCTGCTCGTCGCGCTGGCTTTCGGCTCAATGATAGGCTTCCAGCGCGAACGGATGGGCAAGCCGGCTGGGCTGAGGACCCACATGCTGGTGTCGTCGGGCGGAGCAGTTTTTGTGATCGCTTGCGTAGAGTTTGGCATGGATTCAGATGGCCTGTCGCGGGTCATACAGGGTGTGATCACGGGCATTGGCTTCCTTGGAGCCGGGGCCATCCTTAAAATTTATGAAAAACGGGAGGTCGAGGGGTTGACGACCGCGGCGGGCATATGGATGACGGCGGCACTTGGCGTGGCCGTCGGTTTGGGGCGATTCGGATTGGCGTTGGTGGCCACGATTCTGGCATGGATGACACTCTCGCTGCTGCGCAAACTGGAACAAGTATTAAATACAGAGTCCCGCAAATACGGCGAAGATGATTTTTGACTCATGGCTTGCAGCGCTGGTATCGAACCGCGGGTTGAGAGATCCGTCAGCGCGATCAGGTTGGGAGCGTAGTTGATGCCGCAGTTATACCTTTATCTGGTTGTCGTGATTTTGCTCATGACCATCGGCAGGCTTGCTTGGCGACCTGCTCCAAAGGGAATCGATTGGGCGCTCATCGTGGCATTCATTCGACTCGATTTTCCGTCGGAGCAACGAGATGTGGCGCAAAGAATCGCGGCGGGACTCGCCGAGGTGGCCGGCATGAAGATCAAGCAGCTGCGCCCGGAGCACACGCTCAGGGAAATCGCCGCGTGGGCGGACAATCAAATTTATGCGACAGACCTGATCAAGCTGTTTGTCGTGGCGTTCGGTGTTGCATGTAACGAAGATTCGACCTTTCGTGAGCTGGTAGAAAGAGTGGTAGAGAAGAAAGCCAAAAACATGGCAAAGATTTCGTGACTACGATCCGGCGCATCAAAGCGGAGCGATTAGGCTAAAATTCCGGCTTCAGTATCAACGCATTGGCAGAGAAGCTTATGTCCAAAAACGGCTAGCGAATTCCCTCGATATTACCGCCTGTTGGAACAGCAAAAACAACAATGGATGGGTTGGATGCTCTTCAGTGGCCGGCGATGATCGTGACGGTTATCGCTGCTTGGCTCATCGGATCGCAGCGAAAAATACGCCGCATGATTGGTTTCTGGTGTTTTTTATTGAGCAATGCGCTCTGGATCATCTGGGGCTGGCATGTTCGCGCATGGGCAATGGTGGTCTTGCAGGTGATCCTGGCCGGCATGAACATCAGGGGCGTAAACAAAAACGAAACGGACAACCCGACGGAGAAGTGATCGCCGATTTTTCGGCGGACCAATTAGCGTTCGAGTCCGTCGTAGCAAGCTGAAGACAGTCGGTGTGGTTTTCCGCAATCAGGGTTGCTCTGGAATCGTCGAATTGGAGTCGGCGTTGGCGCGGAAGGGTTATGAAAAAAGAAGAATTTCTCCAGCGGCTGTGGAAGTAGAAAATCGCGCCGACGCCGCGGTCGCAAAGATCTGCGTATTCACAGGGTCGAGGCAGGGTGTACGTTCGCAGTATGCCGCGGCGGCGCGCCAACTCGGCGCCGCGCTGGTTGAGCGCGGGTATGGTTTGGTATACGGCGGCGGCAATGTCGGTCTGATGACCGTTATCGCGGATGCCGTACTGGAGCTCGGTGGCCATGTCACCGGAGTGATCCCTGATTCTTTGGTGACCAAAGAGGTGGCGCATCAAGGGCTATCGGACTTGCGCATTGTGCGGTCGATGCACGAGCGTAAAGCCGTGATGGCGGAATTGTCCGACGGTTTTATCGCCATGCCCGGCGGCATCGGCACCCTGGAGGAGTTTTTCGAAGTGCTCAGCTGGGCGCAGCTCGGCATTCACGGTAAGCCCTGCGGGCTCTTGAACACGAGCGGGTACTACGATCAACTCATTCAATTTCTCGATTATGCGGTGGATCAGGATTTCCTCAAGCCGAAGCATCGCTCGTTGCTCATCTTGGAAAACGGCCCGGCCGAATTGCTCCGCCGATTCGAAGCCTTTATGGCGAAGCGCGGGGATCAGCGCTTCGATCGAAGTAAAATATAGGAAGTGCTGTAGCGAGTCCGCACGTCAAGTTGGACCGCGTTAGCTGGCTCAAGGCAAACCGATTTTTTCCATCCGTCATGCGTTACGAATCAAAGAAAAGTTTTTCCGGATCAAAATAACGATGGACCGGCGCGCATTTCTTTCAACGCTCGGTCTGAGCGCCCTCGGCGGCATTGCCGCCGGCTGTGGCTTGTCACTGGAGGATGGACTATTCAATCCTTGCCTCGCCGATCCACTGCCCAAGCGTTTGCTCGACCATGAAATGGTGCGCGCCGCGTGGGAGGGGGTCAATCCCAGTCGCTTCTGGGACTGTCATGTTCACATCGCCGGTGTCGGCGACGGAGGCAGCGGTGTGTGGATCACTCCGCGTATGAAAAGCATGCTGCACCCGTGGCAAAATCTGCAACGCCGGTTTTATTTAAACGCCGCCTGCACTGAAACCGAAGGCAGCGTGGACGAGGACTTCGTCCGGCGCCTGGCGCATTGCCTCAATGCGTTTCCCGCCGGCGCCAAGGTCATGCTGCTTGCTTTCGATTTTCACCACGACGCAACCGGTGCCCGGCGCGAAGACTTGAGCGCTTTCGCTGTCGCCGATCGTTATGCCGCCGGCCTCGCCCAGCGCTTGCCGGAGCGCGCCGAGTGGATTTGTTCGATTCATCCGTACCGGGAGGATGGATTGGAGGCGCTCGACTGGGCCAAGAAACGGGGGGCTCGTGCGGTGAAGTGGCTGCCGTCCGCCATGGGGGTGGACCCGGCGTCGTCGCGCTGTGATGAATTCTATGACGCCCTTGTTCGGTTGAATCTGCCGCTGTTGACGCACGGCGGCGGCGAACAAGCGGTACATGGCGGCAGCCTTCAGGAATATAACAACCCGTTGCGGTTGCGGCGCCCGCTGGAGCGCGGAGTGCGCGTCATCGTGGCGCATTGTGCGTCACTGGGTAAACACGAGGATTTCGACCGTGGCGCCGGTGGCTTCAGGGTCGATGCCTTTGCGCTATTCAAGCGTCTGATGGACGAACCGCGCTACGACAACCTATTCTACGGTGATATTTCGTCAGTCACTCAAGCCAATCGCACCGAACCGGCGCTGGCGATGCTTCTGGCTCGCAGCGATTGGCATCGGCGGTTGATTAATGGCTCGGACTATCCACTGCCGGGTGTCATGCCGCTCTATTCCATGCGCCGGTTCGTGGAGCAGGGCTATTTAAACGAGGCACAAGCCGGGGTTCTGTCGGAGATTCGCCGTTTTAACCCGCTCCTTTTCGATTTCATTTTGAAGCGTAGTCTGGTGCAAGAAGGGCAGCGCTTCGCCCCGGTGGTTTTCGAGTCGCGCCGCCTGTTTGTCGGGGATGTTTGAGCTTGGAGGCCGCTTGTTGATAAGAGACAGGAATTCGGTGGTGCTGAAACCTGATGGCGATTAAAGCGCTTATTTTTGCTTTTGACGCTGCCGGTACTCGGTTGTTTCTCAATCTGCGGGCCGGTATAGCTGATAGCGGAAATTTGCTATTACCGACACCCTAGCAATCACCGATTGATCAGGAGAATAATCCATGCGTTTGTCAGTCAAAGCCGCTTTCATGGCTGTTCTGTTTGTCGCCGGGATGGCAGCGCCCGCGTTCGCTAGAGAACCTTTCGATCCTGCCAAGGCACTGCAGGTTACCCCGACGGAATTAAAATGGATTCAAAATCCTGAACTGCACGGCCTTATGTCGGCAGTTTTGGTCGGCGATCCGGGCAAGCCCGGTCTTTATGTGATGCGGGTCAGGATTCCGGCGAACGCAAAACTCGCGCCCCATTTCCATCCTGATGAAACCAGGATGGTGACGGTGTTATCGGGAACGTTGTATTTTGGTTTCGGCGGCGAGTTCGACGAGTCCAAGCTGAGGGCTTTCGGGCCGGGAAGTTTTTTTACCGAGCCGAAGAACCGACCCCACTTTGCCATGACCAAGGGCGATGGCGTTATGCTTCAGCTGAATGCCGTGGGACCCACAGGGACGACAAACGTTCAGCCGGCAAAACGGGCGAAGTAATGACTGGGGAAAATGCACCGGCGCCATTATCTCTCTTTCCGCGAGGCCGGGTTATTTCTTGCGAAGACCTAATTCAGCCTGCACTTCATTCAAAAGAGAGAAATCGACGAGTTTCGCGATCGGCGGAGTCTCACGCAAATTCATCGGTTCGACAATCGTGAGCGCGATATTTTTGCGCAGCGACTCCTCGGTTGCGCCCCCGGGATTGCTGCTGTCGATGGCTTTCACGGAGACGCTGAGGGCCTCCTCGAGAACGTCACGCGGATAATTAAACTCCTGAAGAGCGATGCGGATTGTGTCCTCCTTTTTGTTTGCCATATGCAACAGGCTTTTCGCCATGGCTCGGGTCCAGCGCTTGATCTTGGCGCGTTCTTGGGAAAGTTTTGCATCCGTGCTGGCGTATCCTCCCCACGGCCAGGGTCCCAGGTCGGCCAGCATGGCAAGCACGTTGAATCCTTTTTTCTTGAGTACGAAAGCGGCGTCCGGATTGAACGGACGCGCATGGATGAGTCCTTGTTGCATGGCGACCAGCGCAGTGTCGGCCCCGCCGGCGAGAAAGAACTTAACATCTTTTTTCGGGTTGAGTCCGTGGTGCTCCAACACCATGTTGGCGGCGAGTTCGGTCGTGCTTCCCGGGGCGCTATTGCCGATCACTTTTCCCTTAAGATCCTGGACCGTTTTTATATTGGGTGCGCCCATCAGCACAAAGGTGCACTTTTGGTAGGGGAAAAAGATCGCCTTCAGGGGCGCGCCACGCGTCGCGGTTCTCATGGCGGAACCGGCGGAAGCCGCTATGTCGAGTTCTCCCGCGATTAGCGCCGAAGTGGCGACGTTGGATCTCACTTGAATCCACTGCAGATCGATATTCTCATCGGCAAAGTAGCCGGCTCGTATGCCGACGAACAACGGCAGGTAGCCGAAATCCTTGGTGGTCAAGCCGACCCGTACTCTATCGGCGGCGGCGACGTCTGTCGTGGCCATCGACGCCATTGCCGCCAGCGAAAAAACTGCCACAAGGGTTATAAGCCTAATCCGCTTCGAACCTGTCATACTCTATTTACTCCATGCAATTCTGAATTGCCGACGCGAAGCCTTTTTCCCACGAATGTCTTGAAGGTTAAGCATTCGGGTTGCCATCGTCACCGTCCTCTAATGCACGAACAGCTTTTTGATCTGTTCGATGACCTCCGGCGGCTGGGTCATGACTTTTTTCGACATCGCCTGTAGTTGCTCTCCGCGCAGGGGAGTTACGTCGATGCGAAGCTTTTTCGCTTCACCGAGGAGGTCGGCATCCTTACTGAATTTTTCGTGTGCGGCGCGCAGAATCTTGACCCGGTCCGCGGGAGTTCCCGGAGGAGCCATCAAAGGCCGCGCCCATTCTCCTCCCTGGAGCATGGCCTCAGCCACCCGGCGCTTGGTCGCCGGTGTTTTGTACTCATCCATCAGCTCATAGATGGTCGGCGCATCGGCTACTCGGGCGTCGCGCTTGCGACCGCTTTGGGCGAGAAACTTAACGAAATTGTTTTTGTACCATGTCAGGAAAGGCTCGCGCCCAAAGTAAGTCGAAATCGTCAACCCCATGCAGGCGACCTCGCCGCGCTCGAGGGCGATGGCGATCTCGCTGCTGCCAGGATAGCCGGTTACATGGGTGACTTTGGCGCCGATGGTCTCCTCCAGGATTTTCGACATGACGTAGTCCGAGCTGCCGACACCGGTGGAACCGCACTTCGGTGCTTCTTTGGCTTTGATAATATCGCCTACGGACTTGAAAGTAGCGTCAGCGCGGCCGAACATCATCATATCGTCATTTTCCAAAGAGCCGATCCACTGGAATTTCACTAGGTCAAACTGTACTTCCTTCTGGCCCGAGAGCTGGCTCAGATAGAAGTTGTTGTGCGGCGCGAGAAGGGTCAGACCGTCCGGCTTCGCCACACCCCAGACATAGTTAGCGGAAGTTACGGAGCCTGCGCCGGGCATATTTTGAACCAGGACATCCGGATTGCCGGGTATGTACTTGCCGATATGGCGGGCGAGCAGTCGCGCAGCCCGGTCATAGCCTCCGCCGGTGCTCAAGCCGACGATGATGCGTATCTGTTTTCCCTTGTAAAAGGACTCCTGGGCCGAAGCCGGTTTGTGCGTTATGCCTTGCAGTACGCACGCGATTATTAAGATGATAAACATGACGGTTGGTTTTTTCATCGACTCCTCCCGAATGATGTGTTGTTAGGTCGCCGCTTCAAATCGAATAAACGGGTAAACTTCTTCTTCGTTTTGCAATAGGCGCATTAATATTCATTTTGGCCGACTTGCGCAAGAGTATGGCGCCATTACGCTTTCTTAGCGGAATTCTGCTATCAAAGAGCATGCATTTGCCGCGCTTAGAGTTAGTGGACGGCGCAATATATGCTTCGGCAAAAACAAAGGTTTTCCTAGGCGTTCACGTGGGCCGGGCCGGCCGAGCAACGGCGCTGCCGAGATCATTATGTATCGCTAGAAATCATACGGAGGAGCGGGTATGAAAAGAATCGTGCTTTGTTTTGACGGTACTTGGAACAAGCCGGCGGATGAAAATTTGCCAGGCGGGGATCAGATCGAAACCAACGTCTGCAGGTTTTACAAGTCCATCAAGGCGATGGGGGCGGACGGCGTTCGGCAAGTCAAGTGGTACGACGAAGGCGTCGGTACGAAATGGTACGCTCGATTTGTCGGCGGCGCCATCGGCGTCGGACTGGAAAAGAATATTCTCGATGGTTATAAATTCCTGGCCAAAGAGTACCAGGATACGGACGAGGTTTACTTTCTGGGTTTTAGCCGTGGCGCTTATACGGCGCGAAGCCTCGTCGGTTTGATTCGGAACTGCGGCTTGGTCGAAAATAAGCGGCTCCCTCTTAGGATTGCGATGGCCTACGGGATTTATCGCACCCGAAATGACGGCCCTGATTCATCGACGGCGGCGCAGTTCAAAGCGAAGTTCTCGCGCGAAATCAAGATTAAATTTTTGGCAGTTTGGGATACGGTCGGCGCGCTCGGAATACCGCTGGATCTGCTGAAGAGTTTGAACATGCAGTTCTATGAGTTTCACGATACCAAGCTGAGCAAAATTGTTGAAAGCGCTTATCACGCCATCGCCATCGACGAGCATCGATTCGATTATGACGTTTGCCTGTGGGATCCCGAAGTCAAGCCGGAGCAGAATCTGGAGCAGCGTTGGTTCGCCGGAGCGCACTGCGACATCGGCGGCGGCTATAAAGATCGCCGCTTATCCGATCTCGCGCTGCGCTGGGTGCAAGACAAAGCCGCTGCTGCAGGACTCGCCGTTAGTCCCATCGACATTGCGCCTGATAACCATCGCGGCGTCTTTAGCGACTCCTACGCGGAATTCCTTAGAGGCGCCTATGCCAAGAAGAATCCGCGGCACTATCGCGACATCGGCGCGACGCAATTCGGCAACGAGTTTGTCGACCACTCCGTGCAGAGTCGCCGCAAGGAAGACCGGAACTACGAACCTCAGAATAATGGTCTGCCCCCTTGTAACGTTGTGGAGGAATCTCAGGTTCAATCGGTTACCGACATGAAAGGCTCTCTGAGGTGAGTCAGTTATGGCACGTCCCAAAATAGCTCCCTACGGCTCCTGGAAATCGCCGATCGCTGCTGACCTTGTTGCCGGTGGCGAGGTCGGGCTGGAACAGGTAAGACTCGACGGAGGCGACATCTACTGGATCGAACGGCGCTCTCAGGAAGGCGGAAGAAAAGTCATCGTTCGCCGAACGGTAGATGGACAGGTCAGCGACGTTACGCCTGTGCCCTTCAATGCCCGCACGCGAGTGCACGAGTATGGCGGTGGCGACTATGCGGTTTCAAAAGGGGCGATTGTGTTCTCGAACTTTGCCGATCAGCGCCTTTATGTTCAGAGTTCCGGCTCACAACCAAGACCCTTGACCCCGGCGGTAGGGCTGCGCTACGCCGACGGCCAGATCGATTGCTGCAGAAATCTTTTTTTCTGCGTGCGCGAGGATCATCGCGGTCAGGGTGAAGCGATCAATGCTTTGGTGAGCGTCAAGCTCGATGGAGAAAACGCCGGAACAGTGCTGGTTTGCGGAAATGATTTCTACTCGACGCCGCGTCTCAGTACGGATGGTTCGCAGATGGCTTGGTTGACCTGGAATCATCCCAACATGCCTTGGGACGGTACTGAGCTTTGGGCGGGTAAATTAAAAGAAGACGGGTCCTTAAGCGAAACTGTCCAAGTCGCCGGCGGTGCCCGTGAGTCTATTTTCCAACCGGAGTGGTCGCCCGGCGGCACACTCTATTTTGTTTCTGATCGTAGCGGTTGGTGGAATCTTTACCGTTGGAAAGGGAATCGAGTGGAAGCGGTTTGTCCGATGGATGCCGAGTTCGGCGAGCCGCAGTGGGTGTTCGGCGGCTCTCTGTACGACTTCGAGTCTGAAGAACGGATCATTTGTAGCTATTCAAAAGACGGTCAATGGCAGTTAGCCGGCATCGATACAACTACCGGCGCCCTGACCCGAATAGCAACGTCGTATACGGCAATTTCCCGCATCCAGACGGGTGAGGGTCGCGCCCTACTGATTGCATCATCGAGCACCGAGCCGGCGTGCATTGTGAGTTTGGCTTTGACGACGCATGATCTCGATGTGCTGCGCCGCTCCAGAGAGATCCATGTCGATTCCGGATATGTATCCGCGCCTCGACCGATCGAGTTTCCAACCGGGAAGGACCAAACCGCTTACGGTTTTTTTTATCCGCCGCAGAATGTCGACTTCGTGGGGCCTGCCGATGAAAGGCCGCCGCTGTTGGTCATGAGCCATGGAGGACCGACTTCGGCGACTTCGATGTCGCTTCGGTATGCGATTCAATATTGGGCCAGCCGAGGTATCGCGGTTCTCGATGTCAACTATGGAGGAAGCTCCGGTTATGGCCGCGCATACCGTGAGCGACTCAACGGCCAGTGGGGAATTGTCGACGTGGAGGACTGCGTGAATGGCGCCGCTTATCTGGTGCAGCGCGGAGAAGTCGATGGCAACCGGCTTGCGATTAGAGGAGGCAGCGCCGGAGGATATACCACGCTTTGCGCGCTGACTTTCCGCGATACCTTTAGAGCCGGTGCCAGTCACTACGGGATCAGCGATCTTGAAGCTTTGGCCAAGGATACGCACAAGTTCGAGTCGCGTTATCTTGATAAACTCATCGGACCGTACCCGCAGCGGCGCGATGTTTACGTCGAACGGTCGCCGATTCACTTCACCGATCGCCTGGCCTGTCCGATGATTCTTTTCCAGGGCCTGGAAGACAAGGTTGTTCCGCCCAATCAAGCGGAGAAGATGGTTGAGGCGGTGCGCGCCAAAGGACTGCCGGTGGCTTATCTCACTTTTGAAGGCGAGCAGCACGGTTTTCGCAAGGCCGAAAATATCAAGCGGGTGCTCGAGGCGGAACTCTACTTTTATTCGAAAGTATTCCGCTTTGAACTCATGGATTCCATCGAGACGGTAAGCATTGAAAACCTCTAGCGTTTCGGCCAATTTCACATTGTCTCGTCAACAGGGATGGTTACGCAGCCTCGGGAATTGCGCCGCGACCGGCGGAAGAATAACGCGTTGAGCAGTCGATAACTTCGGATGATTCAACGAAGTGTGCTTTTACAAAAAGGTAAAGTGAGAATACGCCAAGATAAGTGACGCGGTTTATTCCGCCTCGCCGTTAGCCGCTGCTTTCAGGCGTCGCCGGCGCACCGCATCCGCAAGCTCTTCGACTAAATTACGAGTATCTTCCCAGCCGACGCACGCGTCTGTGATGCTCAGCCCGTAAACGAGTTGCTTGCCCGGCATCAGGTCTTGGCGGCCTGCCTTGAGATGACTCTCGATCATCATGCCGAAAATTCGCTCATCTCCTTCGGCGATCTGCGCTGCCACCTGGTGTCCGACCTCCAGCTGCTTTTGCGGTTCCTTGCCACTGTTGCCGTGGCTGCAGTCGATCATGATCCGCGCCGCAATGCCGGCTTCTGCCAAACTCTTGGCGGTGGCCGCCACGTTTTCGGAGTCGTAGTTAGGATTTTTGCCGCCGCGCAAAATGATGTGGCAATCTTCGTTGCCGGTCGTCGACACGATCGCCGAATGGCCGTCCTTGGTGACTGACAGGAAATGGTGCGGCGCTTGGGCGGCGCGGATGGCGTCCAGGGCGATGCGGATGTTGCCGTCAGTGCCGTTTTTAAACCCGACTGGACAGGATAGACCCGAAGCGAGCTCGCGATGAACTTGGCTCTCAGTGGTGCGCGCGCCTATAGCGCCCCACGATACCAGGTCGGCAACATACTGTGGCGTAATCATATCGAGGAATTCGGAGCCCGCTGGAACAGCCATTTCGTTGATATCGAGTAGCAGCTGGCGGCCAATGCGTAGTCCGTCGTTTATGCGGAAGCTGCCGTCCAGGTTGGGATCGTTGATCAGTCCCTTCCAGCCGACGGTGGTGCGCGGCTTCTCAAAATAAACACGCATCACCACCAATAGATCGGTGGCCAGACGCTCCTTGACCTCTTTGAGCTTGCCGGCATATTCCTTGGCGGCTTTTACGTCGTGAATGGAGCAGGGGCCCATAATGACCAAAAGCCGGTCATCGGCGCCGTGCAGAATGCGGTGGATAGCCTGGCGCGTTTGGTAAACCGTCTCGGCGGCCTTTTTCGTGATCGAAATGTCGCGCAGCACCTGTGCCGGCGGCAATAGTTCCTTGATCTCTCTTATCCGTAAGTCGTCGGTTTTGTATTCCATGAGAGTTTCCTGTCTGAAAAACATCTTATGATAAACCAAAATAGATGAAAATCTAGTACGGCCGGCGCGTCGATCTGTAGGGTTGCTGAACTTTGTCGGCCGGTAAGTACCGTCGCAAACAGAGAGAGCAATCAGTGAGAGTGACGATCAAGTTTGAATTGGTTAAATACAGCATCCGATTACGACTCGTACAAGCAGACGCGATCAATTGGATCGGCGATGCGCGAGCCAGAACGTCCCTTCACTGCACTGTGTAAAGCAACTTTTTTCGCAGCCGTGACACAATCAATGGCGTGTGCTGCGACGAATTCTCATTTTTTTCTGTGGCATGAGGTTTGCGTTTTTGGATTATCATTCTCACCTGTAAGTCCGATTGAACATCTATTTAGAAGTGATTCGAATGAAAAGGATCCAGCGCTATGGAGAAACAAGAACGCCAAACAACTGAAAAAACCGCCGGCAGCGAGACGATCGACACCGGCAAGATGAAGAGTGTGGCCGCCGACGTCGTCGATGAGGCGAAGAGCCGGGGCCGTAAACAATTCGAAGCGGGCAAAGATAAGGCAGCCGAACAAACGGAAAAGTTGGCTGGCGCGGTGGACCGCATCGCAGAAGACCTTGATGAGGGAGAGCAACAATCGCTCGCCGACTATGCAGGGCAGCTCGCGGGCAGCATGCGACACTTTGCGGAAAATTTGCGAGGGCGGAGCCTTGACGACTTGATCGGTGATACGCAGCAGCTAGCGCGCAACAACCCGACGGGTTTTTTAATGGGAAGTGTCGCTGTCGGTATTGCACTCTCACGGTTCTTGAAAGCATCGAGGGAACGTGGGCCCGGCAGGCACGCCGGATCCTATACGACCTCGCGATCTGAAGGAGAACAGGGAACATCGCAATCCATCTCTTCGATGGGTACCGAGCCGGGCTCGGCAACGAATAGCCCATCCGAGATAAGAAAAGGAGTCTAATATGGCAAAACAACCGCCGTCTCCGAATATGCCCTCGCAGTCTTCCCCAATGGAACGCGAACCTGATTCGGCAGCGGGCTTGCTCAGCCGTCTGATGGGAGAAGTGTCCACGCTTTTCCGCAAAGAAATAGCCCTCGCGAAAGCGGAGGTATCCGAAGCTGCTACGCAAGCGAAGGTTGCGGCGGTCAACCTGGTGGCTGGCGGAGTTGTGATTTTTGCCGGGTTTCTGGTGCTACTCGCCGCCGTGGTCTTCTTACTGGCGAAAGCAATCGAAATATGGCTGGCGGCGCTGATCGTTGGTGCGGTGGTGGCGATTGTCGGTTTCATGATGCTGCAAAGCGGCAAAAAGAAACTGGATCCCTCCGCTGTCAAACCCGAGCGAACGCAGAACGCCTTGCGAAAAGACAAGGAGATGGTGCAAAGGAGGATTCCATGAACGCTACCACGAATTTAACCGAGGACGCGCGAAAAGATCCGGCAACTCTGGAGCGAGAGATTGATCAGACGCGCATTCAAATGAATCAGACTCTCGGGGCTTTGGAACGTAAATTCTCGCCGGGGCAGCTTTTGGATCAAGTCTGGAGCCTGGTACGCGAACATGGCGGCGACTTTACCAGCAACCTCAACAACTCTGTCAAACAAAATCCCATGCCTGTGATACTGGCGGCAACCGGCATTGCATGGATGATGGTTGCAAGCAACCGTCCACAGTCGACCTCGTATGTTGATGCTGTGGACAATGACTACGAACCCGTAGGCGGTTTCGTTACGCCTGAATTCGACCCGACCGGCAACGACAAAGGCAAATTGGCTGAAGCAGGGGCACGGATGAAGGCCGGTGCCGAGGCGACTCGGCAAAAGCTCGCGAGTTCTAAAGAGGCAGTGGCCTCGACCGTGAGTAAGACGGCGGGCAATGCGCAGGCCCAAGCCAAAAGGATGGGTAAAGGCTTTAACAGTCTCCTCGAAGATCAACCCTTGATTCTCGGTGCCTTGGGGATCGCACTAGGCGCTGCTATCGGCGCGGCGTTGCCCGCCACCGAACAAGAAGATCGATTGCTGGGGCCGCTCCGCGACCGAACCATGTCAACGGTTAAGGAGCGCGGCGCTGAATCTTATAACCAGGTGCAAGAATCGGTGAGCCGGGTTGGAGAGGACGCCAAGCAGGCAATCACCCGGGCGACAGGCGCTTATGAGGACCGCCAAGAGCCTGCTTCAAACCGTATTGATGAGGCGGATGAAACGCCATCGATGACTAGAAGCAACGCCTCAAGCCGGCCCGTGATGCCCGACGAGTGACGTCTCGCATAATGTGATGGCAGGTTTCACGCAACAGCTTAAGGAAGCTTTCTCATTGGGCGGTCTCGGCGCAAAGGAACTGGGTCGCCGGGTTATTTCGGAAGTGCAGGAGGATAACTGTGCCGGTTATGCGGCGGCCCTTGCCTACTATTTTCTGTTTGCGCTCTTTCCTTTTTTTCTTTTTCTCACCGCATTGTTAGGTTATCTGCCCATCCCCAATCTGATGGATCAGATCATGGGATCGCTGGCCCAGGTAATGCCGGGCGAGGCCTTAAGCTTGGTCCAGGACAATGTCGGCAATCTGGTGACGAAACAACGCGGCGGGCTGCTCTCTTTTGGAATTCTGGCAGCTCTGTGGACCTCGTCCAGCGCGATTACGGCGATCTCCGACGCTTTGAACCATGCCTACGACGTTGAAGAAGGCCGGCCTTTTTGGAAACTGCGCGGCATGGCGATCCTGCTGACCATAGGTCTGTCTGTTTTTCTTATCGTCTCGATCGTTCTCTTGATGTTTGGACCGCAGATCGGCGGCTGGCTTGCGGACTTTATCGGATTGGGAAGCGCTTTCGAGATTGCATGGCGAATCTTGCGCTGGCCGGTCATTCTGTTTTTAGTCGTGGTCGCCATCGCCGCGATTTATTACTTCGCGCCCGATGTCGAACAGAGTTGGAAGTGGGTCAGCCCCGGGTCTGTGTTTGCCGTTGCCCTATGGTTGCTGGTCTCGTTAGGATTTTCGTACTACGTCAATAACTTTGGCGAATACGATAAAACTTATGGCACCATCGGCGGCATTATTGTGCTGCTTACCTGGATGTACGTGAGTGGATTCGTAATTCTGGTGGGCGGCGAAATTAATTCAGTAATCGAACATGCAAGCGCAGACGGCAAGGCGCCGGGAGAAAAAACCGGCGCTTAGCAGGCGCGCCTCACCGGAGGGGGTTTGCGTCCAGGAAGGCGAACCTTCGAATTGCCTGCTGAAGTGTTTTAGGATCTTTTGAAATCCGATTTGCCAAACGAGTTAAACTCGTGGCTTTCAGAGCCGAAGGATGGCCGAACTGAAAAAATCTTTTACCCGAAGAATCGTTGGGGTTGCAAGATGGTCTATACGTTCAATCCGCATAATAGTTGCACTTGCGTTGAACCCCTGTACTTTGAGCTGCTGTAGAGCACGCTCTCGGATCTCGCGCCGAATCATGAAGTGTGGCAGAAGACCGACTCCGAAACCCGCGTGAACAACCGCTTTCACACCCTCAAAATTACTAATCCGCGCTGCTACTCGATGATCAGATAAACCGTAGCCGGTCAAAATGCGGCTGATCATTTCAGTGTATTCCGTCCCTTTGGGTCCGACGACGAAAGGGATCGATTCAAGATCTGCGATCTGTATCCACTTCTTTCTCGCGAGCGCGTGATTTGACGAAGTAAACAGACACAGTCGCTCTGCCTTGAGAGTCCGAGACTCAAGCCCGTTGGGAGGTTTGTCGGACAACACCAGTCCAAAATCGACATCGGCGTGCCGTACGGATTCGAAAACCAGAGATCTTGGCTGGGTTGAGAGGCTAACTTTGACCTCTGGAAATTTCCTGAGGAGCTGGCTTATGATCGACGGCAGAATATATGTACCGACCGAAGTACTGGCTCCAATCCTGACCTCCCCGGCTATGCCGGTCGAAAGCTCCGACACGTAGCGCTCAAGATCTTCTGTTTTGTTCAGCACGTCTCTGGCGAACTCGAGAAACAACTGTCCCGCCTCGGTGATGAGCAACGGGCGTTTTGACCGGTCAAAGAGTTTAACGCCCAACTCCTTTTCTAGTAGTCCGATCTGCGTGCTGATGGCCGATTGAGATTTGTCCAGCTTGTCTGCGGCTTGGCTGAAGCCTTTCTCTCGACAAATCGCCAGAAAATATGCCAGCGTTGCAGAAGAAAATTTCATCGATAAAATCGATACCAACATCAAGATAATTTGGATTGACAGATAGTACCTGTTTCGATAAGCAACGCAATACGGTGGCCGCGAGCGAATCTAAGTCTTACGCGCCATAGAGATTATGACCCTTAAATTGCACTGTGGGCAGCGTAGAGTGTAAATTTTCACATTGCGATCTCACTAGACGAAGCAGCGGTTTAGTGTTCGACGTTTCGGAACGCAGGAAAAAGTACAAAGCAACTACCGGCCGTCGTTTATAACGGGGATTGACCGTGCGTTAAAGTCAAGAAGGAGGAGAATTTATGAATCGCATACGTCACATTGCGATTGTCACTTCGAACCAGGAAAAGCTGGGAAACTTTTACAAAACCGCGTTCGGCATGAAGGAGGTAAAAGGTATTGGGTCAGCGCTTTACCTTTCTGATGGATATATGAATCTCGCTCTAATTAAGAAGACGCCGGAACTGAAGGTTAACGAGGGGCTCTACCATTTCGGATTCGAGGTAGACGACGTCAAGCCGCTTAAAAACGTTTTCAAACAGGTTGGAGCCTCGAGCGAAGTACAACCTAGACCAAAAAATCGTGACGCTGAATTCAGGGTTCACGATCCGGATGGAAATGCCATTGATCTTGTATGGTCTAGGAAGTGGCCTATATAGGACCGCCGCCCTTCTACAAGGACGGCGTTTGTCTATAGAAGAACAGTCTCAAACAAGAGTTCCTATCGGAACCGTTAAGAATGCTGGATTGTTTAATAACATTGCTGTTCGTTGTTGGGGGCGGCACCTAAAACAACGGAGAAGAGGAGTGCCGTATGTTCGGATACCGCGCCAGAATAGGTTACATCTCCCCTTCCGTCATGGAGCTCAACGGTTATGATTTTTATCGAATCGTTCCAAAAGGAGTCGGTCTCATAGGCGTTACCTGCATGGTCGAGGGTTGGCAGGAAGACGCCTATAAAAGGGCGCTATCGCAAGTCGAAGCTTGCGCTCGGGAGCTTGCCCGCCGCGCTTGCGATTTCGTCATTCACGGCGGCGCCCCACTGGTGTTAAGTCAAGGCAAAGGATTCGAAACGAAGCTTTTGAACCAGCTCCAAGAGATCACCGGTGCCCCGTGCACAACAAGCATTGTCGCGGCGATGGATGCTTTCCGCGATCTTGCGGCAACTCGATTAGCTGTTGTTGATCCATATCCGCCCGATCTCAACACCAAAATGACGGCGTATCTGCATGATTGGGGTTTTGAAGTAGCCTCGCTCGTGAGTCTTGGGACTTCCTTCACCGAATCGAGCATCGCCTCGATCGGCGACATTTACCGCGCCGCCAAACGCGCGATTAAAGAAGCCCCAAACGCGCAAGCAGTGTTTATACCATGCGCGAATTTTCCGGTGGTCGATGTCATCGAAGACATTGAAACCGACTTTGGTTTGCCGGTTATCACAAACATCACCTCCCAACTTTACGTGGCGTTCAAGGCTATCGGGATGCGCGAAAGGATAACCGGCTACGGCAAATTGATGCGAATGTTGTAACTGAGTCCAACCATGGGACAAGGAGCAGGCGATGGCAAAAATCAGATCGGTTGTCGTCGAAGGCGATCGTGAGAGCGGATACAAAAGAGTTCACGTGTTATTCGGAACGAACTATTTCCTCGAAATCATCGAAGACGGCGGTCGAGTTAATTTCCTTTTAGGAGCGCATCACACGGGATTCAAAGCAGACGCGTCTGAGCTCAAAAGCGAATTGCATAAGTTCATCAGCGAAGTCGAGGAGCGGCATCCGGAAAGCGCCATCGAGCAGGACTAGGGCACCGGGATTCGAAGGATTCATAAGGAATAAGCGCTATGTTCGGTTGGCGTGCAAGAATAGGTTATCTCTGTCCATCGGTTTTCGAAATGATCGCCTACGATTTTTATCGCATCGTTCCGCCCGGAGTTGCCATGATCGGCGTCACCTGCATGATCGATGGATGGACAAAAGAGGCGTACGCGACAGGTCTAAATCGAGTCGAAGAATGTGCTAAAGAGCTCGGACGACGCAAGAGTGATTTTATCATTCATGCGGGCGTCCCGTTGGTGGTAAGTCAGGGGATAGGTTTTGAGAAGGACATCATAGCCAGGATTTCATCGATAACCCAGACGCCGGCCACTACCAGCATTCAAGCTGCAATAGAAGCGCTTCAATTTCTTTCAATTCATAGAATCGGAGTGGTGAGTCCTTATCCTCCCGAACTCAACCAGGCGCTGGAGATCTTTCTAACTAAGTATGGATTTGAGATTGGTTCCGTTATCAGTTTGGGAGCAGATTTCATCCGGATCGGGAATATAACCGTCGCCGATGTTTACAGCGCTGCTAAACAAGCTCTGAAGGAAGCAATTCGGCTGGATGGAATCTATCTGCCTTGCCCCCAGTTTCCGGCGCTGGACGTCGTTGAAGAGATCGAAAAAGATTTAGGACTTCCGACAGTTCCTCACCTGGCTTCAGAAGTGTGGGCCGCGCTCAGATCAATAGGAATTCAAAAGCGAATCGATGGTTTTGGCAAACTTCTCAAATCCCTCTGAGATTTCTAAAAAGATGGAAAGGATGAGTATGAAAGTTCGGTTGGTTTGTATCTTAGTCGCTGCGGTATTTGCCCTTATTACAAACGTCTTTGCTATCGGGCAGGAAGTGAATATTTCCTATCCCGGACTCACTGGGGAATCCTTGCCCGTTTGGATTGCAAAGGAGGCGGGTGTATTTGATGAAAATGGCCTCAGAGCCAATCTTGTTTACATGGAAGGGGGCCGTCTTTCGATCCAGAGTTTACTCTCGGACAGCACTCAGTTTATGGGTGGCGATGCCGTCTCAGCATTGACCGCGGTTGCGGGAGGAGTCGACATTGTATTGCTAGCATCCGCAAAGAACATTTTGCCATACGTTTTTGCGGTCTCCCAAAATATTGAGAATCCGAAAGATCTGAAGAACAAAATTATTGCGGTATCTCAGATCGGCGGAAGAGCAGGAGAGATAGCTCGAATGGTGGTTAAGAATATAGGGCTGAATCCGGACAAAGACGTCCAGTATCTCTCCGTAGGGGGGTCACGGTCGAGATTGGCTGCCCTGTCAAAGGGTACTGTGCAAGCGGCACCTGTAGCCCGCGGGCTAGTTCCAACCGTTGAGAAAGCGGGGCTCAAGACGCTCGAGGTAGAACCGATTCCCTTTATTGTAGATGCCCTCTGGACTACGAGAAAATATGCAGAAACTCACCCTGACATTGTCAATCGGGTTATTAAATCGTTCGTTAAAGGCATTGCAATCACAGTGAAAGATAGAGACACAGCGCTTCGAGTACTGCGAAAATACACGAAGATCAATGCTAAAGAGGTTCTTGATTACACATATGAAACCTATGTCAAGACAGTGGACAAAGTACCGATTCCCTCTGGCCCAGCTGTCGAGAATACTATCGAGATGTCTTTGCGACTTGCGCCGAAGCTGAAGGACATAGATGTCAGAAAGCATTTCTACTTTGATCCGCTCCACCGATTAGAAAAGCAAGGGTACATTGAAGGTTTGTACAAATAAAATAGGAATGGGTTTAGTTCAATAGCAGGAGGACTAAGTTATGGCTAGAATTCGTCACTTGGCGATCGTCACGGAAAATCGAGAACGGCTGGTTAAGTTCTACACGACGGCTTTTGGTATGAAGGTTATCGACGGAGTCGGGCCGGCTATTTATTTATCGGACGGTTACCTTAACTTAGCCATCATTCAAAAGCGGCCGAATTATAAGGAAGGTCTTTATCATTTTGGTTTCGAAGTAGAAAACATCGAGGAACTCAAGCCTCTGTGCAAAGAACTGGGTGCGGCGACCGACGTCCAGAAAAGACCTGCCAATCGTGAAGCGGAGTATCGAGTTCACGATCCGGACGGCATTCCCATCGATCTCTCACAACATGGATGGCCTGTGTAACAAGGGGCTTACATGCAGCGACTCACACGCCAAATTGCGGTGATTACTGGCGTCGGGGAGAGCTTTGGCCCGGCCACAGGAATAGCCCGGCTTGCCAAGAAGGTTCTATCGACGCCTAAGGCTCTGCTACTCGCCTCATCGATGATAGCAAGTTCATGCTGGTCAGAAAATTGGACGTCAATGGTGGTTTGGTTCCGTCCTAACTCGACGACATCACCAATCATCTGAAGGCCGTGTATCTGCAATGAACTTTCATAGACCGGTAATAATGGGTACACGCGGAATGGTTGCGACTGGACACCCGTTGGCTTCAGACGCAGCACTGGATGTGTTGAAAGCGGGGGGCAATGCGATCGATGCGGCGCTTTGCGCTTCTGGCGTGCTTTCCGTTCTCAAGTCTTATCACTGCGGGTTGGGCGGCGACCTGTTCGGAATCTTCTACTCAGCCAATGAAGGCAAGGCGCTTGTCCTAAACGGCAGTGGACGAGCACCAAAAAAAATCCGCTCCGACCTATTTTCAGAGGGCATTCCACATCGGGGGATTTTGGTTGCGAGCACGCCGGGGACCGTCGATGGTTGGTTGGAACTTGCGGCGAGGTTGGGCACCCGCAGTATCGCCGACTTACTCGAACCGGCTATTCACTATGCAGAGATCGGGTTTCCTGTTTTTCCTCACTTAGCCAATGTGATTCGCCTATCTCACAAGACATTGGGAGCCGACCCGGCATGGTCCAGCATTTTCTTCCACAACGGGAAAACACCTGAAGTAGGAGATCTGCTGGTTCAAAAGGATCTAGGTGCTACTCTGGCCGCCATCGCCAGAGGCGGACGAGAAGCGTTTTACGATGGCGATATCGCCAGATCTATCGTCCGAGCTTCTGAGCGCTACGGTGGATGTTTCAGTCTGGAAGATTTTGCCGCGCATCGCTCGCGATGGGAAGAACCGCTCTCCACCACGTACCGAGAATACGAGATATGCGTGCCGCCGCCCAATTCTTTCGGATTGCTTCTGCTTCTCCAACTCAAGCGTCTGGCGGAGTATGATTTATCCAAGTATGGCCACGATACCCCCGAATACGTAGCATTGCAGGTGAGGGTCCAAGAGGAAGCGTGGCGAGCCGGTCAGTTCTGGATCGGGGATCCGGATCAGTATCGAAATGAGGAGATTCTCGACTTTATTAAGAGATTTCCCGCGGATCTCACAGCAAATCGCACAATCCCGAGAGCGAGTCAGGGGCGGAGCACGACGTATATTGCAACGGCGGATAAGTTTGGCAACTGGGCCTCGCTCATACAAAGCGTGCATCAAAGCTTTGGGTGCGGCATTGTCGTGGACGGAACTGGAATAGTTTTAAACAACCGCATGTCCGGATTCAACCTCATCCCAGGTCATCCGAACGAGCTGGCCCCAGGCAAGCTTCCGGCACACACCCTTAGCCCTGCGTTGGCTCTCAAAGAAGGTAAACCCATTCTCGCGATCGGAACGCCTGGAGGTTTGGGCCAGACGCAATTTCTCGCGCAAACACTCTGCAATCTTTTCGACTTCAATATGAACATCCAAGAAGCGATTGAAGCGCCGCGCTGGCAAAGCGAGCAGGCCGGGCATATCGAGCTAGAAAGCCGTTTTTCAGACAACGTCGATAAGCTTTTACTTCGAGAGGGCTACCACGTGACAAGGCGTGGAGGCTGGGAGTTTGCGTTTGGGGGCGTGGAATCGGTTTTCCTGCATAAGAATAACGTGATCATGGGCGCTGCGGACCCGAGACGAGAGGGGTATGCGATAGGATACTGACGTACCTTCAAAGGGAGGCTCGCAGCGGGCACGAGCACAAATCGTGAGTGATATTATCGGTGATCAGGAAGGAGGATTACTAATATGGGCGTTGAAATTATTGACATGGTTCAACTGGCGCATCAGGAGAAGCGTCGCAAGGTGATATTCAATACGCCGCGTTGCCATGCATGGGTTCACTATTACCCCAATCCGGGCGAGAAGGACGACATGCATTGTCACAATGCGGACCAAACGTTTTATGTCATCGACGGTGAATGCACGATGCATTTCCCTGATGGCGGTAAGGCAGTAATGAAACCGGGAATGGTTGCCACCATTACCGGTGGATCGTTTTACCAACTGGAAAACAGCGGTGATGGCCCGATGATAATGATGGGGAACCGCTCCGGGCCTTCGGAAGCAATCCAGCACATCAACTATGAGCTTCGAAAAGACATTAAAAAGCTCAGCAAAGAGGAGTTAGAGCGCGCGAATATTCCCCACGTTGCGATGCAAACAAGAGATTAAAATAATCTCGCTCGACTTGACTTGAAATATGTCGGAGGTGTTCCATGAAACAAATGTCTATGGCTTGCTTTGCGATGTTCCTGGGGCTGGTGCCGGATCTATTATGGGCCCAGGACTTTTACCGAGGTAAACTCATTACGCTGGTTCAGGACAGCACACCAGGTGGCGTGGGCCAGCTGCGCACCCAGGCGCTGATTCCTGTTTTGCAGAAGCACATCCCTGGCAATCCGAAAATCGTAATCCAGTTCATGCCGGGCGGCGGCGGCAGAACCGCCGCCAACCATCTTTACAACAACGCACCACGCGACGGCTTAACCATTGGCCGAGTGAGCAGTGGACTCGTGACATCTGCTATTCTGGGTCTTCCGGGCGTTCAATACGACATTGATAAATTCATTTACCTGGGCTCTGGTCACAATGAGGTAAACAACGTCTTTTTTTCACGAAGCCAACTCGGCCTGGATAACCTCAATAAACTGAAAGCGGCTACAGGGCTGAGGATAGGGGGACAGTCGGTTGGGCACTCCAACTATGTGATTGCAAGACTTTTTGCGTGGCTGCTTGATCTGAAAGGCCCCAAGTTTGTGGTCGGCTTTTCCGGGGCAGAAATGGATGTGGGTCTCTTACAGGGCGAGTTAGATGCTCGCGCGAACAGTGCAGAAACGGTTGTTCAGCGTACTCCTGATTTCATCAATAAGCGACTTATGAACTTTCATGGTGTGGCCGAAATCCCGCACGGATTTCGGTACGATCATCCCGCCTTTCGCGAGCTTCCCGCATTGCATACTTTTGGCAGGACTGAGAAGGAGAAAGGAGTGCTGGCAATGTTCGCTGCCTTCGGGCGGTTCAGCCAGGCTTTTATTCTACCACCTGGCACTCCGAAGGAGCGAGTCACGGTTTTGAAAGATGCTTTTCGGAAGTCATGGAAGGACCCGGAATTCCACGAAAACTGGAAGAAGATGACTCGTGCAGATGCTTCCCCTCTCATGCCCGAGGAGCTAGAGGAATTAGTCAAGAATATCCCAAGAGATCCAGAAGACGTTAAACGCTACAATATTATCGCCGGAGCAGAGTCTTTGCCGAAGCGATAACACAGCATGACCAATGTGCTTAGTTTTGTTTTGTGGCGTCAGTGCCGGTGAACCTATCTTTTTAGCTGGGTTTAGGCCTGTGGGTGCTTGGGAATTAAAATACATGTAAGGAGGAGCAGATGCCTAAGATTCGTCATATTGCCATTGTGAGCTCAAACCGGGAAAGGTTAGCCGAATTTTATAAGCACGCTTTCGGGATGAAGGACGTGCAAGGCGAAGGAGGCGCTATTTACTTGTCAGATGGTTCTATCAATCTCGCCTTGAACCCACAGTATGCCGGACGAGAAGCTGGTCTTTATCACTTTGGCTTTGAGGTCGAGGATATCGAGAGTTTAAAGAAGAAGTTAAAAGACGCGGGTGCAGGTAGTGAAGTTCAGAGGCGGCCGCGAAATCGTGAGGCCGAGTACAGGGTTCTTGATCCCGACGGCAATCCCATTGATCTTTCAACTCACGGCTGGCCAACTTAGTATGCGGGTGTCACATTAACAGCGTTGAAGGAAGAGAAAATTCACATGCCAAGAATTCGCCATCTGGCCATTGTAAGTCCGAACCGGGAGCGTCTCGTACACTTTTACACGACTGCGTTCGACATGAGGGTCGTCTATGGGCGCCCGACGAGTACTCATCTCTCGGACGGAGATTTTAATCTGGCGATTGTCGACCAAGGAGCTGACCTGAAACCAGGACTGTACGTCCTTGGGTTTGATGTTGACGATATGCAAGATTTGGAAGGTAGCCTTAAGAGAGCCGGCGCCTCTTCGGATCTGCAATCGATGCCAAAGGATCATGACGCTGAATATAGAGTCCTTGATCCGGATGGGAACCGACTTGATCTTGCAATACATGGGTGGTGCGTTGTGTAGAGTCTACCGATCGAAGCTGTGCTTGATTCTAAAGCTCAAGAGCGGGTTGGGATCAGAGCGCTCGATTCATTCTCTTGTGTCGCTGCGTTTGTGACTCTGGTCGGCCCAGGTACGAAATGAACATGCAAGCGCCGACGGCAAGGCGCCGGGAGAAAAAACCGGCGCCTAATAAGTATAATTCACCCTTAGAGTATTCCCTCCTTTCGTCACCCCGGTGGCAACCGGGTCCATCCGAGTCTTCAACATTGCGAGCGTAGTGAATGTGGACTGCGACGGTGGTTATCGATCTTTCGTTGAACCTGGATTCCGGTTGCCCACCGGAATGACGATTGTGCACATCTCGCAGTTATTCCATGCCTGCCACATAAAAAATTGGCATCTATCTTTTCAACGTTTCACGGCCGATCAGCGCCAATAATACGGCCGATAAAATCATCAGTGGAGCATAGGCTAAAAACGGCACGCCTGGATTGAAAGTATCGGCGAGCACACCTCCCACCAGAGGCGCGCCGGCGCCACCGATTTCCGCCACGGTTCGACGGGCGGCTTGTAAGCGTCCCCGGGCGTTTATGGGTACGACGTCGAAAGTCGACGTGGCCAGTGAGCCCAGAGAGAGGCCATTGGCTATGCCGAGGCAGAAAAGCAATAGAGCTAGCTGGAAAAAGTTTCCGGCAAAAGGGATGAGCAGAAAGGTCAGAGCAGGGATTCCCGTGCTCGGCACCGTCGCCCACTTACGTCCAATCTTGTCGATGACAAAGCCCGCCGGCAAGATCATCAGGAATGCCGATATTCCGGAAATGGTGAATAGAAGTCCAACCTCCCTGGGCGAAAGTCCGAGCTGAGTCGTCGCGAAGAGCGGCAAGATGCTCTGCGTTGTGACCCGGTGCATAAAGCTGGTGAACGTGGCAAACACCAGCACAACATAAGTTGTCCGAAGATGGGGCTCAATTCGATAAAACAGGTCTCTCAACGCTCCCAGCCGTTGCCGCCAAGCCGTCACGTTCCAACCTGATACAACCGCGCTGGTTTGAAAGTTATGCGCAGTCCGAGAGTTCTCAACCGTGAAACCCAAGAGCACGGAAATTGCCGCGCATGCCGCGTAAGCCACGAATGCGCCACGAAAGCCGGTGGTCTCCGCTAATACCCCACCGATCAATGGACCGAGAGCCAGTCCCATGTAGTTGATGCCATGAAAGCCGCTCAGGACGCGCCCGCGTTGATCGGGGCGGGCCAGATCGATACCGGCCACTTCGCGCGCGATGACCCACACGCTTTCGGCGATGCCAATAATAAAAACCAGCAGCAGAATGATACTGAACCACGGCATGAGGGCGGCTAAAAGTGCCATAACAAACGCCAATGCCGGCCCCGCGATCAACGCGGCCCGGGTGCCGAGACGATCGAGCACGACCCCGCTGATCGGCATTCCGGCCAGTCTTCCGAACGCTAAAGCGGTGATCGTTTGCGCCGCGGTACCGGGCGTGATGCCGAAATAAACGGCCATCATGGGAATACTCGGCAACAGCATTGACCACATTCCTGAAAGGAGGGTGCTCGTGTAGAGGGTAATCAGCCCGCGCGCGGTGGGAGTAAGTTTTAACCAGGATGCCATCATATGAAACCTGAGTGTTATGATTTTTGACCGGTAAATCCAACCGGGAGCCCGCCGGGCGGAAGATTTCGATAATGACCGTTAGTGTAGTGTCCTCGAAATCCGTTGAACAATTCGGGCGTCATTCCGGGACACCCGGATCACAATCCGGGATACCGCCAGCCGGAATCCAGGAAGTTCAAAGACTTCTGGACACCGGCTTTTCACCGGCATGACGGTAAAAGGCCGAATCAATTCTTGCATGAACTCTGATACACGACACTAGATGACTTGCGCGTTCGCCGATTTAACCGGCGACATCAAACTGGACTCCTTTACCGTTTGTTCGCAGTAACTGATTAACTCGGCGCTGGAAGCAAAATTTGTCCGGTAAACCGGCCGCCCAAAACTTACATGTGCGATTGAACGCTTTCCCAGCGTGTATCGCAGGCCGGTTGGAATGATCGGCAGCGGCGCGCCGAGCCGATTCTCAGAGCTGCGCGCGATGGTGACGAAGCCCGGCTTGAACGGCAAGAACTCTTCGTCTGCTCGCTTCGGCGTGTAGGTCGGATCGATATTCGGGTAGCCTTCGGGAAACACCACAAGTACTCGCTTTTCCATCAAGAGTTGGACCGACTCGCGTAGTGCTTTGCGCTGATAGCGGGTCACATCAACGAGCGAAAAAAGTGGCCGGTGTTGTGACGCACCGATCTCGTTGGAGCGTGTCAATGCTTCCCTGCGCAAGATTACCGGCCAACGTGCAAGCCGGGTCATTTGTGTCATGAACAACCGCCTTCGGACATTTTGCACCCAATCCAATGTGACGAGGATGTGGAAATGGCGCGGCATGGCGGCAAACAAAGCCAAACCATCAAAGAAATGATGATAATGTCGGGCGACGATGAGCGCAGGTCCGGTTGTGGGGATATGCTCTGCGCCCAAAGCGATGGTTTGCAGACGGCCGGCCGCAATGGCGCGGGCAATGAGCCGCATCGACTTGGCGGTAGCAATCTCAGTTAGATCTGCCGGGGACACATGCCACTTATCAATCGGCAGCGGTTCACAACGACACGTTTTCCGGCTCGAATGTTCCGCCGCTGCGCCGGATATAAGAACGCCCGCGCCATCTGTGCTTGCGTGATAAAGCGCTTTGGATCAGGCGAACGGCAACCGCCATATCGCAGAGCGGCGACAACCAGTAGGTCCAGGGGCGGCGATAATAGGCCCGGGAGACACCGAACAAAACTCCGACTCGCATCAACAATAATATGACATTGAGAACCACAAACCAGACCGGGCCGGACAACCACCAGACCAAAATGAGCATCGGCAGCGGAAGGCCTTGCACCAGCAGTACTTCGAGCAGTCCAATCATTTCCTGCCAAGCGAAGTATGGATCGCGCATCGGCAGCGACCTGGGCCAGTTGGTCCACGTTTCGCGCCAGTTACGGTACATCCAAACGTCGGCCAAGTCATCGCTCTCGTGGAAGCCGACGGCTTCACCGCGCTCAACGAGACGGCGCGCAATGGTAATATCCTCGCAAAGCGAGGCTTGGGCCGCCGCAAAGGCGTCGGTGCGGAGCAAGATCTCACGCCGGCTAAAAAAACATTGCCCATTGGCTTGCACCTGGTGAGGATTTCGACAGACGGTGCCCGGCTGTCCGAAGCGGTAAACCAAAGTGGTCAGGAGAGAAGGGTGGAGAACAGCTTCCGCAGCTCCCGACAGGTGTTGGCGGGTTGCCAGGGAAAACGTCGATATCCCGGTATGGATCGCATGGGCCAGCAGCGAGCGAGCGAGTTTAGGAGCGATTCGCACGTCGGCATCGATACAGAGAATCCATTGGCTCGACGGATTGGAACGGGTGAGGCCAAAATTAAGTCCCCAGGCTTTACCCGTCCAACGCGAATCGACGGGACTGGCATCGATCCATTTCACGCGGGCATCGCGCAAGCGATAAATGTCAGCGATCGATCGCGTTTCATCGGTGGAACCGCCATCGATGACTAAAATCTCTGCGACTTCCTCGGGTTGAGCGACGAGGCCGTCAAGGCAGTTTGCGATTCGGCTTGCTTCATTCAGAACAGGTACGAGGGCGGTGATTCGCGCCGGCAATGGCTGGTCAAATGTCTCTACACGCCGCCCTCCTGATGTTTTCGACATGCGAAGAAATACTCGCACTGCAAGTATCGTTTGGAAGAGGCCCAGCAACAAGAACACAGCGATCTCCTGTCAATCGTTCTGTGGTACGCCGCGTAATGTTTCGCAACTGCTCCCCGAGGGAATCGGGATGATTGAGAACCGGCTTTCTTTGGGCTCCGGGGTGATTTCCGGTGAGCGATTCAAAAATCCCGGCCATGCGCTAAGGACCCGATGCTCGAAGCTGCGCACTTCGATGCTGCCCTCGATCCTTCCCGGTTTATTAATTCGACCGTTGAGAATGGAGTGACCACGCTGAACGACGTACAGCTCGCCGTCAGGCAATAGCGGCACGGATATTTTCAGCGTGGCTCCCGGATGCCCGTCGCCGTCCCAGTCGTACACCGATGAATCGTCAACCTTGGTTGGCAGCTTGGAATCACCCGCGGTAGGCTTATAGCCGATGCGTTCGATGCCCAAGTCCGCCCGATAGCGCCATCCTGGACCATCCTTCTCGATTTGAACGGGATAGCGGTGTTTTGCCAGCGCGGCAACGAAGTTATCAGGAAAAACCATCTTGATCATGGCCGAATCTTCGAGGACACGGAAATCGCAGACTTCATGGCTTTGAATCATTTGCGTGCCGTCTCTTTTGATTTCCACCAATGACACCGACCGCGATGCTGACTTTGAACTGCCGAAAAATGGCAGGCGCGAGATCGACGCCAGGATCATTTCCAGGCGGTACATGCCCGCCGGTAGGGGATTGTCCTCTTGCGCTGCAGAGAAGCCGGGAGAAAGCGCCAAGCTGCTAAGCAGTATTAGCAGAACTCCTATCTGACCGCGGCGTTCCGATGTTTCTGTTGTCGCTTTTTGGTCCGACTGCATGACGCTTGCCTCCGGCGGTGATTTATTTGACTTGTACCAGATCGAAATTTAATGCGCTAATTGGATGAAGCGTTCGTTGCGCGCGAAGGACAATCCGGCATTCAGGCTGGCAATTTTTTGCGGTAAGCGCGTACTTCAGCCTTCTTTTAACCACATCGCCCTTGATGTTGTCGAGCCAGTTAGGCTTGAGCCTGGCAGTCCGCTTTTGAATCGATTTCCTCTCCTCAAAGCGCGGCGCTGAAGAAAACCCAGTCCTGAGGCTCGCATTCCCCCAGCCTGCGCCGTGACTCGGCGATGCCGTCGCTCCACAGCTTCTCATCGGAACTTGGTTCGCGGGGATGCTTCTCCGAGGGGGTGAAAATAGATTTTGGAAATCTCTTTTTCCTACAGTTCGTCCACGGCCTTTCGGGTCCTTCTTTTATTGCGCGCGGCTTTTTCGTGATCATCTCAAACCGCAGCCAATCGGGCGTGAGCCGCTCGAGATTAGCTGGTCGGCGAAGAACTGGAAGATTTCATCGCGCGGACAGGAAGCCAAATCTCAGTGTTTAGCCGGTAAATTTCATTTATGGCAGCAACGCTCGCGTCAAACGTGGTTGCGCAGCATGAGCTCCTTTGGACTTGGCTCTAAATAAATCTGATCATGGAGATATTTCACGTGGTACTTCTTTGCGTAGTGGCGCATCAAAGTAATCGGCACGATCAAGGGGACGAGTTGTCGTCGAAAATCTCCGATGAGATCAGTTAATTCTTTGCGTTCATCGGTTGAAAGCTCTTTTGAAAAATAGCCCATCATGTGTGCGAGCACATTGCTATGCTTTTTCGCGGTCGCATGGACCGCTAATGCCTCCATGAACTTACGGCCATAGGTTTCGAACGACTCAGCTAGTGATGCACCCGTCGCTGTCGCTACCAGCCGTCCCAACCGGCGATAATGTCGCTCGCTGTGCGCGAGCAGAAGAAACTTATGACGGGTGTGGAACTCTATTAATGCTCGCACAGATTTGCTTTTCGTCAGTGCCTGCCAACGGTGATAGGCAAAAACGCGCTCGATGAAGTTTTCACGCAGGACAGGATCTTGCAGACGTCCTTCTTCTTCCGCGGGCATGAGCGGGAAGCGGTCGACTACCGCCGCCGCGAATAATCCACGGCCTTGCCGCGTTGGCATGCCTTTCGAGTTGTAAATGCGCACTCGTTGGATACCGCAACTGGGAGAGTTCTTCTTGAAAATGTAACCGGAGAGATCGAGAGTTGCCAAGCTTCTTGCGCATGTACGCGCAAACTTATTCATCTCATGGGTCCAATCCTTACCGGAGCGTTCGGCAATCATGTGGGCGCCCGCGCGGCTATTGATGAGACGAACAGGCTCCCGAGGTATTGTCATTCCCACTTCAACCTCCGGGCACACGGGAATCCACTCAATAAATTGGCTCAGAGTATCGGTCAGGAAAGGGTCGCGCTTATGGCCTCCGTCAAATCTTATCGCATTGCCGAGAAGACACGCGCTAATTCCCAGCTTGGGTCTTTTTGTCAAATTCTGGCGTGCCGTCACGGTTGATATGTATGACATTTACTATATCAAAGTCAACTATATTTGACATGAAGAACTAAATAGGCGAAGGATGAGAAATATGACGTGCACCGCAAAAGATCAGACCGCGTACCAAGCGCGCCGGCGCTATATCCGAGCTCTTTTAAACGGCGAGGACGGCGCCGCTTTCCAGGTCATTGACGAGCTGTTGCGTGCGCGCTCAAGCCTCGGCGACCTTTACTTGCAACTCCTCACTCCCGCTTTGGTCCGTATCGGACAGCTTTGGTGCGACGAAGAGATCGGCGTGGGTCTAGAGAAACTGGCATCTCACCTCGTTTTGAAGCATATGGACCGGCTGCGCGGTATGTACGCTCATGAGGAGCGGCGGTTGCCCAACCATGTGCTGGTTTCCTGTATCGAAGGGGAGCAGCATTTTATTGGCGCCCGCATGGTGGCGGATTTGTTTCTTGCCAAAGGCTGGTCGGTCGATTTTCTCGGACCCGACGTTCCCACGCCGGCGTTATTTGATACGATCAAGATGCGGCAACCTCAGCTGGTTGCATTATCGGTGAGAACGGCTACCGGCGTTGGGCATGCGCGCCTCTTGGTCGAAGAGCTGACTACGCTCGAGGCGGCGCCGAAAATTATTTTAGGTGGTCAGGCGATGGCACAAAATGAGTGGGCCCAAGACGGAGCATGCGCCGTTGCCCGTGATGCTGTCGAGGGCGTGGACATCGCCGGCAAATTGCTGCAACTCGAGCGCCCGAAAGCAGTACTAAAAGAGTACTTGATCGGATTGGGACAACAGGTTCGCGAGTTACGCAACAGGAAAGGTTGGACCCAGGAGCAACTATCCGAGTGTACGCAACTTACCCGTGCGTCCATCGTCGCCGTCGAGGGCGGCAAACAGAATGTTTCAATGGACTTGGTGATCCGGCTGGCAAATGCGTTGGAAACTTCACCCGAAGATCTATTGTCAGGCAAGAGGAGTCTCCCGTCTTAAATGGAGGATGCCTTGAAAAACTCAAGTTTCGATTTAAGCGATGCGGCGTTCTTTAAAACCAACGGCGCTATCTGTAAAGAAGCGGCAAGTCCGGATTTCCGGCGAGAGCTCAACGGCGTGCTTCCACGAAACGGGCGGCTCCGAGATCTCCTTGGAATGGAGGACCCGTCTTCAGTGGAAGATGTTCTTCGCGCTGCCTTGCTCGATCCGCTGGCGCAGCTTACGTCGACCCGCGGCAAGCAAATACGTGGACAACTCGTCGCGTTGGGCTACCGGCTGGTCAGTGAAACTCCGGCATCGGATCTTGCCACCAAGCAATGCTTATTGTGCGCCGATGTCGTCGAACTAATACATGCGGGGTCGCTGGTCATCGACGACATCGAAGATGGCAGCCCTGTGCGTCGGGGCCGCCCGGCGCTGCATGTTCAATGCGGCATACCGATAGCGCTCAATGCCGGGAATTGGCTTTACTTCTGGCCCTTTGAGTTACTGCGTGAGACCGAATTACCGAATGACAAGATCTTGTACGTCTATGAACACTGTCACCGAACTCTACTGCGTGCTCACTTCGGCCAGGCCGTAGATCTGGGAGCGCGGGTCGATACCTTACCCCAAGGTCACATCGCCCCCGTTTGTCTCGCCTCGATGAAGCTCAAGACCGGTGCGCTAATGGGCTTTGCGGCGATTCTGGGCGGGGCGATTGCGGGCGCATCGGAGCCCGTATTATCGATCCTTGACGAGTTCGGCCGGGAGCTTGGCGTAGCGCTGCAAATGTTTGATGATCTCGGCAATTTCCTCGGCAAGTGCGAACCTGCTAAACGTTACGAAGATCTTAAATTGTCCCGACCCTCGTGGGTCTGGGCATGCGCGGGAAACAACAGCACATCGGAGGAATATGAACGGTTCTGCATGGCGGTGGGCAGGTTGCCCGATGCGCATGAACTGGACTTATGGATCGAGAAGCACAACCTGATCGATCGGGTGCGTGCCAGTGCTCGCTGGCATCTCGACAAAGCGTTTCGGCAACTTAGAGAGCGGCTTGACAGCGACAACGTCCAGTGGTCGAGACGTGCTTTCGACGAGCTCCGCGAGCTCGGCGAGGAGATCACAGTTGCCTATGGATAAGGTAGCTGCCGCCGTTATCGGGAGCGGTTTCGGCGGCCTGGCCGTCGCCATCCGTTTACAAGCAGCCGGGTGTCGCACGGTCATATTCGAAAAACGCGATCAGCCGGGTGGACGGGCGTATGTTTATCGCGACCAGGGTTTCACGTTCGATGCCGGACCGACCGTCATTACGGCTCCGGACTGTCTGAGAGAGCTTTTTGCTTTGAGCGGAAAATCGATGAGCGACTATGTCGAACTGCTGCAAGTTCATCCCTTTTATCGCCTCTTCTGGGAGGACGGTTTTGTCTTCGACTATTCCGACGACTCTGCCGCGGTCGAGCGGCAAATCGCCGGCAGGTCGCCGGCCGATCTTCGCGGTTATCAAAGTTTTCTAAAATATTCGGAAGAGGTTTTCAGGGAAGGGTATGAGAAACTGGCGCACGTGCCATTCCTCAATTGGTCGAGTATGGTTTCGGTGGCGCCGCAACTGCTTCGGCTCAAAGCTTATCGTTCCGTCTATAGTATGGTCGCTCAATTCATTCACGATCCGCATCTGCGGCAGCTCTTTAGTTTCCATTCATTACTCGTCGGCGGCAATCCGTTTACGACAACCTCTATTTATACGTTAATTCATTGTCTGGAACGAAAATGGGGGGTTTTTTTCCCCAAGGGCGGTACCGGCGAGTTGGTTCGCGCCCTGCTGAAGTTGTTTCAGGAACTGGGCGGAGAAGTACGGTTCGATTCGGAGGTCGCGGAGATCTTGACCCACGGTGATCGCGTTGTAGGTATCGCGACCAAGCGCGGCGAAAGGGAAGAGTTCAATTTGGTGGCCAGTAACGCAGACGTGTTCCATACCTATGACCGCCTTTTGCGGAATGCTCCGCGCGTCCGGCCCATGCGCAGACGCTTGGCGGGTATGTCGTACAGCATGTCTTTGTTTTTGATTTACTTCGGAACGCGGCGGCAGTATCCGAGCCTGCAGCACCACAATATCATCTTCGGTGCTCGCTACCGCGAGCTCTTGAAAGATATTTTCACGCGCGGTCGATTGGCCAATGACTTTTCGCTTTACCTGCATGCGCCGACTCGATCCGATCCGTCGCTGGCTCCGCCCGGCTGCGAGTCGTTTTATGTCTTATCTCCGGTACCTCATTTGGGCAAGTTGGCGGTCGACTGGACCGTCGAAGGCCCGCGCTATGCCAGCCGTATCCTGCGCTATCTTGAGCGCCACTTTATTCCCAATCTGCGCAATGAGATCGTTACGCAGCGGATTTTTACTCCGAAGGATTTCGAAGTGGAACTCAACGCCCATCTGGGGTCGGCGTTCTCGCTCGAACCGCGCCTGATGCAGAGCGCCTATTTTAGGGTTCCCAACCGTGACCGAAATCTCACGGGTTTATACTTTGTCGGCGCGGGGACCCATCCCGGAGCGGGAATTCCCGGTGTCGTAAACTCGGCGAAGGCCACCGCCGGGCTGATCCTGGATGATATCAAAGCGGCTGTTGGACGCACTCCAAAGGCGGAGCAGAGGCTGTCCTATGCTTGAAGCGACCTCGGTTAAAGTCAAAGCGGCTCTCGACGAATGCCGCTGGATGATTATCAAGGGCTCCAAGAGTTTTTCGCTCGCTGCCCGTCTCTTCGATGCAGAAACGCGAGATGCGGCGTTCTTTCTTTACGGTTGGTGCCGCTACTGTGACGATCAAGTGGACCAGGCGGGCAGGGAAGAGAGCCGTCCACAACTGGAGCAGCGGCTAAGCGCGCTTTCGGAAGCGACTTGTTCTGCTTTTTCCAGCGCTGTGCAAGAGCAAGCCGTCTTTATCGCTATGCAGCACATCGTCCAACGATATTCGATTCCGGCGCACTATGCGCTCGAACTCATCGAGGGGATGGCGATGGATGTCCGGGGGACCCGCTACCGGACGTTCGCTGACTTGTCGCTTTATTGTTACCGTGTGGCTGGTACCGTTGGCTTAATGATGTCCCATGTCATGGGCCTGCGCGACGAGCAGGCTCTCAAGCACGCAGCCGATCTCGGTACGGCAATGCAGCTTACAAACATCGCCCGCGATATTATTGAAGACGCAGAGATGGGCAGGATTTATTTACCTTTGAACTGGCTCAAAGAGGCAGACATCGCGCCGGAAGAAATCGCCTTGCAAAAAAATCGGCAGAAGTTGGCACTCGTGACGCAGCGGCTACTCCGGCAAGCCCAACTCTATTATCGCTCGGGAGACGCCGGCTTGTGGCATTTATCATTTCGGTCGGCTTGCGCGGTAGCCGCCGCCCGGCACGTCTACGCCGAGATCGGTTCGCTTCTCTTGCGTAAAGGCTCCTCGGCCTGGGACCAGCGAACCTATGTTACAGGCCCGCGTAAAGTTTGCGTTATCGTGCGCGGCTTGCTCCACGTCATTGCTTCCATTCCCTCGCGCATGATGCGGCCATGGTCGGCAGCGCCCATTAGGATGATCTGGCGGCACTCTGAGGTTCAGTAGATGACCATTCGGTTGTAATCGGAGGGTGCTCGATGCATTTCATCCCTTGGTTTTTTTTGATTCTCCAAGGCGGCACTGTGGTCGCCAGTTTGTTGGGCTATGGCATCTTCACATCGCGGCCGGATTTGCTGGTACAGGCGGATCCCGGCGCGCGGTTTTTCACGTGGGCGTTTCACGGTTTTGCCGTCGGTAACATGCTCTTCGGCGGTCTTGCGGTACTGACCGAGGCGCTCCTGCGCGATCGGCTGAAGGCGTTTTGGGCGTTTGTCGCGGTCTATGTTGTCAGCCTTGCCAGCGAATTACTTGGCACCACCTATGGCATCCCGTTCGGCGCGTATTCTTATACGGCGCTGCTTGGAGTGAAGTGGTTCGATCGGGTGCCGCTCTTGATTCCGTTGAGCTGGTTCACGATGAGTTGGGCGTGCTGGGTGATCGCGCGGCGGCGCGCCGCCGGTATCTCGGCCGTCCTCTTGGGGGCGGCTCTGCTCGTTGCCTGGGACCTTTTGCTTGATCCCGCCATGAGCAAAGTCACCAGTTATTGGATTTGGGGAGACAAAGGCAGCTACTATGGAATGCCTTTGATGAATTTGTTGGGCTGGGGCATCACCGGCCTGGCGCTATTCATTATTTTGGCCAAACTGGCGCCCGCTCCGCGTGCCGACGTGAACTTTTCAGTTTGGGTATATGCGATTAATTTTGCTTTACCGCTTGGCTTCTGTGTCTTGAATCAATACTGGTTGGCCGTGCTCGCCGGTTCGGGCAATGTCGCCATCGCATTCTTTCTGTTCGGCAGCAAGCAAAGCGTTCTGGCAGAAAAGGAGGTTGAAAAACTTCCCGAGTCCGGCAGGGGCAGTGGATTATCACCGGAACGAGATTGACAGCACATTGCCAATCTGAAGAACGAGCGGTATGGGGAATTTAGAAGCACTCCTTACTCCGGCGCGAAATCAAAAATCCGCATTGCCCGGAGTGCGCGGGAAGGGAATGACATCGCGGATGTTTTTCAGGCCGGTGAGATACATCATGATTCGCTCCAGTCCGAGGCCGAAGCCGGAATGGGGCACGGAGCCGAACTTGCGCAGATCGAGATACCACCAGTATGCTTTTTCATCGAGCCCGCTGGCACGCAGGCGCTGCAAGAGCACGTCATGGCGATCTTCGCGCTGGCTGCCGCCGATGATCTCGCCGACCCGGGGAACCAGCACATCCATGGCGCGCACGGTTCGATCGTCTTCATTGACGCGCATGTAAAAGGGCTTGATATCTTTCGGATAGTCGCTGACGATCACCGGTTTCTTGAAAATTTCTTCGGAGAGAAATCGTTCGTGTTCGGTCTGCAAGTCGTTGCCCCATTCGACTGGAAACTCCCAAGCCTTACCGGCCTTTTTTAACTCCCCAATTGCATCCGTGTAGGTGATATGGCCGAAATTAGATTCGGCCACGTGCTCGAGCGTGCTCAGAACCGTTTTTTCGATGCGTTCATTGAAGAACTCCAGGTCTTCGCGGCAATGATCGAGAACGTAACGAATAATATACTTGAGAAATTCCTCCGCCAAACGCATGTTGTCCTCGAGCTCGTAAAAGGCCATCTCGGGCTCGATCATCCAGAACTCCGCCAAGTGGCGCGGGGTGTTACTGTTTTCAGCGCGAAACGTCGGGCCGAAGGTATAAACCTTGGAAAAGGCCAAAGCAAAAATTTCGCCTTCGAGTTGGCCGCTGACCGTGAGATAGGCAGGCCGGCCGAAAAAGTCCTGCGGCCAATCGACGGTCCCATCCGGTGTGCGCGGTGGTTGGTTCACGTTCAACGACGTGACATTGAACATTTGTCCCGCGCCTTCACAGTCCGAGGTCGTGATGATGGGTGTTTGAACGTAAATGAAATCTCTTTCTTGAAAGAAGCTGTGAATCGAATGGGTGAGCGCATTGCGTACGCGAAAGGCGGCGCCGAAGGTATTGCTACGCACACGCAGATGCGAAATCTCGCGGAGAAACTCCAGCGTGTGGCCTTTCTTCTGCAGCGGATAACTCGCAGCATCGGCCGTGCCGTAAACGTGGATCTGTGAAACTTTGAGTTCCACCGCCTGGCCTTTGGCCGGCGATTCGACGAGCGCCCCCGTGGCGGCGATGCTGCTGCCGGTGGTGACTTGTTTTAAGATCTCATCCGCAATCACGCCGTTGTCGACGACCAGTTGCATGCTTTTGAAACGGGAACCATCGTTTAGCTCAATGAAGGTGATCCCTTTGGAATCGCGGCGCGAGCGCACCCAACCGCGGAGTACAACCGGCGTGCCGACGGGCAAGGTAAAGGCGTGTTTGACGGTGATTACTTCTTGATTCATACAGGCCAAGTATCGAAGATTGGTTTGGAATGTCAACCAGGATTCGGGCACTATATAATCAGCACGGGGCATTCAGGAGGTGTGGCTTATGCCGATTCGAGCCGAAAACATTTTAAGCGCCTTATCAGGCGATCTGGGTAAGGAAGACTTCCTGACACTGCTTGAAAGTGAAAGCGTGAAAGTTGAACGCATCGTATCCCACGCGAGCAGCAGCCCGGAGAATGTATGGTACGACCAGTCGTATAGCGAATGGGTCTTCCTAGTTCGCGGGCAGGCGACGTTACAGTTCGAGAGCGGCCAACGAATCGAGTTGGAAGAAGGGGATTATCTGACGATCCCGCCGCATGCGCGTCACAAGGTCCGGCAAACCGGGCCGGAGACGGTCTGGTTAGTGGTTCATCTCAAAGAGGCAGCGGGACGTGAGACTTAAGGTTCCAGTCGTTCCAGAGGTCGCAATGGTTCCAGGGTCTAGGCCTTCAGAAGTTCCAACCGTCTGAAACTATTGAAACGTTTGGAACTATTGGAACGCCTGGAACTTAAAGCTCTGATCTTCGGCTTTTGCTGGCGAACTGTCGTTCGAAAAGATTCTGAAGCTCCGCCAGCGTCGTGATTTGCTCGACGCTTTTGTCGGCGCGGATTCTTTTGATCCTGGCAAAGCGCAGTGCAAACTTGGAACTGTACTGCGGGCTGCGCTGGATTTCATTATAGGCCACCTCGACCACAATCGCTGGTTTAACGGTAACCGTATAGCCGTCATCGGCCAGTTGTAGCTCCTGAAGCCGGGCGGTCATTTCGGTAAACTGTTTGTCGGTCAGGCCTTTGAACGTCTTGCCCACCGGCGAAAATCCTCCGTCGTCGCCGGCAACGGCAAGATGATAGTTGGACAGCCAGCCGCGCCTACGGCCCGAGCCGCGGTCGGCGGCGATGATCGCGCAATCGATCGTCTCGGCGGGTTTGATTTTGAACCAGAGCTTGCCTCGATTGCCGGGCATGTACAAGCTGTTTAATTCTTTGGCCATCAATCCTTCATGACCGGCCGCGAGAGCTTCTTTGAGAAAAGTCTCCGCTTCGGTACGGCTGCCGGTGATGTGGCGGGCGGCCAAATTTTTGCCTGCGGTCATCTCGCGAAGCTTCTCCCAGCGGTTTTCATAAGGTTCATCGATGAGAGATTTGCCGTCCAAGAGAAGGCAGTCGAAGAGATGTAAACGAACTGGGATGTCGTTTGCCGCTGTTTCGATGTCGCGGATACGTCTGAAGCGGCGCATGAGTTCTTGAAAAGGATAGGGGCGCCCGTCTTTACCGGCGGCGACGACCTCGCCATCGACAATGAACGAATCGCCGCATAGGTCTTTGCGCGCGATCTCGGCGATCTCCGGAATACTTCGAGTCACTTCGGAGAGGCGGCGGCTCCAGATGCGCACCTGCTCGCCGGCTTTATGAATCTGTACTCTCGCCCCATCGTACTTGTATTCTAGGGCGGTGGTTCCGCCGTGAGCCGCAAACACGCCGTCGAAGTCTTGCGTGAGTTCCGAAAGCATGGGGAGAACAGGAACAAAGAGTTTAATGTCCACGTCCCGGAGGGCTGCGGCTCCTTGGATCAGTGCGACGAAGGCGACCTCGGCGAGATCCGATAGGAAAAGCGCGGCGCGACGTACGGTTTTCAACTCGCTGCCTGAGGCGCGCGCGATGGCCTCCTGAATCAAGCCGTCGTGCAAACCGATGCGCAACTCATTATGAAGGAGGCGAAAGAGAATCGGCCGCTCGTGCGGATCCGCCATTTCGACGAGCTCTCGAAGATGGGCGTACTTGGCGCTGCGTGAGCCCTTACCGCCGGCTTCGGCAATGCGCGCAAAATTCTCGGCGACATCCGTGAGTGTCAAGGCCGGTAAAGCGGAATCTTGTATTTCAGGAGTGGCGGCGGCATGAGCAAAGGCTTCCGGCCCAATGTCGAGCGTCCGGGGGTCCGAGATCGGAAACGGGCGGCCCGACAGAAAAGCAACACCGTGGCGGATCTCTTCCGGGCCAAGTTGTTTCAGATATTCGGCAGCCGAGGCAATCTTTGCCAGGCGGCTTGAGGTTTGCTCCAGCTCATAGCAAAGGTCGGCAAATTCAGCAAAATTCATTGATCATAGTTTAACATGCTACGGCGCGAGCAAAATGGCCCCACCGGCGGTATTTACGAACCAATGTCTTAGCGATAAGATCCGAACTTAAGGGAAGTCGGCCAATCTGGAATCAGACTATGACGAGGCGGTCTACCGGACTGCCTGAAAGGCGCCCGCTGATGACACGACGAAAACTGTTACAAGGTGTGATTGCTGCAGGGATCTGGAGTGTTTGCAGGAGCGCGGGCTTTGCCGCGCAACCGTCCTCGATGAAAGATATCGAGAATTTGCAAAAAAATTGGCAAGCGTTGCTTGCCAAAGATTATAAGGCGCCGCCGCCCTCGGAGCCTCTCAAGCTATCCAAGGACGAGTGGCGTAAGCGTTTGGACGCCGCGCAATTTCAGATACTGCGGGAGGAGGGGACCGAAGGCCCCGGCACCAGCGCGCTGAACCATGAAAAGCGTCCAGGCGTATACGCTTGCGTGGGTTGCAATCTGCCGCTATTTACATCGGCAATGAAATACGAAAGCGGCACCGGCTGGCCGAGCTTTTTCACCACTATTCCCGGCGTATTCGGCACGAGCACCGATTACTTGCTGATTTGGCCGCGCACGGAATACCACTGCATCCGCTGCGGCGGGCATCATGGTCACGTCTTCGATGACGGCCCCAAGCCCACCGGGAAACGCTGGTGCAATAACGGCGTCGCGCTAAAGTTCATTCCCAAGAGCGGCAGCGTTTGATCGAACGACGGACACGAGCCACGACTCACGATCACGAGCTTCTCCGGTACACGATCACCGTATTTCACTTTTATTCTTGGCATTCGCCCCCCATTTCGATTAGTATCTCGGGAGCGCCGATTCGGGATCAGGCGACTTCGACCCTGCCGGTCCTCTGAGTGCAAGTCCTCGGGCTGGTCTAAAGTTTAGGTAGTTTAGACTGTCGATGGAACTTACTTCCTACCACGCAAAATACTATGCTCACGAGTTAACCAAGCGCTGCTCATCGGATAGCATGGAAAGACTCGCCGGTGCGGTTGCCAGCGCGCAGGTGGATCTGAACCCGCACCAGGTCGATGCCGCGCTCTTCGCTTTTAACTCGCCGCTTTCGAAAGGCGCGTTGCTGGCTGGACGTGACGTTAAGATGGAAACCGTGGATGAATTATGACCCTGACAAGCACCACCGGCAGTCGATTCGCCTGAAGAGCTACGATTACAGCCAATCGGGGGCGTATTTCGTTACCGTCGTTGCGCAGGACCGAACGTGTTTGTTCGGTGAGATCGTGACCGGAGAAATAAAGTTAAACGACGCCGGCCGGATGGTGCAAGCCGTGTGGGACGAATTACCAATCCATTATTCAGGTGTGGAGACCGATGCGTTCGTGGTTATGCCCAACCACATTCACGGCGTCGTTGTTTTGGTAGGGGCAGGCCCCCGTGCCTGCCCGGATGTGGGGGCGGGGAACCCGGAAAGAGGGCAACCACAGGGGGTTGCCCCTACGTTGTCGTTGCCGGACGTCGTGCACCGGTTTAAAACCCTGACCACAAAACGCTTTGCAGACGGCGTCAAACAATCGGGCTGGATTCCATTCCGCGGCCGATTGTGGCAACGCAACTATTACGAACACATCATCCGCGACGAAAAATCCTTGGACCGGATCAGGCAGTACATTCTCGACAACCCGGCGCGCTGGGAATTCGATCGTGAAAATCCGGCGGATTTGGTGGGGTCGTGACGGTCGGAACTCGGTTCCAGCTCTGAAGCTCTTTTTGTCTGAAGTCCGAGATGGAATGACGCCACATAACTGGTGGCCTCATGACGAGGTGGGACATACGGATGAGGCTAAGAAAGAGATGATTGCTCTATTCGGTGCACGTGATGTTTTCGATACACCGAAGCCGGAGCGTCTGCTCAAGCGCGTATTTGAGATCGCCTCCAACCCCGGCGACCTCGTCCTGGATTCCTTCGCCGGCTCAGGCACGACAGGTGCGGTGGCACACAAGATGGGCCGCCGCTGGATCATGGTGGAGCTGGGTGAGCATTGCCACACGCATATAATTCCACGCCTGAAGAAAGTCATTGATGGCACAGACCAAGGCGGTATCAGTGAGGCGGTGAAGTGGAGAGGTGGCGGTGGGTTTCGTTATTACCGGCTTGCGCCGTCGCTGCTGGAAAAAGACAAGTGGGGCAACTGGGTCATCAGCGAGAAGTTTAACTCGGCCATGTTGGCAGAGGCGGTGTGCAAGCTGGAGGGATCCGAGAACGCTGTTCTTAACGAAGCTCGCGGATTACGGCGTGGATACGTTCAAGTTAACCGAACAGGAACTTCAACAAGAGCGCCGCCTTGCCTGAGATCATCTCCAATACCTCTCCCCTCCAGTATCTGCATCAACTCGGTTTGCTGGATGTTCTTTCAAAGCTAGTCACAACAATCACAGTGCCGCCAGCGGTTCAGGATGAGCTAACCGCTGGTCGCAAGTTGGGTCTTAATCTGCCGGATCTTCAAAGTCTGGATTGGATCACCGTTCGCCGTCCGTCCAGCTCCGCCGCGCTTCCTATGGTTACGGACCTCGGCGCGGGAGAAAGGGAAGTCCTCGCCCTAGCGTTAGAAACCGCCGCCGTGCTTGCTAAGCGCGATGCTGCGGTGAAGTGGTGCCAGCAGGCGAGTGCACACTCAGCTAGCTGTGGTGACAAGCGTGGAGGTACGCGCTGATCCTCATGACGCAATCGCAGAAAATATGACAAGTTGCGGCGGGTTATTAATCATCATTGCCGCTCAACCGCTAATGGCTCGAAGATCATGTCGCCGCCAATTGCAAAACCGGCACGACGGCCCACGGGGCGGCTATCACGTCGTGTAGTAGGCATTTTCCTTAATATAACCTTCGGTCAAATCGCAGCCCCACACCCGCCCTGAAGCTTTGCCGGTGCCAAGGTTAACCCCGATCGTCACTTCCGATTGTCCGAGATATTGCCGCAGGGATTCGAGATCGCAATCGACGGGCGAGCCTTTTTTGAAAACATTCGTGTCGCCAAAGCGGATCGTGACCTTGGCGGGCTCAATCGCGGGATCAAAGGTTTTCCCGACGGCCATGATCACCCGGCCCCAGTTGGGATCGCAGCCGTACACGGCGGTCTTGACCAACGGCGAGTTTACGACGGATTTCGCAACGCGTTTCGCTTGTGCACTGCTCTTCGCGCCGCTCACGTCGACGCGAATGAGTTTGGTGACGCCTTCACCATTGCGCGCGATTTCTCGAGTGAGATACTCGCATACTTGCAACAAACCCTTTTCGAACTGCGCGAGTTTCACTTGGCCGGCGAGGCCATTTGCCATCAGCACGACGGTGTCGCTTGTGCTCGTGTCGGTGTCGATGCTCATGCAATTAAAAGTTCGGTCGACAACGCGACGCAGCATCGGACGCAGCGCGGCCTTGGGCAAATCGGCATCCGTCATTAAGTAAACCAGCATCGTTGCCATATTCGGTTCGATCATTCCCGCGCCTTTGGCAATGCCGGCGATAACCGCGGAGCCGACCCGAACGGAAATATACTTGGGATACATGTCCGTGGTCATGATCGCTTCCGCCGCTAGCTTGAGATTGTGCGGCTTCAATTCGTCTTTGATGCCACGTAACCCCGCGCGTATCTTCTCCATCGGTAGACGGCGGCCGATGACGCCGGTGGAGAAGGGAAGAACGTCATAGGAATCTATGCTTAGTTCTTCGCCGACAATGCGGCAGGTTTCGATGGCGTTGTCGATCCCTTGCTTGCCCATCGCCACGTTGGCGTTCTTGCTATTGATCACCAGCGCCTGAGCGAAGCCATTGGCGATATGCTTGCGCCCGACGATCACCGGCGCGCCGGGAAAGCGATTGCGCGTAAACATTGCCGCCGCACGCGCCCGCGTCGTCGAGTAGATCACGGTCAAATCCAGCGTCGTGTCTTTGATGCCGACATTCTTTGCCGCCGATAAGAATCCCTGTGGCTGCAGGAATTCCTTGGATGGGGTGTGCGCTCCTGACGAGGTATTTTCCAATTGCTAAATTGCTCCCAAAATGTTTGGGGCTCGAAGTTTTGCGCACGGAGCAACCATGACGCGCCGGCCCGCTGCTAGTATCCCGCGTCGTTAGTTTGGATGGGTAAAAATCGAGCGCTGCCGTGAAGTGACGGCCCAACGAAAACTGTATTTACAGCGACAATTTCTCCCAATCGGAGCTTGAGGCGTCGCGCGCGAGCGCCAGCCCGCCATCGGATCCCGCGAAAACCGGGTCCTTAACCACTGTGGCGCGTCCGCCGCCGAGGTCGGCGAGTGCCTTTTGAACGGCATCGCTGAGTCCGGTAATGAGCGAAGTTCCGCCTGCCAGGATAATGTTATTGCGAACGTTCTCTTGATATTCGGGCTCCACACGGGCGAGCAGATCCAACATGGTTTCGCAAACCGGCGGCAAAATGCTTTCGCAGGCCTCGCCCATCTCTTTGGTGATATCGAAATCGGTGGCCTTTCCTTTAACCGGCACCGTGACCACGACGGGTTTTTTAGGTTCTCCGACAAAACTCCATTTCTCCTTCCATTCACGGATCATATGAATGGAAGTTTGAGCTTCGGGATGATGTTCGCGCATCAGTTTAAGCAATTGTTCGTCGATGGAATCGCCGGCATTGGGCAACGTCCTTTGGTCCTCTTCAGTCGGATAGCGGCCTTGCATCACGCAAAAATCAGCGGTTCCCGCGCCGATATCGATGATCAACGCATGTAGCAGGGCTTCCAGGCCGTAGGCGACCGCAAAAGGTTCCGACACCAGCATCACGCTATCGGCGACTCCCTCCAAGGCGCTGCGTAAACGCTGCTTGCTATTTCGGAATGCCTCGGCTGGAACGCCGACCACCGCGCGAAGCTTTGCCCGGTTTTTGCTTTTTTGCTTTAAGCCGATGAGAGAGATCAAGTGCCGGAGAATTTCTTGGACGGCGTCTTCGTCCTTTTTGGCTCCTTCCTTGATGAGTCCGCGTTCCAGGGGGCGGCGCAGATCGAGCATCAAACGATTGTCCAGTGCTTCGCGGCCAACGAGGACGGTTTTTTTGATCACTTTGCGGGCCACCATGTCTACCGGCCAGCCGACGTAGCTGTCGATCACGTGGCGCTCGCCGTTCGATGCCGAAATCGAGCTTCGAGAGGTGCCGAGGTCGATTCCTACGCAAAAAGTTTCATTGGTTTCTTCCATTATTTTTTAACTACCTTTCCTATCGACGCCGTTATGGTTGCTCGCATAGCTGCGAATGCCCCGCACAAGCGCGAGGGCGATCTTTTCCCGATAATCGGGGTTTGTCAATAACTGGACTTCTTCTTCGTTGGAGAGGGTCGAAACTTCCACCAGTATTGCCGGCATCTCCGTGCCGACGAGGACGAGAAATGGCGCCATTTTGACGCCGCGATCGTCGAGCTCGGGATTGATTGTTTTCAGCGAATGATAGAGTTCTGCCTGGATATTCTTGGCGAGACTGCGCGACTCATCGCGCCGTGTATCGATGTAAATCTTTTCTAAAACCCGGCGGTACTCCGACAGGGAGTAACCGGACTCCTGGTTCTCCATGCTCGCCAGCTTAATTGTCACCGGATCGTCGCTCGGTCCGACGAAATAGGTTTCGAGCGGGCGGATCTCGCGCGGTTCGGTCCAGTTGACGTGGATCGAAACAAAAAGGTCGGCTTTGTTGGTGTTGGCGAAGGCCACTCTCTTATCGAGCGATATCGTTTGATCGCCCTGCCGCGTCATTATGACCTCGAAGGGTGTTTTTCCCAGCAGCCGGCGCAAACGGAGCGCAATGTCGAGAGTGATTTCCTTTTCGGAGACGCCGGACTCGGAGATCGCCCCGGGTTGCTTCCCTCCATGTCCCGCGTCGATGACGATTTTTTTGATCGCAAGGGGAATGACTCCGCGATCGAGGGCGTGCGGTTCCGATGCCGGCGCCTGGGGTTCGGTTTCGGGGACCTTAACTTCGGCGGTGGCCGGAGTTTGCTTGATTTCTGCTTCGAAAGTTTTTATCGGCGCCGTTTGCCGTAGCGAAACCACCGGCGAAGGCAGCAAAAGATAGGCGATGACGACGAGCGACAAAGGGCTCCACAACCAGAGCCGGCGGATGCGTTTGCGCTGAACAGGATCCGGTGGTGGCGATTCTAGCAGTTTCCTTCGGCCTAAACCCGGCGTTCGGATTCCCCGAACCAAATCGACATTGTCTTGGACCGCGCCCTTAAGGAGGCGGAGCTTATTCGGTGCTACGTCCGCCATCGTGTCTTTATTGCTTGGCAAATCATTTCGCAAGAAAAATGCAATTTGGCAAAGTTAGCCGATGATCAATCGTGCTGTCAAACGCTGCCGGACAATTGTAACCGAGTTTGCCGCATCATGCAGCAAACTTCGTTCGCCCCCGGCGTTTAAGGCTTGTCGTAAGTGCTACCCACTCAAGGGCGGGGTCACTTGGCAAAGTCCGGCAGCAAATCGTCCAGACGAACTCTTTTCATAACTTCGTCCGGTACCTGAAGTTCCGGTGGAAAGCCGGTTAGCGGTTTAGTCGCATCCAGACCCATTTTCGCGTTGACACCGCCGGGGCCGGCGGAGGGGTCGAGTTCGCTGCCTTGAGCATTGGCAATGACGACGAGACCGCGGTCCGCTTGAAAACGATTGGAAACCGCCCAGAGCACTCGCTCCTCATCGAAAACATCGATGTCGTCGTCGACCACGATCACGTGCTTGAGCAGCATATCGGCGGCGAAGGCGGCGCATATGGCGTTCTTCGCCTGGCCGGGCGTCCGTTTTGCGATCGAAATATAAGCATGGAAGCGGCAATTGCCCGATACCGGCATGCAGACATTCTTTACCGTCGAAACCGCCTGCCGGACAGCTTTCAACAGGGCGGCTTCGCGCGGCACCGCGCCCATCAATTTGTGCTCGGTGTAGCCGGCGTGGATGTCTTGAAAGATGTATTTCTCACGGTGCGTGATGGCGGTCACTTCGATGACCTGGCGTTGGTCCTGCGCCACGGCGTGACCGGTGAACTCGCCGAAGGGTCCCTCAAGGCGCCGCACGTTGGGCATAATCTGGCCTTCGATGATCATCTCCGCGTCGGCCGGCACTAGAATCGGCACCGTCTTCGCTCGCACCAGACGCAGCGGTTCGTTCATCATGCCGCCGATGACGGCGTACTCGTCCTCGTCCGATGGCGTGAGCGCTTGCGCGCCGAGAGAAAAGAGCGGATGGACGCCGATCACGATGGCAATAGGCATCGGCTCATTGCGGCGCTCAAGCCTATTATGCAGCGTCCATAGATGTCTGCCGACGGCCATGAAGATCCTTAGCTCGCGTTGGCCTGCCATCATCAGCCGGTTATAGCTCGTGTTTCGCACTCCCGAATCCGGATCGGCTGCGACAACGATACCGGCTGTGATGTAGGGCGCCGCATTGACGTCATAGTGAGTCAGCAGCGGGACTTGATTTAAATCGATTTCATCGCCGGTTTTTACGATTTCGTGCACCGGCGCGTTGATCATTTCCACCGGCGGCAGAGGTTTCGATTGGCGTTCGATAAAGGCGTGCGCCAGGTCCTCCGATCGACATTCCAATGCCATGGACATGAGCCGCCGGCTGGCCTGCGCGTTGATCACAACCGGGGCCGGGCTATTTTCGGTGTTTTCGAAGATCAACATTGGAAAGCGTTTCCGTTTTTCCAGATGGGTGAGAACCGCCGACATTTCGTAGCGCGGCGAGACTGGCTTAGTCACGCGCGCTACGTCTTGCGGCGAATTTTTTTCCAGTTCAGCGATGAAGCTGCGCAGATCTTTGGGCATCGGTTATCGCGGCGAGATGACGTTGAGATCGCTCACGCAGGCAAACTCAATTCAACTACAAGATATACAACGTCCGCGGATTATCGTCCAGAATCTTCCTTTTAATTGGCTCTGTAACCGTGCTATTTGCCCGGAAAATTTCGATGGCGTCGACTTCGCTGGAGGCATCCGTATGGCCATAGTCCGTGCCGATGACGAGGTTGTCTTCACCGGCATATCTCAGGATGAAATCAAAGTCATCGTTGGTTTCCGTGGTGACGTAGATCCGGAACTCTTTAAAGGGCAGCTCGGGAAACCCTTTAGCGCCGGTTCGCCGCACCGCTTCCTTCACGACCCACGGCACCCACTGTGCCGACGCTTCAACAAAACTCCAGCGCAGCTTCGGGAAGTCATTGGGCACTTCGCTCATCATCAGAGACAAACAGGTAATCACGGTGGGAATGCGAAATTGCGCGAAGCCGCCCATCTTGTCATAGCGCGGTTTAAATTGATCCAATAGTTGTGGGCTGGCGTTGGCGATGTGAACGGCTACCGCCATATTCAGCCGGGTCGCTTCCTCGTAAATCGGATAAAAATAGGGGTCGACGAGATGTTTGTCGTCTTCGAAGGGACGAAGGCTCACCGCTACCGCGCCGTTCTCCTTGGCGAAGCGCATTTGCTGGAGCGCCTCGTTGATCGTCATCGCCGGAACGACGCAAGACCAGCGCAAACGATTTTTGCCTTGCTTCCAGACGTCGGCCATCCAGTGGTTCCAGGATTTGCACAGCGCGATCTCCGCCTCGGCCTTGTCGGCGACCCGCGCAATCCACATGGTGTTGAACAGTATCTGGACGTCGATGCCCAGCTTGTCCATATGGCTCAAGCGCAGTTCCACGTCGCGCAGCTCCCGCGCTTCGGGAGCTGTTTTGAGCTCACGGCCGGTCGTCTTGGAAAGGGCAATCAGCTCTTGTTCCGTCAACGTCGGCGGGCGGAAGCCGATGGCTTTGCCGTCGACGAACCAGTATTGCGCATTGGGATTGTCGGCGGATTGAAAGAGTTGAGGGCGAAATTTCTTTTCCGAAGCATCGAGATAATCCCAGGTGTGTTCGGTCTCAACGACGTGCGCATCGGCATCGACAATCATGGTTCACTCCTTCTGACACGAACTTTTAAATATCACTAGATAAAGAAATGCTTGCCGATCCTTTCCTATTTCAGGATCTCTGTCAACTTGGGGATCAACGCTTTGTCGAGCGCAAATAGCTCCTTGATATTGTTTTCCAAAGTTTGGCCATCGAGCGAATTCAAATCGAGTTTCGCCTTCTTAAGTTCAGCGCCGAACTCCGGGTCTTTCATGGTATCCATGAAGGCTTTGCGTAAGATTTCCACCCGCGCCTTAGGCGTACCCGGGGTGACCACGTAAGGCCGCGCGGTTGCGCCGAAGTTATTGATGACACCACGCACCAGCTTTTTAGCCATGTCGGTTTTTGCGTAATCGATCACCAACGGAACGTTGGCGAGTTCCGGGTGACGCTTGCCCGACGCTTGCAGCAGAATCACTGCGTCGCCGTTGCGAAGCTCTTCCGGCCAGGTCGACACCATGGATTCCCAAGCGTTGGCGACGCCGTCGACCTCGCCGCCGTTAAACGCCAGGCGGATGACCGAGCTGCCTTTATAGCCCGACACCACTTGCAGCGGCAGGTTTAACGCCTCTTTGGCGATTTTTGGAATCGATTCATTGGCCGAGCCCGGACCCGTGCTGCCGAATTTGACCGGTGCCGGATGCGCCAGCCATTGCTCAACGCTTTTGATGCCGGTGCGCTTGTGCACGATCAGGAGCTGGGTATCCTGCGCCGGCGCGCCGATATATTCGAACTTGCGTCCATCGAATTCGATCCCTGGTTTGCCGATGAGTTGGTCGATGAACATCGTGCCGATGGGCGTGCCGATGGTGAGGCCGTCCGGCTTGGAAACCTTGTAAACATGATTGATGCCGATCAGGCCGCCTGCGCCGGTCATGTTCTCGACCACGAAGACCGGGTTCCCGGGGATATATTTGCCCATGTGGCGGCCTATGATCCGAGAATAGACATCGTAGCCGCCGCCGGCGGAGAAGGGCACGATGATGCGCACCGTCTTGCCTTTGAAGAACGTGTCCTGGGCGAAAGCGACGCTCGCGGTGGATAGCATCAGGGCAAGAGCCAATAATCGAAGACTAAGTTTCATTTCACTAAACTCCTATAAAAATTTGGAGTACTGGACTGTCGGAGTATTGGGCGAAGAAACCGGAGTGAGGTGCTTTTTTTTCAGTACTTCAGATTCCAGTACTCCATCGCTCCATTCTTCCATTCGCATGACTGCGAGATTAGCTGATATTGCGCCGAAACATCAACATGAAAATAGTGACTTGTGCCTCACCGATCAACAATGCCGCGTTTACTATGTTGACAGCAAAAATCGAACACAATAGATTGCCCACAGTTATGGCCCGGGAAGAAAAAGCCTTGGCGGCATCGGTGCAAGCGCCTCTTGCCACCGAAGGCAGCGCTATTCCGGCGCGAAGCAAAATGGGGCATGGTCGTGAGGCTGCTTGGACCACCGGCCTCAGGATCGCTTCGATCCTGGCGATGCTTCTCGTCTGGTGGGCGCTGACCTTTTTTTTCCCGCCCAGCTTGATCCCGCACCCGATTGAGACCTTTTCCGAAGTCGCCGCCATCGTTAGCACCGGACAGTTCTTCACCGAAATGGGCGCCACCTTGCGTCGCGTCGGAGTCGGATTCGCCATCGCCATGTTGGTCAGCATACCGCTGGGAATTCTCATGGGGACGGTCAAGTCGCTGGAGAACTTCTTCGAGCCGCCGGTGATTCTGGGACTGACCATGCCGGGGCTGGTTTGGGCGGTGATGATGATCATGTTTTTCGGCCTCAACGAGACCAGCGCCTATGCAGCCGTGGCGGTCACCATCTTTCCCATGCTAACGATCAGTTTGTGGCAAGGAACCAAATCCATCGACAAAGATCTGATCGACATGAGCACGGCGTTTCACGCCGGCCCCTGGTCAAAAGTGGTGGATGTAATTTTGCCGCAACTCGTGTCTCACATTCTGGCGGCGATTCGCTACGGTCTGGGTCTGGCATGGAAGGTCGTGGTCGTGGTCGAGATGTTCGGCTTTAGCAACGGCGTCGGCTATCAGGTGGTGCGTGGCTTCAATGTTTTTTCCATGAAGCAGGTGCTCGCGTGGGCGATCACTTTCCTTGTGGTGATGATCATTATCGAGTTCGGCATGATCGGCTGGTTGGAGAGCCGGATTACCCGATGGCGGCCCCGCGTCGAGGCCTGGAGACGCTAGATGGCTTACGTTCAGGTCGAGAACGCGGTGAAATACTTCTCCCGCGAGGACGGCACGGACATGCTCGTTCTCGACCGGGTCTCCTTCGACACCAAGGAGTTCGGCATCACTTGCCTTCTCGGTCCATCGGGTTGTGGCAAGTCGACGTTGCTAAACGCCATATCAGGTCTTGAGCGGCTCGATCAGGGCCGGGTGGAAGTGATTTCCAACCACGGTTCGGCGCCGTCTCATTCGCCCCGGCTCGGTTATGTCTTCCAAGATCCGCGGCTGCTCCATTGGAAAAGCGTGGAGGAGAACCTCACCTTCGCGTTGAAAGGAATGTCGATACCGCATGCCGAATGGTCCGATCGCCTGCGCAAATATCTCGAAATCGTCGGTCTCAGCGAATTTCGCAATCAGTTTCCGCTCTATCTTTCCGGCGGCATGCGCCAGCGCGTCGGCCTCGCCCGCGGGCTCGTCATCGAGCCGGAAGTTTTGCTGATGGATGAGCCGTTCAGCAAGCTCGATCAATTGACGGCGCGCCGGTTGCGCGAGGAAACGCTGCGGATCTGCGAGCATTTGAAGCAGTCTACGGTTCTCGTCACACACGACGTCGAAGAGGCCGCCTACATGGGAGATCGTATTATCATCCTGTGCGCGCGCCCGGCAGGTATTGTCGATATCCTAGAAAATCCTCTGCCACCCGGCGCGCGGGATGTGGATGATCTGCAATTTATTGCTTTCAAAAAAAGACTTTTGCAATCCGTGCTCAAGCTTATGGAGAAGGATGAGGTGCCATCATGAAGCGAACTATCGTCAAGTTGCCGCTGCTGAGCGTCGTTGTTGTCGGGGTTGCTTTGTTGATCGCCGGCGCGAAAATCCGAGCCGCCGAGCTGCCCACTGTCGAGATCGGTCTTCCTGAAGACGGGCTATTCGGCCTCGGAGGTCAGTATCTCATCGACAAAGCAATCGATCGAAAACACGGCTTCGTGCTCAAACCGCGCTGGGCCGGGGTGGCGGACGTGGAACGTCTGGTGGCTATCGGGGCGATTCCGCTGGGCTTATCTACGTCGGAGTCAGCAATCAGAGCCAACCTCAACAATATTGCGATTCGACTGATCCAGCCGTATCAAACGCCGCACAATGCGATTCTCGTGCGCAAGGACGCGCCGTACAAAAATCTCAAAGATTTGAAGGGTAAACCTTTTGCCGTGCCGCCGGAGGTCACTTCGGCTTACAATAACTTCGACTACATCATGCGCAAGCAGGGCATCAGTATCGAGAAATTCTATCAGCTCAAGAAACTCGGCGCCGCGGGCATCAGCACGGTATTGGAACGGGGCGAGGTGGAAGCGGGTTACAGCTGGGAGGCGCATGTCTCAAAACTCCTGGCCACCGGCAAGTACCGGGTCCTGGTGACGCCGCGCGAGGAGATGAACCGGCTTTTGAACACCGAGGTTAAAACTCTCGGTTGGATAGGAGGTCTGCAATCCTGGATAAGCAAAAACCAGCCGTTGGTGCCGAAAATTCGCGCTGCCTGGCAGGAGATGATCAAGGGAGTGCAGCAGGACGAGGAGCACTTCCGCAAACATGCCAAGCGCTTGTTCGGCCTCGATAAACCAGAGGAGTTGAAGCTCGGTTGGAGCCGCACGCGGCAGTTTCTGCTGCCGCCTGATTTCGCCTGGCCGGACAAGGCGAATCTCGACGTCGAGAAGAAATATCTCAAAGAAAGTGTCGAGCTGGGAATCTTTCCGAAAGAGGCCGCGGGCGTTATCGACACGTTGTTCGTGCCCTAGCGCGTTGCGCGCGTTCAAAACGTTCAAACGGTATGAGGGGATTGAGTTTAACTACTTGAACGAATGGAACTGCTTGAACGAAACTTGGCGCTCTCAGCTAAAAGAAACATAGGCAAGTTAACCGTTTCGAGTCCTAATTTACTTCACAAGGAAGTCGGAGATGCCGTACGCTCAAGCCGGCGATGTTCGTTTACACTATGAAAGTTTCGGCAGCGGTGTGCCGTTCCTCTTCGTCTCCGGCACCGGTTGGCCGGGCGAGCCATGGAAGCTTTGCCAGGTGCCGGCGTTCACCGACCAGTACCAGGTAATTGTTTACGATCACCGCGGCGTGGGCAAGTCCGACGCGCCTTCCGGAGCGTATTCGACACGGCAGTTTGCCCATGATGCCGTGAATCTGCTCGATGCCATCGGTATCAAAGAGCCGGCGCACATCATCGGCCACTCCATGGGCGGGCGGGTTTGCCAGTGGTTAGCCATCGATCATCCACATAAAGTACGCAGTATGATCCAAGCGGCGTCCGGCTCCGGCAGTATGGGCAACCCGGAGTACCCGCGCTGGCTGACGCTCCATAGCTTGGAGAGCCTGATCGAGAAGGGCTACCGGGAACACATGTGGAGCCACTTTCAAAGCCCTTTTTTCTTTCCAGCCGACTTCGTCAAGGCGCATCCTGAAGTGTTGGAAACGCTGTTCAAAACGTTCTGGGAAAATCGACCGGAGCTTGACCCTTATCTACGTCATGTCATCGCGCGCAATCAGCATGAAACCGGTGAGTGGCTGCACAAGATTACTTCGCCGACATTAGTTCTGGTCGGCGGCGAAGACAAAGCCGACGCCGACACCGGCAATCATTATGTAACTTCACAGCATCTGCGCGAGAATATTAAGAACGCCGAATTCGCGGTGGTAGAGAGCTGTGGTCACGGCTTTTTCTGGCAAAAGCCGGAGGTGACCAACAAGATTATTCGCGATTGGTTGGATCGCCATTGACTGGTTGTGCGGCTGGGCACCTGCATCGATGAGGTCAATCCGTTTGTGAGACCAATTCCATCGCCTGGGTTGATTATGCTAGGGTAGTTTAGTCCTCGAAATAGACACTCGTACTGGTTTTCCGAAAGATTAACGTGAAACTCAAATTCTTCTAAGGAGCGCTCATGTTCGATAGTTCAAAGATTCAGCCGCATATTGCTTTTACCGATTTGCGCGAATGGATGCATGAAGCTGAGAAGCTGGGTGAGTTGAAGACCGTCCTCGGCGCGTCGTGGCAGGAAGAGATTGGCCTGGCCACCGATGTCGTGGTTCCGCCGGACGATGGACCGGCGGTGCTGTTCGATGAGGTGCCGGGCTGTCCCAAAGGCTTTCGTCTCCTCATCAATGCCTTCGCGGGCAAGCGGCGCGCCATGACGTTTGGATTTCCCCAGGGATTGACCAAGCAGGAGCTGAGCGACGCCTACTTCGAACATTATCAGAAGAGTCCCGAGCACATTTCTTCGGTATTCGTCGATGACGGCCCGGTCTTCGAAAACGTCCTCAAAGGTGACGATATCGATATCATGAAGTTTCCAACGCCGATCTGGCATGTGAATGACGGCGGGCGTTACATCGGCACCGGCTGTTACTCGGTTACCATGGATCCTGACGAAAAATGGATCAACGCGGGTTGCTACCGTGCCATGATCCAAGACAAAAAGACCGTCAGCCTGCTGATGGTGCCGGGCAAGCATGGTTACATGCATCGGGAAAAATACTTCAAGCGCGGCGAGAAGATGCCGCTTGCCCTGGTCATCGGCGGCGATCCGCTGTTTTTCTTCATGGCCGGAACGGAGCATCCCTACGGCGTGTGCGAATACGACATCGTCGGCGGGATGCGGCGAAAACCCGTTGATGTCGTCCGCGGCAAAATCACCGGCTTGCCTTTTCCGGCCAATGCCGAAATCGTTTTCGAAGGTTTCTTAAACGACAAGAATCGCAAGTTCGAGGGACCGTTTGGCGAATGGACCGGCTATTACGCTTCCGATGAAAGCGCGCAGCCGGCATTGGAGATCGAAGCCATCTATCATCGCAACGATCCCATTATTCTCGGCGTGCCGCCGATCGGCGGCGGCTCGGACGAGATGGCGCGCTACCGCGCCATCATGCGCTCGGCCATGCTCAAGCAACAATTGCGCAGTGCCGGCGTCCCCGATGTGACTCAGGTGTGGCCGCACGAGATCGGCGCCTCGCGCATGCTAGTCGCGCTGGCCATCAAGCAGCGCTATCCCGGCCATGCCAAACAGGTGGGAGCACTGGCCGCGAGCTGCGGTGCCTCGGTGTATGGCTGTAAGATGGTGATTGTCGTCGATGACGACATCGACGTTTCAAATCTCGACCAGCTCATGTGGGCAATGCTGTCGCGCTACGACCCGGCTACCTCCGTGGATATCTTAAGCCGCATGCGCAGCACGCCGGCCGATCCCCGGCTGACGCCGGAACAGCGCAAGATGAGAGACTTCACCAATTCACGCATGGTCATCGATGCGACGCGGCCGTACGAATGGAAGGACAAGTTTCCGATGGTGAATGCGCCGAGCCAGGAAGTTGTCCGCAAGGCGCGCGAGATGTTCGGCTATTTGCTAAAGTAGCGCTCGTCGGACTCGCGGCTGCGCATCCCCGCTAATGCGCGCCGCTTCCGAGGCCGGCGCGCATCCTGGAGGATTTCCGCGAGACCATCTTTATCGAGCGCTCGACACGGGCGTCGAGCCTGCCGAAGAAATTTCCCCGCCTGTGGCCCGGGTCGACCAGGTGATGCAGCGCCTCAATTATCGATCTATCGCCGAATACGTTTCGCGGCATTGAGCCGAAAGACCACGGCACCGGACGTAAGTGGCATACAGCATATAGCTGGGTGAATGTCTGCTTTTGCCTTGTCAAACTGTAGAGTGCTCAAGAAAATTTACAACGAAGTAGACGTGCCCTGGGGGAAATCGTTCGGCTGTAACTATAAGATAAAGCCCTGACCCTGGGGGTGCCCCAAAAATAGACCTGACCTGGATCCGGGCCTCATTGGGCTCTCCCGCCTTTTGTCTATCCTATATCGCCGGTTTTGCCTTTAGAGATTATTTTAACTTTCGCCGTATCGCGTAGTCGGTTAGAATACTCCGCTTACGAACATGAGCGACGGGATTGATCCAAGCAAGTTCGAGCGTTGTGATAAATGCGGCGTCACACTTTCTCCCGGTACCAAGCAGTGTCCGAGCTGCAATACGCCGGTTGCTCAGCAAAAAACACCGCGCTCTCCTCTTAAAACTCCACAGGCGCGCCGGCACCTCCGGCATCTGCTGATCGCGGCGATCCTTTTCCTCCTCCCACACGTGCCGGAGGTCGCTAACTATATTCCCTATAAAGTGCTGTTCCGAAGCTCTCCGTTGGTTCTTGAAGCGGTAACTCGCGCTAACAAACATCCGAAAACCGAGGCGTTGCTTGGCCGGCCCGTCTATCCCGGCTGGCTTGCGCGAGGTTACGTTCGGAGTGATGAGACCGGCTGGAGCGAAGGAAAGATCTGGATTCCGGTGACCGGCGTGAAAGCGGGAGGGATGCTTTACGCGCGCCGTGGCCAAGCTGATAG